>NZ_SZXG01000030.1:84395-137870 GCF_005281305.1 Citrobacter sp. wls706 | reverse complement strand
TAGCGGCTGGCGATTAGCAGAAGCTAGACTGAAAAGTTAGGGCTTAAATCATCAAATGGTGCGCTTCGCTTTTTGCTTGTAACGGTCGAAGATTACCGCCGCCAGCAGGATGAGACCACGTACGACGTACTGCGCAAAAGGAGAGATGTTCAGCAGGTTCATCGCGTTCTCAACCGTCCCCAGAATCAACACCCCGGCGACCACATATGAGATTTTTCCGATGCCGCCTTTCAGCGATACGCCCCCTAAAACACATGCAGAAATCACGATCAGCTCATAACCAATTGAGGTCATTGGCTGGCCGCTGGTCATACGCGATGCGAGGATAATTCCCGCAATTGCGGACACCAGACCGGAAAGAATAAAGATAATAATCTTGGTGCGAACAACCGGAACCCCGGCCAGGCGCGCAGCCTCCTCATTCCCACCAATAGCCAGCGTGTTACGACCAAACGTGGTTTTATTCAGCAGTAAGCCAAATACGATGAAACACACGATCGTTATCCAGATAGGTGCCGGCAGCCCAAACCAGTTAGCATAGCCAAGGGTAAAGAAACGCTCGTCTTCAATCCCGACCGCCTTACCGTCAGAGATAATGTAGGCCAGACCGCGGACAATCTGCATCGTCGCCAGAGTGGTGATCAGGGCGTTGATTTTTAACCGTGCAATCACAAACCCATTCACCAGACCGCATAAAATCCCCAGCAACAGCCCGGCAGCGACGCCAATCCACAAGCTTTCGGTCATGTTGATGACTACGGCAGTGGTGACCCCTGCACAGGCAATGACGGACGCAACGGACAGGTCGAAGTCGCCGGATGCCAGGCAAAAGAGCATCCCACATGCGACCATACCCGACATCGATACCGCCAGCCCCAGCCCCTTCATGTTGATAAAGGTGGCAAAGTTTGGCACGAAGATGGCACACACCAGGAACAGCGCGGCGAACACCACCAGCATCCCGTATTGATCCCAAATGCGGCCAAGATTTAGCGCCGACTTCGCAGCACCTGAACCCGATGTAGAAACGGAAGACATCATACTCTCCTTATTCAGGCCACAGCCTGGCTGACTTTAGGCATTGCAAGGCTCAACGCCTGGCGTTCATCCGCCTGTTCATGAAGTAACTCACCGGCAATCTCGCCTTCCCTCATCACCACGATACGATCGGCGACACCGAGAACTTCTGGCAGGTCACTGGATGCAAACAGCACGGCCACGCCGCGCGCCGCGAGGGCATAAATCACGTTATAAATTTCATGCTTGGCGCCCACATCAATGCCGCGGGTAGGTTCATCCAGCAAAATCACTTTCATCTCTTCCGATAACCACCGGCCAAGAATAGCCTTCTGTTGATTACCGCCAGAGAGGTTCATGATCAGTTGCTCCGCCCCCGGTGTTTTGATGTTGAGCGAACGAATATGGTGATCGGCATTGGTTTCTTCCCAGCCGTTATTGATCACGCATCCGCCCAAGACATGTTTACGACGCGCGCTAATGTTGATGTTGTTACGCACCGAATGAACCGGAATAATCCCTTCGGCTTTGCGATCCTCCGGACACAGCATCATCCCTGCTTCAATGGCGTGGCTCGGTTTGCGGATATCAATTGGCTGTTCATCAATAAACACCTGGCCTGCGGTGATACGCGTGCCGCCAAACAATCCTTTCATTAATTCGCTACGTCCGGCGCCCACCAACCCAAACAGTCCGACGATTTCACCGCTACGCACTGATAAACTGATCGGCGTCCGCACGCCGGGGGCTTTGACCTCATGCAAACGCAGACGCTCTGCGCCATAAGGCCTGGATTTCCAGCCATAAATATCACCCAGGTCACGCCCCACCATCGCCTGCACCAGCGCGTCGTGATCAACCTGCTGCATGTCCGTAAACGTTTTAACGTAATGCCCATCTTTAAATACGGTAATGGCATCGCTAAGGGCAAAAATCTCTTCCATACGGTGCGAGACATACAGAATGATGCGCCCTTCGTTGCGCAGCTCACGGATAACGCGAAACAGATTCTCAATCTCGCGTGCCGACAGGGAACTGGTCGGTTCATCAAAAGCGATAATTTTGGCGTTACGCGCCAACGCTTTTGCAATCTCCACCATCTGCCATTGACCAATGGAGAGGTATTTCAATGGCGTATCGGGATCGATATCCATGCCCAGATGCTTAAGCTGTAGCCCCGCTTCATAGTTCAACAGCGAGCGGTTCACAATGCCGCTTTTATGCGGCAGTTGCCCTAAATAGATATTTTCGGCAACGGTCATCTCCGGGACGAGATGCAGTTCCTGGTAAATAATGGCGACACCGGCGTTCAACGCGGCTGTGGTATCCGCAAACGAAACTTCTTGACCGCGGATTGCCAGAGATCCCGTCGTTGGCGCATAGTTACCGCTGAGAATTTTTAAGAGTGTTGATTTTCCGGCGCCATTTTCGCCCATCAGCGCATGCACCTGACCGGCATAGCAATCGAAACTGATATCCGTAAGCGCTTTAACGCCGGGGAACGTTTTGCCAATGCCGCGAAATGAGAGATACGGGGTAGACTGTTGCATAACGTCTCCGTGATTCAGATCTTTATACCGGATGGCGGCTTTGCCTTATCCGGCCTACTGAGTACGTAATTCGTAGGCCGGATCAGACGCTTTGGCGACGCATCCGGCATTGATGTTACTTACCGCCTAAACCTTTCTTCGCCAGTTCTTCTTTGAAGTTATCGCGGGTAATCAGCACCACATCCGTCACTTCAGTAAACGCCGGTGGCTCTGCACCTTTCGTCACCCAGTTGTAGAGCATTTGGCTTGATTTATAGCCGTGAACGTCCGGGCTTGGCAGCAGTGAACCATAGAACCCGGTCGCTTCGCCTTTGGAGAGTTCACTCACCGCGTCAACGCCGTTAATACCGATACCAATCACGTTTGGCGCTTTAAAGCCCTGCCCTTCGGTCGCACGCACGCCGCCCAGTACGGTGTTATCGTTCATGCCAACAATCAGCCAGTGTTTAACTTCAGGATGCTGAACAAGCATGGAGTTGGCGGCGTCGAATGCGCCGGGGATATCATTCGATTTGGTTGGGACCTGGTAGATCTGTTTTTCCGGGAAGCCTGCAGCTTTAAGCGCTTCCATTGAACCCGAAGTACGGCGACGCGCGGTATCCAGTTCGTTCGCAGTAATGGCCATTACCGCGGTAGATTTCACATCCCAACCGCGCTTTTGCATCTCCTTGTACAGTTCCTGGCCCTGGCGTTCACCAATTTTTGTTGCCGCCATCATTACCAGCGGCACGGTATCCATCGGTTTTCCTTTCGCGTTGGCAAACTGGTCATCGACGGCAATGACTTTCATATCGTAGCCGCGCGCCTTCGCCATAATGGCAGGCCCGAGTTTGGGATCCGGCGTACAAATCACAAACCCTTTCGCGCCACTGGCAGCCAGGCTGTCAATCGCGTTAAGGGTTTTCTCACCATCCGGGACGGCGATTTTAATCACCTCAAAACCAAGGTCTTTACCGGCCTTATCGGCAAATTTCCATTCTGTCTGGAACCACGGTTCTTCCGGTTGTTTGACAAGGAAACCGAGCTTCATGGACTCAGCGATAGCGGATTGTGACATAATGGCAGCCAGACCGATGGCAGCCAGCGCTTTAGTGAATTTGTGCATGGTCAACTCCAGCTTTAACGTTCTTTTATGTAGGGTAAAATCAGACGATTTTTTGTAATTCGGACGTAAAACAAGGCATTACCTTTTATTGATAAGATCAATGCCAGTGCTGGGAGTATTTTTAGCGGGAAATTGATTCTCCATAAGAGAGCAGCATCACACCACAGAATTACAGTAATTGCGTACATAAATTCAGCGAGAAATGACATAAAAAAACGCGATTTTGACGAAGAAGAAAAAGAGAAATAGCAGATTAGTCCATAACATCAGTCAGCAAATCCTTGTCCCCGAATGCTCAAGCATTCGGGAGAACAGTGTTTACCATGGGTAATAAATGTGGTCGGCGTGATCGCGAACCGGAATATCATCTCCCAACAGACGCGCCGAAAGCGTAAACGCAAAATCAAAAATATGCCCTAATCCTTTGCCGCTAATAAGATTGCCATCCTCAACAACGGGCGCATCGATATATTCCCCATCCGTGACGTTTTGCCACAAATCTCCCGAGCACACGTAGCGACGCCCCTTTAGCAGACCGTTGCCACCCAGCACGCGCGCGGCCGCAGAGCACACCGGACAAATAAGTTTTCCCGCCTCATCATGGCGGGTGACAAACTGGATGACTGCCTCGCTGGCGGCAAGATTAACGCTACCTTGCGGCCCCCCAGGCAACACGACGGCATCGTAGAGATGCGCCTGACGCGCGGCCAACGTGCTGTCGGTCACCATCGGCACGTCATGATAGCTCACCACCGCACGTGACTCAGCGCAGGCCAGTGTTTCGACTTCGATATTCAGGCGACGCAGAATATCAACAGTAACTATCGCTTCTGCCTCTTCAAAACCGGGCGCCAGCAGCACCGCAACCTTTTTCATTTGTAATCCCTCGCTTTATCCACATAGAGCCAAACAATCAATGCTGAATCGTACAGGCCATTAAAGTTATTAATTTCGGCAAAAATGATCTGGCGCAAAAAATTAGCCATCTGGTAACTTTCAATTACCTCACCAGTCGTGAAGTTTCTACAACCAGAGCGGGTCGAAAATCACCAGAGACAAGACGATAACCGAACGTTAAATTTTATTTTGTGATATGAAACACCATTTCATAAATGAAATTAAGATTTAACTTCATACATATCAAACAATTACATTAACAACCCCTATATTAAGGAATACCTGCATTAAGAATATTGCTATAACAATATGTAAAAAAACATAAATACGCAGATTTAAGGATTTTCTTATTCCGGGTCACGCGCTATGCTGATTCTCGATCGGAAGCGAATATAATTCGTGATCACTAAAGGACCGGCGGAACGGATTTATTCTGCTAACAGTTTTAATTGTACGTAGATGTGAAGTGCGGCGGCAGCCCGTTGCACTGACGTTAGTAACGTACACTCTCCTTTCTGGAAATAAGGATATTGATATGGCTGCTGTTGGAATTGTTCATAAACTCAACACACAAATGAATCTTGAGTTCTACGCATCGAATCTTTACCTGCACCTTAGCGAGTGGTGCTACGAACATAGCCTGACAGGCACCGCAACGTTTCTACGCACGCAGGCGCAGGGTAACGTAACTCAAATGATGCGTATGTTTAATTTTATGAAAAGCGCCGGGGCTAACCCCATCGTCAAGGCCATCGATGTTCCGGGTGATGAACTGACTTCCCTGGAAGAACTGTTTCAGAAAACACTGGATGAGTACCAACAGCGTTCGAGTAAGCTATCACGCTTAACCAATGAAGCAGAAGCATTGAACGATGAGCCAACCGTTGATTTTCTCCACGATCTGGAAAAAGAGCAACAGCAGGATGGCGTGCTGTTACAAACCATTCTTGATGAAGTTCGCAGCGCGAAACGCGCGGGACTGTGCATGGCGCAAACCGATAAGCATCTGCTGAACGTCGTAAACTACCAACATCACTAATCTTCAATTTTCATAACGCTCGCCGGATAGTGATGCCACGCATCTTATCCGGCGAGCGCTCAATGATCTCTACGCTCGCGCCTCTCATTCTCAGAGACACAAAAAAGCCTTTCTAAAACCTGAAACAACGGTTTATTTTAGTGAGACTCATTCTGCGGCGTGAATTTCAACTCGATCAAGGCAACTGCTTTTTGTATTGCGCGCATAGTTACCGGATCGGCGCCCGCAGGGTGACTTGAAAAGTCGATGCTTTTCAGCTGGCTGGACATTTTCTCCCGAACTTCTACCGGGGCGATAACATCAATAACATCCAGAATTTGTTTGATAACTAACTGACAGGCAACAACGTCCGAGAGCAGTTCCTGATCGGCATTCAGTGTTTGGGACATAATGAGCTCCTTATAGAAAGGTCGTCATAGTACCCATTCAGCGATCGAAACGATAGCGGTGTACGCATAGCGGATACGCTGAAAATAAAAATAGTTCCAGTCAGTTTCTTTTGAGATGGCAAGCACAAATGAGTGAACATTTATCGGTTGAGAATAAACGCGGTCTCTCCCCAGCGGCATTACTTGTTGCCGGCGCTTTCTTTATGGAGTTTATTGACGGCACGGTGATCGCCACCGCCCTACCCGACATGGCCAAAAGCTTTGGCGTACAGGCGGTTGACCTCAACATTGGTATCAGCGCCTACCTGATCACCCTCGCCGTACTTATCCCCGCCAGCGGCTGGATTGCGGACCGCTTCGGCGCCAGAAAAGTGTTTACCCTCGCACTGGCGATATTTACCCTCGCCTCGGTCTTATGTGGTTTGTCCACCCGTCTTGAGAGCTTTGTCGCCATGCGAATCTTACAGGGCGTGGGCGGCGCGCTAATGGTTCCAGTTGGCCGCCTTGCGGTACTACGCACCACGCCAAAACATCAGTTAATCACCGCTATTGCGACCCTGACCTGGCCCGCGTTAGTCGCGCCCATCATCGGTCCGCCGCTTGGGGGATTCATCACCAGCTATGCCAACTGGCGCTGGATCTTTTTCATTAACGCCCCACTGGGAATACTGGCGATAGCGCTGGCGCTACGTTTTATTCCGGATATTCATGACGACGAGCGCCGTCCGTTTGATATAACGGGTTTTGTCGCCACCTCTGTTGCCATGGTGAGCCTGGTGTATGCCATGGAATTACTGGGAACACAGCAGCCGCAGGGTTGGCTAACCGCCGGACTTCTCACGCTGGGAATAGCGACTTTCCTGTTTGCTCTACGCCATTTTCGTCGCGCCGCCTGGCCAATGATTCGTCTCGATGCCATGAGTGTCCCAACTTTTCGCGTCACGATGTACGGCGGGTCGCTGTTTCGCGCTTCTATCAGCGCCGTACCATTTCTGCTGCCGTTAATGTTTCAGGTAGGCTTTGGCATGAACGCTTTTCACGCAGGTTCGCTGGTCCTGGCGGTGTTTGTGGGCAATCTGACGATAAAACCTGCCACCACACCGTTAATACGCTGGCTGGGCTTTAAAAAATTGCTGCTGATCAACGGGGCGCTCAACGTCCTGGCACTGCTGGCCTGTGCATTGATAACGCCGCAAACGCCCGTATGGGTTATTTTGCTGGTACTGTATCTGGGCGGCGTATTCCGTTCAATCCAGTTTACCGGCGTCAGTACGCTTGCCTTTGCGGACGTCCCCGCGCCGCAAATGAGCTACGCCAATACGCTGTTCAGTACGGCAACACAGTTAGCTGTGGGATTGGGGATTTCATTAGCCGCTATTGGGATCCGTATCGGCGATGAAGTCAGTGAATGGCTGGCACTGGGCAATATTCCGGGGCTCAGCTTCCGTCTGGCCTTTGTGGTTATCGCCATAATTTGTCTGATAGGTATGGTCGATACGCTGCGGCTTACCCGTGATGCGGGAAGCGCAGTCTCTGATAAGAACAGATAGCCCGGCAGGTGAACACCGCCGGGCCAGCAGGATTTAGCCAATAATCTCGCGCACGAACGCTTCGATAGACTTGTCCTGGCAGTTATCGAAGAAGCATTGCTGGAAGCGTGGACCCGACACGGCGGTTTTCACCAGTTCAGGATCGATAGCGCGCAATGTATCCAGATAATTCTCTTTTACCACTGCCGCTTTCACCTGATTCAGAATACCGGCGTTACGCACCTGCGGTACTTTACGTTCCGGTGGGTAACCTTCCCCGGTACGTCCAGTAAACGCTTTTTCAAACATATAGCGCACATTCAGCTCGGCGCCCCAGCCAAAACCCTTGGCGAAGGCCAGTGAAAGCGCGTTACCGTTGTTGATCTGAGAAAACAAGAATGCGTCCGCCGGATCAAGGCAGTACCCACACACCACTCCCGGATGGATATTCAGTGACATCATTGCGCCCTGACCCGTACCGCAGCCCGTGACCACAAAATCCACGGCTTTGGAATTAAGCAGAATGCTGGCCATAATCCCTAAATGAATGTAGGTCAGATGATGGTCATTTTCATCGCTCATACCGACGTTAAAAACGGGAAAACCTTTCTCATCCGCAACGGCTTTAAGCTCGTTATGAATGATGGCGTTTTTGCTTGCCTGACTGTTTTCCATCATCAATGCAATTTTCATTCTGTCATCTCCTGAATGCGTAGCGGGGACTGCTGAAAGTCATAACATTCAGGCCACATTACTATTTTGCAAACTCACTTTCAAATTTAATGAACTTTTGTTTTATAAATTAATGTAGTGCTCACATTTTTCCCTCAGCAGCCCAGAATAGCCTCAAGAACCAGACGTCGTTGCGATTAATCGCAGGTGATTTTCAGGCTATTCAAGCCATTGATACGTCAACACGTATGCCATGATAGCCTATCTCCGAACTTTCAGAGCGATCACATGAAGACCTTTATCCTTGCCCTTTTGCCGCTCGTGCTGACAGGATGCACTATTACCAAACAGGCGCAGGTCAGCGAAGCCAGCGCTATCACCGGTGTGGTTCGACTGACCTACAACCAGGCCATGTTGCAAACGGCACGAACCGATGACTACGTAACCCAGGGAACAGCCACCAAAGAGTGCCAGCGTATGGGCTACGCCAGCGCCGCAGCATTTGGTCAACCGGTGTCAACCTGTAGCGTATATGCCGGTTCTTTGTGTTTGAATACCAAAATTACGCTCGCCTGGCAGTGTCACGGCGTCGCGGTATCTCAAGCGCCCTCATTCAATTATTAATATTTCGACCAGCATTTTTTTGCTGGTCATTAGTTACTTCGTTATTTATATCCTCCGCTTAATAGCGTTAATGCGTTTTATTCCCATTCGTATTTTTAATAAATAAATTTATTATTTTACCTTTTGCAAATAATTAAATAACAAATTATAGTGGCGCCACGTAATATTTAATGACGTTTGTGGAGCAGAACCATGCTGAAAACAGAAATGATCGACCAACTGAATGAGCAAATGAACCTTGAATTATATTCATCTCTGCTCTACCAACAGATGAGCGCGTGGTGCAGCTATCACAGCTTCGAAGGTGCTGCCGCGTTTCTGCGCCGTCACGCCCAGGAAGAGATGACGCATATGCAGCGTCTGTTCGACTACCTGACTGACACCGGTAGCTTACCGCGTATTAATGCCGTCTCTTCCCCTTTCGCTGAATATGCTTCTCTGGACGAACTGTTCCGTGTAACTTACGAACATGAACAGCTGATCACGCAGAAAATTAATGAACTGGCACATGCGGCAATGACCCACCAGGATTATCCGACGTTTAATTTCCTGCAATGGTATGTTGCTGAGCAGCATGAAGAAGAGAAATTATTTAAATCTGTTATTGATAAGCTATCACTGGCAGGAAAAAGCGGTGAAGGTCTTTATTTCATCGACAAAGAGCTGGCTACGCTCGATACACAGAATTAATTCTGTTAGATAACGGTGGTGAGTTGCCACCGTTATTCGATAATCTTAATGGCGGCAGATCTTGCTTTCGTGCGTAGAGAAGCCGTCTTCTTTTGCAATAAACTTCCCCTTCGCCGCTAAAAATGCCACCAGCTCGGCCGCCGTCATACCTTGCGCAGAACAGGTGTGAAAACGTGCGTGCTCGCCAAAACGTGCCGTAATTGCCGCTTCAAGACTGCCATTTGAATACTGCTCGCCAGATTCAATCATCATATTGAGCACTTCATGACCGTGAATAGATTCCATACTACCTCCTCAATAAAGGGCATAGCCTAATGTGAACCGCAGGGCGCTGCTTTGCGCTAACACAGGTTTACCAGCAGATAAATGTTATTTCGTATGCATCTTAAAATATCAAATAATCGTAAAGTTTAATGTACACGTATTGTAACGGTGATTTGACGAAAATAACGTTTTGCCTTAACCTGCGCCGCAGATATAACCGTTGATTATCTCCGGGACAGAGGAAAGCGTGAAAAACAGAACCCTGGGTAGTATTTTTATCGTGGCGGGAACCACGATTGGTGCCGGAATGTTGGCAATGCCGCTGGCTGCGGCAGGCGTGGGGTTTAGCGTCACGCTGGTATTATTAGTCAGTCTTTGGGCGTTGATGTGCTACACCGCGCTGTTGCTGCTTGAAGTGTATCAACACGTACCGGCTGACACCGGGCTGGGTACCCTGGCGAAACGTTATCTTGGTCGTTACGGACAATGGGTAACGGGCTTTAGCATGATGTTTTTGATGTACGCGCTGACAGCGGCGTATATCAGTGGCGCAGGAGAACTGCTGGCCTCCAGCATAAGCGACTGGACCGGGACAGCTATCTCTCCAACCACAGGTGTGCTGCTGTTCACCTTTGTTGCCGGTGGTGTGGTTTGCGTTGGGACGTCGCTGGTCGATCTGTTCAACCGTCTGTTGTTTAGTGCCAAGATAATTTTCCTGGTGGCGATGCTGGCCCTGTTAATGCCGCATATCCATAAAGTGAATCTGCTTACGCTGCCGCTTCAGCAAGGGCTGGCGCTGTCCGCGATCCCGGTTATCTTCACGTCGTTCGGTTTTCACGGCAGCGTTCCGAGTATCGTCAGCTATATGAACGGTAACATCCGTAAACTGCGCTGGGTATTTATCACCGGTAGCGCCATTCCTCTAATCGCCTATATTTTCTGGCAACTGGCTACACTTGGCAGCATTAACTCGTCCACGTTCATGGGACTGTTAGCCAACCATGCTGGTTTAAACGGATTGTTACAGGCATTACGTGAAGTTGTGGCGTCACCGCACGTTGAACTGGCGGTGCATTTGTTTGCCGATCTTGCGCTGGCGACCTCTTTCCTCGGCGTCGCGCTGGGATTGTTTGACTATCTGGCAGACCTTTTCCAGCGCCGAAATACCGTAGCAGGAAGGATGCAAACCGGCGTGGTGACTTTCCTGCCGCCGCTGGCATTTGCGCTGTTCTATCCCCGTGGCTTCGTGATGGCGCTGGGATATGCAGGCGTTGCCCTCGCGGTACTGGCGCTGCTGATCCCCGCCATGCTGGCGTGGCAAAGCAGAAAACATAACCCGCAGGCTAACTACCGCGTGGCAGGTGGCGCACCGGCGCTGGCGCTGGTGTTTATGTGCGGAATTGTGGTGATAGCGGTACAGTTTTCCATTGCAGCAGGGTTACTCCCCGAAGTGGGTTAAACAAAAGGGGCTTTACGCCCCTTTCTGTTAATGCAGACAGCACTGCTTGTATTTTTTCCCACTGCCGCACGGGCACGGATCGTTACGTCCGACCTTGGCATCCACTTTTACCGGCACCTTCACCGGCGTTTCCTGCGGATGCGCCATCCACCAGGCATGCAGATCCAATGCTGCCAGACGGATAGCGTCCACGCTTTCCTCAAACTCTTCTGGCGTCAGTTTCTCAACCACAGCAAAGTTTTCTTCCGTACCGTGCAGCGCAATAGCCTCGAGCGCCGGTTTCAACGTATCTGGTAGTGCGGACCAGTCCGACAACGCGACGCCGCGCATATAACCAAAGCACCACTCTTCAACGATGGTCAGTTCATGCTCGTCAATTTCACGCAGACCAAACAGCGGCTCAAACTGCTCAGGATATTCGTCCAGACGATCGGCCGTATCCGCCATGTGCTGAAACGCCAGGTTCATGAAACGCGTCATTTCTTTTTCGGAGGACCAGCGCGGCACATATTGCGCGCCGCCCCAAATTGCAACCAGCCACTGCTCCGGTTCAATTTCATACGGTGAACTGAGCACCGCCGTCAGCAAACCATCCAGTTCTGACACATCCAGAATAGCTTTGTCCGTATTGTACTTAGTCAGTACATCATCCAGCCATTCCAGTTCGCTCTCGTTTAATGGTCCCGTTTTCATAACGCTTTTCCTTAGTCAAAAATTCTTGCCTGTGATCATCCTACATGGCTGGAGGGATAACAGATACAAATGGGCGTGGGCGGTTTACAGCTACCGCCAGTTCAGGTTAACAGGATACGAGGGGAATTCCGGTAGTTAACGCACAAAAGAGAACACCAGGCCGCCGGGCATCATACCGGGAAAACAGAACAAAACCACCCGTAGGTGGTTATTGTTGCTCAATACGGTTAAGCGTCGCGCTGTACCCGGTTTTTGCTACCGCTTTAAGGAGAGTATCGGTAGGAAAACCTTCAGGTACGATCGCTTCTGCCTGCCTTGTCTTGAGAGAGGATTTCGCCTTAATGACGCCATCAGTTTCGCGTAACGCCTGATTGACAGAAATTACGCATAACGAGCAGGTCATATTTTGTATATCAAGCACCACTTTTTGATTGGCCGCCTGAACCCATAACGGCAACAATAAGCCTGCCACTAACATGAAAACCTTCATTCAAACACCTCATAAAACCAGGCAACCAGCGTTGGGTAAAATAACACCGGTAGAATCAACGCCAGCGCACACCAGTAGAGAACACGCGCCTGTTTCAGGGTTAGCCAGCCAGAACACCACAACCGCCTGGAGAAATAGAGTCGCCAGAAAACACGCAGTAGTAATCCCAAAGACAGCAGCATCAAAGGAATTCGTAAAAACTCAAACCGGGTTAAAACAGCAAAGCTCGCCGCTGAGATACCAAACAGCAGATATAACAGCGGCCCAACGCAGCATAATCCGGCAGTGACGGCAGCCGCAGCGGCCGTCAGCAGGGTCAGTCCCGCGCCTTTAGCGTTGTTCTGTGGCGACATAGCGGTAGGAGAACGCTTTAGGATCGTAGAAATTGATCGGGTCGCCATCGACTTCGGCGTAAGGATAACCAAAGTTGTTCATAGCTCCCTGCTCTGTCGCCGGATACAGCTCGAAATCACGTCCGTAGTTAAATCCTACCCAGTTCATTTCCCAGTTACCAAACAGGTAAGCGTTGACGGCCTGGACATCGGCATCCTGGTGCGATTTTTTCTCAGCCAGACGCATTTTGGTCACGTCAGCGGGATCGCACGGTAACCAACCGTAACCTGCGAGATAGAATTCGGCGCGACAGTGTTGTCCACCGCTGACATCGGCAACGCCTGCGCTGTCGGCTTTGCCAAAGGCGCTTGTCGAGTAACGCTCGAGCTTATTGGCTTTGCCCAGACGGATGCCAAACAATTCGCGTGCGGGAATACCGCTGGCGCGTGCCAAAGCAACAAAAACGGAGCTCATATCGGTACATTTACCCTTGAGCTTGCCGCTTTTTAAGATCTCTGCCACATCACCGGTACCGCAGCCAATAACGTCATTATCCCGTTCCATATGGCTGCTCACCCACTCGTAAATGAGACGCGCTTTTTTCAGCGGATCTTGCTCATTACCGGTAATTTTGCGCGCAGTTTCCAGAACCACCCCATCCACTGGAGTATGTGCCGTCGGTAACAAGTAGGGTTTTACATCCAGCGGATAAATAATCTGCTCCGGTGCATGCCAGGTTTTTAGCGCATCCTGCTGCAACGGCTCCCAGTCGGCGGTTTCAATATCGATATCAACGTTAATCAACAATTCGCCCTGGGAGTCTGGCCAGGTGGCGAACAGCGTCTTCGCGCCATAGGCATTGTTGGTGGTGACATACGCCTGCTGATAGTTCCCGCTAAAGGCAAGGGCTGTCATTTGTTGAAACACAGTATCTACAGGTAGCGGGATCCAGAGTTTCACCACCCCGCGCGATCCCTTAGGAGGATTGAGTTTATACGTTTGTGATAAGACAAAGCGTCGACGCGCGACAGACGCGACTGTTGGCTCTGCGGCATGTACCGTCTGGCTAACAATCGTAGGGCCGACTAAACCGGCGGCGGAAAGGAGAACGCTATTTTTGAGAAATTGGCGACGTTGCATTGCTGTCTGTCCATGTTGTAAGAGTTGAGCTACGGTCCATTGGGAAACCGTATGCGATCATCACAGCAGACAGACGCTGACTTAAAAAGGCGAGCAGATGGAGGTTATTCATCAATAACAGACCTGTTAACTGTGAATGAAATGAGAAACTACAAGGCCGCTATTAAGCCATTTACAGGCAAAAAAGTACAGCAGTGAGAGCGCCTTCAAAATATATGCACACTGGTTGCCAGCTTACGGGCTAGCCCTCTGGCCCCCTCACGCATGACCATATCGTGATTCCAACGAAATACAGGTGCTGCCAGCGGGGCAAGATAATTCATCCAACGGATCGTGGTACGGACATTCCAGTCATATTTGACAATAGTCTCTTTGCCACTCGCAGTAAAAGACCACACGCCTCGCCCTTCTACCGCCCCGCTGGCTTGTCCTTCAAGCAGAGAGCAAGGCAGAATATTCAATACGTTGATATCAAAGGTTAAGCGATAAGGTAGAACGCCTTTCCAGGTATAACGATGCAGCGCGCCAATGCCCTGTAAATCCCCCTTCTTGATCTCAACGATGCGTTCCAGACTTACCCACCATTCCGGCCACTGATCGGGATGAGAAAAAATATCCCACACCTCCTGAATAGAAGCCTCAACCCGCCAGACCGTGGAAAAATGATACTCAGCCATAGTACAGGCTCCCTCAAGGCGTGAAGAAATTAGCGGGAAAATGGATGTTAATAGCCATCGCTTCCAGAAGATCGATTTCTAATCGCTGCCCATCTGGAGCATAGCCGATCACTTTGGCAGGGAGTCCGTGATAATTATCCAGTCAGACGTCGTAGCGGGGAACGCCATCAACCGCCATTGTTCCCGACCCAACCACAGACACGCGCGTCGTCTCCCACCCCCTCAGACTTAGTATGGACAGCTGGCTTAAATTGTTGGTTTTCTTTTCAGTTGGGATGGCAACAAAAAGCTATACTTTAATAGCCGCACTCTTAACAGGTATTAATCATGAAACTGCCATCGGTATTTTCATGCGCCGTTCTCATATTACTGCTACTGGCATCATTATCTGCCACTGCCAACGCGTTACAAAACCAGGCCGCAAGAGAGCAAGAGTTAAGCGCAGCACTCCGTGCCGGTAATGGAATCATCATCATTGGCGGGACGGATGATTCTGCATTCACGTTGCGGGCACGAAACCGAATCCACAGACATTTAGCGATTCAGGATGACTTTGGCGATCCCATCATGATCAATGGTTTCCAGGACCACAACGATAATCCTGCCCGTAATGGTTTTATCAACAACCCTGCACGAGGGGGCTTTATGTTTAACGCACCGATTCGTCGATAGAGTGATTATCTATAGCAAGCAAGTGTTTGAAGGCGATTTTACGTATCACGCAGGATAAAACGATGGATTGCAGGCACAAAAAAACCACCCGTAGGTGGTTTCACGACACTGCTTATTGCTTTGATTATTCTATTCTTTCCCATGGTACCCGGAGTGGGACTTGAACCCACACAGCGCGAACGCCGAGGGATTTTAAATCCCTTGTGTCTACCGATTCCACCATCCGGGCTCGGGAAGAAATTGGAGGCGCGTTCCGGAGTCGAACCGGACTAGACGGATTTGCAATCCGCTACATAACCGCTTTGCTAACGCGCCGAAATCTTCTGGCTTTTCAGCCAGACACCCGCTATTGCCGATGTCTTTAATTTGGAGCGGGAAACGAGACTCGAACTCGCGACCCCGACCTTGGCAAGGTCGTGCTCTACCAACTGAGCTATTCCCGCATCATCAAGTAACTTTGTTAATCACTTGATTTTGTTATCGTCTGGCAATCAGTGCTGCCGTTCGATGCGTTGCATTCTACTTACCTGACGCAATGAGTCAACGATATTTTTCACCACTGACGATCGTTTGCTGAAATTTGCGCCGAAACGATCACTGTTCAAGCAAATCTCCCCATGCAGCGCTCAAATACTGGAACATTGACCACAAAGTCAGTACCGCGGCAACGAAGAAAAGTGCAATCCCGGCATACTCTACCCAGATATTTGGACGCCACAGCAGCCACGCCAGTGCAGCCATTTGCGAAGTGGTTTTCACTTTACCGATCCAGGACACTGCAACACTGCTGCGTTTGCCCAGCTCAGCCATCCATTCACGTAGCGCAGAGATGATAATTTCACGCGCGATCATCGTGGCGGCAGGAAGCGTCACCCACCAGCTGTGATAGTGCTCCGTCACCAGCACCATCGCGATAGCCACCAGCACTTTATCAGCAACGGGGTCGAGGAAGGCGCCAAAACGCGTGCTTTGGTTCCAGCGACGCGCCAGATAGCCATCAAACCAGTCGGTAACCGCCGCAATACAGAAGATCAGCGCACAAACAAAGGGAGCCCAGGTGAATGGCAGATAAAACGCCAATACAAAGAATGGGATCAGGATGACGCGAAACAGCGTGAGCAACGTAGGGATATTAAATTGCATATGACGGATAACTATCTGTTGTCAGTGAAATTACCCCTATGTTGCTACAGAGGGCCTAATGTTTCAACGAGTAGAAGATCTTTTCTGCCAGAGCTTGCGAAATACCCGGCACTTTTGCAATTTCTTCAATACTTGCGTTACGAAGACCTTGCAAACCGCCCATATATTTCAACAACATCTGCCGACGCTTAGGCCCAACGCCTTCAATGGTCTCAAGCGTACTGGTACTTTTCACCTTCGCGCGTTTTTTCCGGTGTCCGCTGATCGCATGATCGTGAGATTCATCACGGATATGCTGTATCACATGCAATGCGGGCGAATCCGGCGGCAGACTAAAGCCCTCTCCTTCCGGCTCAAAGAACAACGTTTCCAGACCCGCTTTACGGTCGGCCCCTTTCGCCACCCCCAGCAAAAGTGGGTGCTGTTTATCCCAGGGAACATCCAGCTCAGCAAAAACGGCTTTCGCCTGTCCCAACTGCCCTTTACCGCCATCGATCAATATAACGTCCGGAACCTTACTTTCTTCTATTGCCTTACCGTAACGCCGACGCAGAACCTGATTCATCGCCGCATAATCGTCGCCCGGCGTAATGCCGGTGATGTTGTAACGACGATACTCTGCGCGCAGTGGGCCATTGGCATCAAAAACCACGCAGGAGGCGACCGTCTGCTCGCCCATCGTATGGCTGATGTCAAAACACTCCATGCGTTTTACAGCGGGTAACTTCAGTACCGATGCCAGCGCTGTCAGACGCTGAGTAATGGTCGACTGCTGAGAAAGCCTGGTGGTTAACGCCACTGCTGCGTTGGTACGTGCCAGCTTCAGGTACCGCGCACGATCCCCGCGCGGTTTCGTCTGGACGTTAATCTTCCGCCCGGCCAGTTCAGACAATGAATCCGCCAGCAGAGTTTTATCGCTAAGATTAAAATCGAGCAGGATCTCACCGGGTAAGGTACGCATCTGACTTCCCTGCAAATAAAACTGCCCGACAAAGGTTTCCACGACCTCACCGAGTTCTGTACCACCCGGTACTTTCGGGAAATAGCTGCGACTGCCCAACACTTTACCCTGACGAATGAACAGTACGTGCACACAAGCCATGCCGGCGTCAAACGCCACGCCGATAACGTCCAGATCGTCTCCGGAATTCGAGACAAACTGTTTTTCGGTGACGCGACGTACCGCCTGAATTTGGTCACGAATACGCGCAGCCTCTTCAAATTCGAGATTTTGGCTGGCCTTTTCCATCCGGGCGATCAGTTGGGTTAATACCTGATCGTCTTTCCCGGATAAGAATAAACGGACGTACTCGACCTGCTGTGCATACTCTTCCTCACTCACCAGGCCCGCCACACAGGGACCGAGGCAACGGCCAATTTGATATTGCAGGCAGGGTCGCGAGCGATTGCGATACACGCTGTTTTCACACTGGCGGATGGGAAAAATTTTCTGCAGCAGCGCCAGCGTTTCTCGTACGGCATAGCCGTTGGGGAACGGTCCAAAGTACTCGCCTTTAGCATGCTTAGCCCCACGATGCATCGCCAGGCGTGGGTGAGTATCGCCGCTGAGGAAAATAAAAGGATAGGATTTATCATCGCGCAGCAATACGTTATAGCGCGGCTGATACAGCTTGATGTAGTTGTGTTCAAGCAATAACGCTTCGGTTTCGGTGTGTGTCACCGTGACATCAATCTGCTGGATTTGCGCGACCAACGCTTCGGTCTTACGCGATGCGAGATTGCTACGGAAGTAACTGGAAAGCCTTTTTTTCAGGTCTTTCGCTTTCCCGACATAGATAACCGTCCCGGCGGTATCATACATACGATAAACGCCGGGCTGACTGGTTACGGTTTTCAGGAACGCTTTGGCATCAAACTGATCGGTCACTGGCTTGTTAATGTCTCCGCATTACACAGGCCATGGCGAATTGCCAGGTGAGTCAACTCGACATCGCCGTGAATGTTTAATTTACTGAACATTCGATAACGATAGCTGTTCACCGTTTTAGGACTCAGATTCAGTTGTTCTGAAATCTCATTGACCTTCTGGCCTTTGGTGATCATCAGCATAATCTGCAACTCGCGTTCAGACAAACTGGCAAACGGGGTTTCCGTTTTCTCAGGTTCAATCTGGCTGAGCGCCATCTGCTGAGCGATATCGGAGGCAATATAACGTTGCCCGGAATAAACCGAACGAATCGCACTCACAACTTCCTGGGGGGCGGCTCCCTTGCTGAGATACCCCGCGGCACCTGCCTGCATGACCTTTGCGGGTAACGGGTTCTCGGTGTGTACCGTCAGCATAATCACTTTAATATCTGCCGTTGAACGCGCAATTTTGCGGGTTGCTTCGAGACCGCCAATACCGGGCATATTCATATCCATCAGCACAACGTCCACGGAATTTGAGCGGCACCATTTCACCGCATCTTCACCGCAGCACGCTTCGCCGACAACTTTTATGCCTTTTATATCTTCCAGAATGCGTCGTATCCCTGCGCGCACCAGTTCGTGGTCATCAACAAGAAAAACGTTGATCAAAGGAATATCTCCAGAATAGGGATAACGCTACCGATAGTTAATCGGTCCTATGTTAACGGGTTTTATCTCAACTTTGAAATGTAAAAAACGTCCGACTTTCGATTTTGCTCTCGTTTTTGGAAATTAGATTGTACGACGTGTGGAAACTTGCAGGCCACATAGCCTGCTGCCACACTTATATCTGCGTAGCTGTTTCAGAATAGTGACAAAAAATTCATATTCCTGCGCTGAATGCAAAACCGGCAGCCAAACTTGTAACAATAATTAACGAGGAAAATACTCGAAATAAACAACAAGTGGAGAAAATATATGCACTGCAACATGTTGTTTATTTTAATGTCCCTCCCCCTTTGTTTGCACAAAAAACAACCACTGATATTTTTAGCCTCGCTTATGGTATACTCCGCCGCCTTAAGATTTGACATCGCACTTTTTCATTGAAACATAACGAGGAAAATAAATGAGTACGCCTGACTTTTCCACTGCTGAGAATAACCAGGAACTGGCCAATGAAGTTACCTGCCTGAAAGCCCTGTTAACACTGATGCTGCAGGCAATGGGTCAAGCCGATGCTGGACGCGTGATTCTTAAAATGGAAAAACAGATCGCGCTGATTGAAGATCAATCACAGGCTGCGGTATTTTCCAGCACTGTTAAGCAAATTAAACAGGCCTACCGCCAGTAATAAGAAACCGGCTGAGAGCATTGCTATCAGCCGGTTTTGCGTCTGACACTCAGAACGATAATTAATTCAGATAAGCCCGGTCGCAGCGGCATAACACGCTATCTGCGTTTTGTTTGGCGCATTGAATTTCTTTTGCATATTCTTCTGGTGAAAATTAACGGTATTTTCAGAGATCGACAGTATTATCGCTATCTCTGAAGACGTCTTCCCCTCTGCGGTCCATTTCAATATTTCTTTTTCCCGCTTGCTAAAGCGCATCTCTGGCGTCATGACCATGTCATCTTCCAGTCGCGTCAGCACCGACAGACTTTCCCGCACCAGAAGCTGCATTCTGAGCTCCACTTCATCATTCGCAAAACGACTATTACGGATACTCGCTCGCGATACCGATAAAAACCCCAGCGCCCGATTCGGCAACATCAGGCATTGCGTCATCCCTTTGCGTAAACCGTGATTGCGTGCGGCGTCCCACAAAGGTTGGGCATCACGAAACAAGGTATCGTCCCAGGGTAAATGCCCCTGACTGAAGTTTTCAGGCTTCAGCACCGGATCAATGGCGAAATAATTCTCGGACTGATAATGCGCCACCCATGCTTTGGGATAGGTCGTATGAAGTGACGTTTTAGGACGGGTAAAGGGTACGGGATGACGAACACAGAGTGCGTAGAAATCGAACTCTAAATGCTGCGTCTGTTGTTGTAATTCATTATAGACATCCTCTGCCGTCGCCATTTCCTGAAAGCGTAACAGCATGCTCCGTCGCCAGGTGAAGAAATCATGATCCTGCATACTAAGTGGTAATGCCCCTGAGATTGATAATCATCCAAACATATGAAATAAGCTAACACATAAATGTATTTTATATATGCAAATTATCGGACAAATGAAAAATTACTTGAGCGTTACTCAACAGCCAGAGCAAGCAACAGAATCAAGCGTTAATAATAAAGCAATATTTATAAATAGTTATGCGAGCGGCACTCACCACAAAAAATGTCGGTGAGTGCTGCTTGTACTATTTACTGCATGAGGAATTTTTCGAGAAACTGACGGGTTCGCGGCTGTTGCGGATGCGTAAATAAAGATTTAGCCGGCCCCTGCTCCACTATTCGTCCTTGATCCATAAATATCGCCCGGTCGGCCACGTCACGAGCAAAGCTCATTTCATGCGTCACAATCACCATGGTGCGTTTTTCCTGCGCCAGCTGGCGAATGGTATTAAGCACCTCGCCAACCAGTTCAGGATCAAGCGCGGAGGTAGGTTCATCGAATAAAATAACCTCTGGTCGCATCGCCAGCGCCCGGGCAATCGCCACACGCTGCTGCTGCCCACCGGACAGACGGCGCGGATAGCTGGTTTCTTTTCCCGCCAGCCCGACTTTTGCCAGCAGTTCGCGCGCACGGGCTGTCGCTTCGGCTTTCGGTTCGCCTTTGACAATCACCGGACCTTCAATAATGTTTTCCAGCACCGTACGATGGGGAAACAAATTAAAGTTCTGGAACACAAAGCCTACGTGCTGGCGCAACTGGCGAATCAGCCCTTTCTGCTGAGTTAACGACCGCGCGGTATCAATGGTTATCTCACCCACTTTAATGGTGCCCGCCTCCGGTTGCTCCAGCAAATTAATGCTCCGCAGCAGCGTGGTCTTGCCCGAACCGCTCGGTCCGATAATCGCCACAACTTCACCGGGTTTGACGTCGAGATCGATCCCATGCAGTACCGTTTGCCCATGGAATTTTTTGACCAGGTTTCTGACTTCGATAGCGCTCATTTCGGCTCTTTCTCCTGGCGGTTCAGTTGTTCTTCAAAATAGTTCTGCAGCGCAGAAAGCACTGTTGCCATTACCCAATAAATCAAGGAGGCCGCCAGATACATAGTGAACACTTCCAGTGTACGCGAGGTAATCAGCTGCGCCTGACGAAACAGTTCAGGAACCTGGATAGTTGCGGCCAGCGATGTGTCCTTCACCAGGCTGATAAAGCTGTTGCTCAGCGGCGGTAGTGCAACGCGTGCCGCCTGCGGCAGGATCGCCCGGCGCATGGTCTGCCAGCGAGTCATGCCAATACTGGCCCCCGCTTCCCACTGACCTTTGTCGATGGAGGAGATTGCCGCCCGCAGCGTTTCCGCCGCGTAGGCCGCCGTATTCAGCGACAAACCAATCATCGCCGCCGGGATGGGATCCAGCTCAATACCAAACTGCGGCAGACCGTAATAGATCATGAACAATTGGGCGATCAACGGCGTTCCGCGAAAGACCGAGATATAAAAGCGCGCCAGCCAACGTACAGGTAACAGCGGCGACAGCCGCATTAGCGCCAGGATAAACCCCAGCACGAGGCCAAAGAACATCCCGCCGATACTCAGTTGCAGCGTAAAGACCGCGCCTTTAAGCAGATACGGCAGGGAATCGATCACCAGTTGGATACTTTCTTGCATTAGCGTTTTTCTACCTGATTGTTACACGTGAGGATGGTAGGCAAACAGTGCAGGCGCCCCACCGGTATGGATAAAGAGAATTGGCCCTTCATCTTTAAAGCGCTTCTGGCTGATGCCGTCAATCAGACCCGCCATCGCCTTGCCGGTATAGACCGGATCCAACAAGATGCCTTCCAGCCGTGCCAGCAGTTTTACCGCTTCCATGCCCTCTTCGTTTGGCGTACCGTAGCCCGGCGCATAATAATCATCCCATAACAGGATATCCGCGGAGGCCGTCAGTTCCAGTTCACGGGCAATGTCCTGTTGTAGCGTAACAACTTTTGGCTTTTGATCGGCCACGCTGCGCGAGACGGTCACGCCAATCAGCTCAACGTGTGGCATCAGTTGTTCCAGGCCAACGGCCAGCCCGGCATGCGTTCCCGCGCTGCCCGACGCCACGACCACGGAAGACAGCTCTACGGCCCCTTCACACTGTTGCGCAATTTCCAGCGCGCTTTCCACATAGCCCAGCGCGCCCAGAGCATTGGAACCCCCAACCGGGATCACATACGGACGGAACCCTTGCGCTTCAATCCGCGTCGCCAGTTCCTGAAGCTGTGCATTCGGATCGCTCAGCGCATCGCACATTTCAATCTGGGTATTAAACAGGTCCAGCAGCAGACGGTTGCCGTTGCTGAGATAGTTTTCCGCCGTGGTGCCAATCGGGTTTTCCAGCAGCGCCACGCAGTGCAGGCCAAGTTTAGCCGCTACCGCCGCCGTCTGGCGCACATGGTTAGACTGGATAGCGCCCGCGGTTATCAACGTATCGGCCCCTTCACGCAGCGCATCCGCCGCCAGAAACTCCAGCTTACGCAGTTTATTGCCGCCCATGGCCATCGGCGTAACGTCATCGCGTTTGATGAAAATATCGCGCCCAAGATAGTCGGAGAAGCGTGGAAGATATTCGAGCGGTGTTGGCGCGCCAATAAATTCCAGACGTGGAAAGCGCGTTAAGTTATGCAGCGGCATACAGCCTCCGGTATTAGTTGTTGTGATGTTCTTTTTATTATGCACGTTCAGGCGCAATGAAATAAAAAAAGGCGCTGTTAAAGGCGCCTTTTTTCATCGGATGACGATTATTTCGTCACATCCGCTCCAAACCATTTTTCAGACAGCGCTTTCAGCGTACCGTCTTTTTGCATTTCGGCAATGGCAGCATCAACCGCTTTCAGCAGATCTTCATTGCCTTTGCGCAGCGCCACGCCGGACTCCTGGCGGGAGAATGCTTCACCGGTGACGGCCAGCGTATCTTTGGTTTTTTTCACCAGGTCCAGTGCAGCCAGGCGGTCAACCAGAATAGCGTCGATACGGCCTACGCGCAGATCCTGATATTTGGTCGGGTCATCATCATAGGTACGAATATCCACGCCCTGCACGTTCTGGCGCAGCCACTCTTCATAGTTGGTACCCAGACCAACGCCGACTTTTTTACCTTTCAGATCGGCGGCAGTCTTAATAACACCTTCATTGCCTTTCTTCACCAGCGCCTGAATACCAGACACAGTATACGGGGTAGAGAAATCGTATTTTTTCTTACGTTCGTCAGAAATGGTCACCTGGTTGATAACCACGTCAATGCGTTTGGAATCAAGCGAGGCCAGCATGCCGTCCCACTTGGTCGGCTTCAACGTGGCTTGCACCCCAAGGTGCTTTGCCAGTGCTTCGGCGAACTCCACTTCGAAACCGGTCAGCTTGCCGTCATCGCCCTGAAAGCTAAACGGGGGATAGGTCCCTTCCAGGCCCACCAGCAGCGTGCCGCGCTCTTTAACTTTATTTAACAGACCTTCATCTGCAAAAGTCTTTACGCTCATTCCGGCGACAAGTGCAACAGCCATTACACCCATCAGAGCCTGACGTCCCAGAAGTGCTAATTTCATAGTTACCCCGAATATTGTCATTAGTGACCATCATTAATCCACAAAATCATTCGAGTTGTATCAAGGCGGCAAGCGAGTAAGTCCCCAGGAGCTTACTAAAGTAAGTGACTGGGGCGAGGGAGTGCAGCCAACGCAGAGACAGCTTGAAGGATGACGTGTATATGACCGTAGTGTAAAGCGTTTGTCGTGATTCACAAACACCACTCCGTTACACCTTATTCGTTTTTAATATATATCAGAACTGGCTGTCCAGGTGGATTTCTGCATATGTCCCATATGCGTATGGGCTTTAAATTGCTCATACTTACGCAATGCGATGCGATAATTGTTGGTGCTGGTTTCCGGCAGCCACGGGGCAAGGTTTTCGTCGAGGAACCCTTCCTGTAGCAATTCGTGAGAGATATTTTGTTCGGTCAGATGATTGCCAAGGCGGCGCAGGCGGACAACGTATTCACGTACCGTACCGTGGCTCATTTCGGTTTGCTCAAACAAAAATTGTTTAAAACCGATAATGTCAAAAAAGTCGCTCTGCTCTTTGCAATGCAAATCACCGCAAAAACGACACAGCGCCACCCACTCTTTCTTCTCCTGTTCCCACTCAGCTTCATCCAGCAACGTGTCCAGGCGGGCGATGGCGATTTTATTAACAATTTGCCCACGGCGAACCAGCGTGATCCTGTCGAGCAACTTCAGGCAATGGGCGCAATGCGTCTGGCTGTGTTTGAAATCTTTGAGGTAGCGGCTTAGAGGCCGTCTTTTTGATTGCTGCACCGTCATGAGAACTCCTGGTAGTCAATTCGTAATGCGGCATTGTTCAGGGGTAATGATTACCCCTATAGCTTACCCAGCTTGGTGCGTAGACGTTTGATGGCCTGACTGTGCAACTGGCTGACCCGTGATTCCCCGACTTCCAGTACCGCGCCGATCTCTTTCAGATTCAGCTCTTCCTGATAGTACAGCGTTAACACCAGCTTTTCGCGCTCCGGCAACGCCTCGATCGCCTCCATCACGCGCTGGCGAAGGTTACCCTCAAGTAGCTGCTGTAACGGGTTTTCCTGCTGATGTTCTTCCGTCACCAGCTCAATACTATCGCCATGCTCTTCCCGCCACTCGTCATAGGAGAAGAGTTGGCTATTATTGGTATCAAGCAACATCTGACGATACTCTTGCACAGGAATAGCCAGACGCTCCGCCACTTCGGTTTCCGTCGCGTTGCGCCCTAACTCCTGCTCCAGTTGTCCCATCGCCTGTGCCACTTCGCGAGCATTGCGCCGAACGCTACGCGGCACCCAATCCCGGCTACGTAGTTCGTCCAGCATCGCTCCACGAATACGCTGCACTGCGTAAGTGGTAAATGCCGTTCCTTGCAAAGCGTCATATCGGTCAACTGCATTCAATAACCCGATGCCGCCCGCTTGTAGCAGGTCATCCAGTTCTACGCTCGCCGGCAAACGCACCTGAAGGCGCAATGCTTCGTGACGCACCAACGGTACATAACGCTGCCACAGCGAGTGTTTATCCATTACACCTTCAGCGGTATACAGTGAATTCACGATAAACAGCCCTGCGTTAAATGAGTTATCGGCATGATTATCCGTTTCTGCAGGGGTTTTAATCGGGTGAATAGTGGGTGAAATGGGGGGTTATTTGGGGGTTACGGGTAAAGCTAAATGTAAAAAACCCCGCCGGAGCGGGGTTTGCGCGATAAGCGTAAATTAACGCAGCAGAGACAGAACGTTCTGCGGAACCTGGTTGGCCTGTGCCAATACAGAGGTACCTGCTTGTTGCAGGATCTGTGCTTTAGACATGTTGGACACTTCGGTCGCGTAATCAGCATCTTCGATACGGCTACGTGCAGAAGACAGGTTGTTTACTGTGTTGCCCAGGTTAGTGATAGTGGAATCAAAACGGTTCTGCACCGCACCGAGGTCAGAACGCAGTGCATCAACCTGTGCCAGTGCCTTATCGATAGTTTCCAAAGGATTGGCTGTCGCTTTCTTAGCAACGCTTTCGGTAACCAGAGTCGCTTTACCAGCCTGATTCTGGCTCAGGAACATCGTAACACCACCGTTGGTAACTTTGCTACCATCAGCAGAGACATCATAGACCTTGCCATCAATAGTCAGAGCGCTACCAGTTTTTGTACCCGCAGATTTAAGGTCATCAACTGTAGCAGCCAGGTTAGTTTCAGCACTTTTCGTTGTTAACTTACCAGATACAGATGAGGTATAGACACTCTCACTGGACTTTAATGTAGAGTTGGCTAAGTCAGCGCCTGCTGTAGTAAATGTAACAACACTTCCGCCAATGTTTGCAGTGAAGGTACCATGGCCGTCAGCACCTACATCAGAACCACTTACAGTAAAGTCGATACCCGCAGCGTTGAACGTCTGACCAACTTTTAAATCTTTAGCCGCGGTTGCGATTGCTACAGCATCAGCATCAGCAGCGGCGGTTGCTGTTGTGGAATATTTAGCTGTTCCGTTTGTTTTAGTAGCATCTTTAACCAATGCGCCTGTTTTTGCATCTACAAACTTAGCTTCAAAGCCACCAGCACCATCATCGCCAGATACTGCACCTGTTTTCAGATCAACACGAAATTCCTTCCCACCCACGGTATAAGCATCATAACCAGTAGCGTCAAACTTAGACACTAAATCGCTACCTGTTGCTGCTTTTGATCCATTGACGTTAAAACCATCCATTCCCAGAGTTTTGGAATCAATCTTTTTCAGGTCGATAGAGATGGTTTCGCCGTCGTTTGCACCGACCTGGATTTTCAGGGTGTTGTCCTGAGCCAGTACTTTCACGCCGTTGAACTGAGTCTGGCCAGATACGCGGTCAATCTCACTTAAACGTTGTGTGATTTCGTTCTGGATGGAGGTCAGATCGCTATCGGAGTTGGACCCGTTAGTTGCCTGAACAGACAGTTCACGCACACGCTGCAGGTTGTTGTTAATTTCGTTCAGCGCACCTTCAGTGGTCTGCGCGATAGAAATACCGTCGTTGGCGTTACGGGAAGCCTGAGTCAGACCTTTGATGTTTGCGGTGAAGCGGTTTGCGATCGCCTGACCAGCAGCATCGTCTTTCGCGCTGTTGATACGCAGGCCGGAGGACAGACGCTCGATAGCGGAGCTCAGGGTAGACTGAGATTTGTTCAGGTTGTTCTGGGTCAACAGCGACAGGCTGTTTGTATTGATGACTTGTGCCATGATCTTTTCCTTATCAATTACAACTTGATGTTATTGGGCTGTTGCCCACGGTTTCTCACCGTAACCCATGTATCGGCACCTTAAATTCGAACTTTAGAAAATTTTCACTTTCCGCCCTCTTTTTTCTTAGCCCCTGAAATACCCTCTTTATATGCCATTATTCTGCGCATTATTTTTGCAAAACTATCATTAAACTTTGCGCGCAGATTGCCGATAACCCGCTTAACTACTGTTTGCAATCACAAGGAATTAGGCATGCCTTCATTTACTTCATTGGGCGTCGGCTCAAACTTACCACTGGATACATTGCTGACAAACCTGACTACTGCTGAAAAAAAACGCTTAAACCCAATAACCCAGCAGCAGAGTACGAATACTGCAAGACTAACGGCCTACGGCACGCTAAAAAGCGCGCTGGAAAAATTCCAGACGGCAAATACAACGCTGAACAGCGCCGATCTGTTTAAAAGCACAACCGTAACCAGCAGTACAGAAGATCTGACGGCCACGACCACTGCTGGCGCAGCGCCGGGGACCTATATGATCAGCGTAACGCAACTGGCGCAGGCGCAATCATTAAGTACCAAAAGCGGTATCAGTTCGGTGAAAGAGGCGTTAGGTGATACCTCCTCCGACAGCCGCACCATTAAAATTGAGCAAAAAGGTCGCAAAGAGCCGCTGGAAATTAAACTCAGCAAAGACCAGACATCGCTGGAAGGAATTCGAGATGCCATTAACGACGCCGATAGCGGAATTTCCGCCAGCATCGTTAAAGTTAAGGAAAATGATTACCAGCTGGTCTTAACCGCCGACAGTGGTGTTGATAATAAGATGACTATTTCCGTCAGCGGCGACAGCAAGCTCAATGATTTACTGGCCTACGACAGTACCGCCGGCAGCGGAAATATGAAACAGTTGGTGGAAGCCAAAAATGCGCTATTAAAGGTTAATGGCATTGATATTGAGCGCCCAAGCAACACCATTACCGATGCTCCGCAGGGCGTCACACTGAACCTGACTAAAGAAGTCACCGACGCGCGAATTACCGTCACCAAGAGCAATGATAAAGCCACGGAAGCGATTAAAGGCTGGGTTGATGCCTATAACTCGCTGCTGGATACCTTCTCAACGCTGACCAAATACACTGAAGTTGATCCTGGAGCCGAAGCGCAAGATAAAAATAATGGCGCGCTGATCGGCGACAGCGCGGTACGTACTATCCAGATAGGAATCCGCGCCCAGTTTTCCAATGGAGCCAGTGACGGTGCATTTAAAACGTTAGGTGAAATTGGTATTACCACCGACGGCACCTCCGGCAAACTGAAAATTGACGACACCAAGCTCGAAAAAGCGCTGAAAGATAATACCGCGGCGACCCGTCAGTTGCTGGTTGGTGATGGCAAAGAAACCGGGATTACCACCAAAATTGCCACTGAAGTAAAAGGTTACCTGGCCGATGACGGCATTATTGACGTAGCCCAGGACAATATTAACGCGACGCTGAAAAAACTGACCAAACAGTATCTGGCCGTCAGCAATAGCATTGACGATACCGTCGCACGCTATAAAGCGCAGTTTACCCAGCTCGACACCATGATGAGTAAGCTGAACAGCACCAGTACTTATCTGGGCCAGCAATTTTCAGCCATGAGTAATTCCTGATAACACGAGGTAAACATGTATACCGCGAGCGGTACCAAAGCCTATGCGCAGGTCAGCATAGAGAGTGGCGTGATGAGCGCCAATCCGCATCAGTTGATCGAAATGTTGTTTGATGGCGCGAACAGCGCTCTGGTGCGCGCTCGCCTGTTTATGCAACAGGGTGATATCGTCGCCAAAGGCGAGGCCATTAGCAAAGCCATTAATATTATCGACAATGGTCTGAAAGCAGGTCTGGATCAGGAAAATGGCGGTGAAATCGCCACCAACCTGTCTGCGCTGTATGACTATATGATTCGCCGTTTACTGCAAGCCAACTTGCGTAATGATTGTCAGGCTATTGAAGAAGTTGAAGGGTTGCTCGGCAACATTGCGGAAGCCTGGAAACAGATCTCACCGAAAGCGTCGTCCCAGGAGTCTCGTTAATGACCTCAGCCGTGGAGTTTATCAACCGTTGGCAGCGCATCGCGCTACTCAGTCACTCGCTGCTGGAACTGGCGCAGCGGGGTGAGTGGGACCTTTTACTGGAACAGGAAGTTAGCTATCTGCAAAGTATTGAAGTGGTCATGGAAGAGCAAACTCCACCTGGCATTACGCGAAGTATTCAGGACTTAGTGGCCGGGTATATTAAACAGACGCTGGATAACGAACAGTTGCTCAAAACACTGTTGCAGCAGCGGCTGGATGAACTTAGCAATCTCATCGGTCAGTCGACGCGCCAGAAGACGCTCAATAACGCTTATGGCCGTCTTTCCGGCATGCTGTTAGTACCCGACGTCCCCACCGCCCCGCAATAATTTTCTGTTAAATCTGAATAATCTTCCATACTCCAGAGGTCGGCCAAACGACTTCTGGAGCACGGAAGATGAAAAATCCCACGTTATTGCAGTACTTCCACTGGTATTACCCTGATGGCGGTCAACTCTGGCCCGAACTTGCCGAACGCGCAGGCGGACTCAATGATATCGGCATCAATATGGTATGGCTGCCCCCCGCCTATAAAGGCGCGTCCGGCGGCTATTCCGTTGGCTACGACTCCTACGATCTGTTTGATTTGGGCGAATTCGACCAAAAGGGAACCATCGCCACCAAATACGGTGATAAAAACCAGCTGCTGGCGGCGATTGACGCACTTAAGCACAATGATATTGCCGTACTGCTGGACGTGGTGGTTAACCACAAAATGGGCGCGGATGAGAAAGAAAAGATCCGCGTCCAGCGCGTTAACGCCGAAGACCGCACGCAAATAGACGATGAGATTGTCGAGTGCGAGGGATGGACGCGCTATACCTTCCCCGCTCGCGCAGGCCAGTATTCGCAATTCATTTGGGACTATAAATGCTTCAGCGGCATTGACCATATCGAGAACCCCACCGAAGACGGCATTTTCAAAATCGTTAACGATTACACCGGTGAAGGCTGGAACGATCAGGTGGACGATGAACTGGGTAATTTTGATTATCTGATGGGCGAGAACATCGATTTTCGTAATCACGCCGTGACCGAGGAGATCAAATACTGGGCGCGCTGGGTGATGGAGCAAACCCAGTGCGACGGCTTTCGTTTAGATGCGGTGAAACATATTCCGGCATGGTTTTATAAAGAGTGGATTGAACACGTACAGGAAGTCGCCCCCAAACCACTGTTTATTGTCGCGGAATACTGGTCCCACGAAGTCGACAAGCTGCAAACCTACATTAACCAGGTGGAGGGGAAAACCATGCTGTTCGACGCTCCTTTGCAGATGAAATTCCACGAGGCCTCCCGTCAGGGCCGCGATTACGACATGAGCCAGATCTTCACCGGCACGTTAGTCGAGGCCGATCCGTTTCATGCCGTCACGCTGGTTGCCAATCATGACACCCAGCCATTGCAGGCACTGGAAGCCCCTGTCGAGGCGTGGTTTAAGCCGCTGGCCTATGCGTTGATCCTGCTGCGGGAAAACGGCGTACCGTCGGTGTTTTATCCTGACCTGTACGGAGCACATTACGAAGACACCGGCGGCGATGGCGAAACCTATCCTATCGACATGCCAATCATTGAACAGCTTGCCGAACTGATCCTCGCCCGCCAGCGCTTCGCCCACGGCGTACAGACGCTCTTTTTCGATCATCCTAACTGTATCGCTTTTAGCCGCAGCGGAACGGACGAAGATCCCGGCTGTGTGGTGGTGCTGTCTAACGGCGATGACGGGGAAAAAACCATCAATCTCGGGGCGAATTACGGTAATAAAACATGGCGCGATTATTTGGGAAATCGCGAAGAAAGCGTGGTGACCGATGAAAACGGGGAAGCGACGTTTTTCTGCAACGGCGGTAGCGTCAGCGTGTGGGTGATTGAAGACGTGTTGTAATACTCAACCCCGGTGGCTACTGGCTACCGGGGCGTGCTGCTTATGGCAGCGGTGTGGCCAGCGGCGTTTTCGTTAACGCGTCAGCGCACTCCTGCGTCGGGCGATCCACTCGTTGCAGCGTCATGCCATCATACTCCAGCGTATTGCCTTCGCGCTCAATCTCATACAGCTCACGTTTCACCGTCACGTTGGTGAGATCACCGGAAATCATCGTCAGTTTCCCCGGCAGGGCAATGACCCGCTGCCACTGGCGACAATCCAGCGTGTCACCCTCTTTCGTCACTACCAGGCTGGCAATGGCTTCCGGGCTGACCAGGCTACGTTGCGGTCCTTTTGACTGCCAGTAACCTTCCAGACCGGCTGGCGCGGGCGTTTTCACCACGTCGTTATAATTCTCTACTTCGGCGCATCCGCTCAGCGCCAGAAATACCCCAACGATCGCTAATTTTTTCATCATTCATCCTGCATGCGAAGAAAATGGGATTGTGGCATTAAAGACCTGATGCCGCCAGCCTTTCGGTGGCATTGAGAAAAATTGATCCAGACGGTGTTACCTCTTATTACTCATAGTCAAAAATTCTGATCGGTGTAGTATCCACACTTCTTGTTACATACCTTCTGAGTTCAGAGGCAAAACACATGTCATGGCAACACTTCAAACAGGCCTGGTTAATTAAATTTTGGGCCCCTGCCCCTGCGGTCATCGCAGCGGGTATTCTCTCTACTTACTATTTTGGCATTACGGGAACCTTCTGGGCCGTGACCGGTGAATTCACCCGTTGGGGTGGTCAAATCCTGCAATTATTTGGCGTTCACGCCGAAGAGTGGGGTTACTACAAGCTGATCCATCTTGAAGGCTCCCCCCTGACCCGCATCGACGGTATGATGATCCTCGGTATGTTCGGCGGTTGTTTTGCTGCCGCACTCTGGGCCAACAACGTCAAATTGCGCATGCCGCGCAGTCGGATACGCATCATGCAGGCGATAGTCGGCGGGATGATTGCCGGATTCGGCGCCCGTCTGGCGATGGGGTGTAACCTGGCCGCGTTCTTCACCGGTATTCCGCAGTTCTCGCTACACGCCTGGTTTTTTGCGCTGGCAACAGCTATTGGATCATGGTTTGGCGCACGTTTTACCCTGCTGCCGATATTCCGTATTCCGGTCAAAATGCAGAAAGTCTCCGCCGCTTCCCCGCTGACGCAAAAACCGGATCAGGCGCGTCGTCGTTTTCGCCTCGGCATGCTGGTGTTTATTGGCATGATCGGCTGGGCGTTACTCACTGCGATGGATAAACCCAAGCTCGGCCTGGCGATGCTGTTCGGCGTCGGGTTCGGTCTGCTGATTGAACGGGCGCAAATCTGCTTCACTTCAGCCTTCCGTGACCTGTGGATTTCCGGTCGTACCCATATGGCAAAAGCGATCATCTTCGGGATGGCGGTCAGCGCCATCGGTATTTTTAGTTATGTGCAGTTAGGCGTCGAGCCGAAGATTATGTGGGCGGGTCCAAATGCAGTGATCGGTGGCTTGTTGTTTGGCTTCGGTATTGTTTTAGCGGGCGGGTGTGAAACCGGCTGGATGTACCGCGCGGTTGAAGGCCAGGTGCATTACTGGTGGGTTGGGCTGGGCAACGTTATTGGCTCAACCATTCTGGCCTACTACTGGGATGATTTTGCTCCCGCGCTTGCCACCAACTGGGACAAAGTGAATCTGCTCAACACCTTCGGCCCGCTCGGCGGCCTGCTGGTGACCTATCTGCTGTTATTTACCGCGCTGATGCTCATCATCGGCTGGGAAAAACGTTTCTTCCGCCGTGCAGGGCTGACGCCTGCCAAGGAGTCTGTATGAAAAATATCGTGCCTGATTATCGCCTGGATATGGTCGGCGAACCATGTCCGTACCCGGCAGTTGCCACGCTGGAAGCGATGCCGCAATTGAAGAACGGTGAAATTCTGGAAGTGGTGAGCGACTGCCCGCAGTCAATCAATAATATTCCACTGGATGCGCGCAATCACGGCTATAAGGTGCTGGATATTCAGCAGGATGGCCCAACGATTCGCTATTTGATTCAGAAGTAACTGTTTGCCGGATGGCGCTGCGCTCATCCGGCCGACATTATCTGCACGTTGTCCCTACACCTGCATCGACATCACTTCCTGATACGCCGATACCAGTTTATTACGTACCTGAATCCCCATCTGCATCGACACCGATGCTTTTTGCATATCGGTCATCACATCATTCAGCGCAATACCCGGTTCACCGAGGGTAAATTTCTCAGCCTGGACACGGGACGCGGTCTGCACATCGCTGATTCTGTCTAACGCCGCATGCAACTGACCGGCAAAACTCACGGTCGGTTGTGGCTGCATATCCTGCATTTTTGCTGACATCGCCGTGGTTTGTAACTGGCTGATGACCCCTTCAATCCCCTGTATTGCCGACATTCTGATCCCCTGGATGAATTTTCACATAGCTGAGATTACCAGTTAGTCAATAAGATAAAGGCGTTAAATAACGATAAAAAACCACGGTTTTTAACCCATAGAAAAATTCGAAACCGCAAATAATGAGACCGTCAATTTTTCGAGTTTGCTGACCCGGGAGTGAGTCTTGTTCCACTTTGCAAAAAACGCCGTCCACGATAAGCCACGAGGTGCGAGATGAGTGCGACAGCATCGACTGCAACCCAGCTTAAACCTCTCGAGTGGTTAAATCGCCTGCGCGCGAATCCCAGAATTCCTCTGATTGTGGCAGGAGCCGCTGCCGTCGCTATCGTCGTGGCGATGGTTCTATGGGCCAAAGCGCCCGACTACCGCACCTTGTTCAGCAATCTTTCCGATCAGGATGGTGGCGCGATTGTCACCCAACTGACGCAGATGAACGTTCCCTATCGTTTTACGGAGGGAAGCGGCGCTATTGAAGTTCCGGCCGATAAAGTCCACGAGCTGCGCTTGCGTCTGGCGCAGCAAGGCCTACCGAAAGGTGGAGCCGTTGGCTTTGAGCTGCTGGATCAGGAAAAGTTTGGTATCAGCCAGTTTAGTGAGCAGGTCAACTACCAGCGCGCGCTGGAAGGTGAATTAGCCCGCACCATTGAAACCCTGGGCCCGGTAAAACGTGCCCGCGTGCATCTGGCGATGCCTAAACCTTCGCTGTTTGTACGTGAGCAAAAAGCGCCTTCGGCCTCCGTCACCGTTAATCTGGAACCGGGTCGAGCGCTGGATGAAGGTCAAATCAGCGCGGTCACGCATTTGGTCTCCAGCGCTGTTGCAGGCTTACCGCCGGGCAACGTGACGCTGGTCGACCAGGCGGGTCATCTGTTAACCCAGTCGAACACCAGCAGCCGAGATCTCAACGATGCGCAGTTGAAATACGCCAGCGACGTCGAAAGCCGCGTGCAGCGCCGAATCGAATCGATCCTGTCGCCGATTGTCGGCAACGGTAACGTCCATGCACAAGTCACCGCGCAACTGGATTTTGCTAATAAAGAGCAAACCGAAGAGCAATACCGTCCAAACGGTGATGAGTCCCAGGCCGTGCTGCGCTCACGTCAGTTAAACGTCAGTGAGCAGGTTGGTAGCGGAGCGCCTGGCGGCGTACCGGGCGCATTGTCTAATCAGCCAGCGCCGGCTAATACCGCGCCAATCGCCACCCCCCCGGCTAATCAGCAAAATGCGCAAACCACGCAGACAACGAATAACAGTAACAATGCAGGTCCGCGCAGTACGCAGCGCAATGAAACCAGCAACTATGAAGTCGACCGTACCATTCGCCACACCAAAATGAACGTTGGCGATGTGCAGCGTCTCTCGGTAGCCGTCGTGGTCAACTATAAAACGTTACCGGATGGCAAACCGCTGCCGTTAACTGCCGAACAGATGAAACAAATTGAGGATCTGACCCGCGAGGCGATGGGGTTCTCCGACAAACGTGGCGACACCCTGAACGTGGTGAACTCTCCGTTCACAGCGACCGACGATTCCATGGGTGAGCTTCCGTTCTGGAAACAGCCGTTCTTTATCGATCAGTTAATGTCCGCAGGTCGTTGGTTGCTGGTTCTGCTGGTCGCCTGGCTCCTGTGGCGCAAAGCCGTTCGCCCGCAGTTGGTCCGTCGCAGCGAGGAAGCCAAAGCCGCACAAGAACAAACGCGAATCCGTCAGGAAACCGAAGAAGCGGTAGAAGTTCGCCTCAGCAAAGACGAACAGACCCAGCAACGTCGCACGAACCAGCGTCTGGGCGCAGAAGTCATGAGCCAGCGTATTCGTGAAATGTCAGATAACGATCCGCGCGTCGTGGCGCTGGTCATTCGTCAGTGGATGAGTAACGATCATGAGTAATGCCCTTACCGGTACCGATAAAAGCGTCATCCTGCTGATGACCATTGGCGAAGATCGCGCGGCGGAGGTGTTTAAGCACCTTTCCACGCGCGAAGTTCAGGCGCTCAGTACGGCGATGGCCAACGTACGCCAGATCTCCAATAAACAGTTGACGGAAGTGCTGGCGGAGTTTGAACAAGAAGCCGAACAATTTGCCGCGCTAAACATTAACGCTAACGAATATCTGCGCTCGGTGCTGGTGAAAGCGCTGGGTGAAGAACGCGCGTCCAGCCTGCTGGAAGATATTCTGGAAACCCGCGATACCACCAGCGGCATTGAAACGCTCAACTTTATGGAGCCGCAAAGCGCCGCCGACCTTATCCGCGACGAACATCCACAGATTATCGCCACCATTCTGGTGCACCTCAAACGGGGCCAGGCTGCCGATATTCTGGCGCTGTTCGACGAACGTTTACGTCACGACGTCATGCTGCGTATCGCCACTTTCGGCGGCGTACAGCCTGCCGCGCTGGCGGAATTAACCGAAGTATTGAATGGCCTGCTCGACGGCCAGAACCTCAAGCGCAGCAAAATGGGCGGCGTGAGAACGGCGGCGGAAATCATCAATCTGATGAAAACCCAGCAGGAAGAAGCCGTTATTACCGCCGTGCGCGAATTCGACGGCGAACTGGCGCAGAAAATTATCGACGAGATGTTCCTGTTCGAAAACCTGGTGGACGTCGACGATCGCAGTATCCAGCGTCTGCTGCAGGAAGTGGATTCCGAATCGCTGCTGATTGCCCTGAAAGGCGCCGAACAGCCGCTACGCGAGAAGTTCCTGCGCAACATGTCGCAACGTGCTGCCGATATTCTACGCGACGACCTCGCCAACCGTGGTCCGGTGCGTTTGTCGCAGGTAGAAAACGAACAGAAAGCGATTCTGCTTATTGTGCGTCGTCTGGCGGAAACCGGCGAGATGGTGATCGGCAGCGGCGAGGATACCTATGTCTAACGAACTGCCGTGGAAAGTCTGGACCCCGGACGACCTCGCCCCACCGATGGCGGAGTTCGTGCTGGCCGACCACAGTGAAACACCGTTGTCAGAAGCGACCGCCGAGCCGGAACTCTCTGCAGAGCAACAGCTTGAGCAGCAGCTCGCGCAGTTGCAAATGCAGGCCCATGAGCAAGGTTATAACGCCGGTCTGGCGGAAGGTCGACAAAAAGGCCACGAACAAGGCTATCAGGAAGGACTGAATCAGGGCCTGGAGCAAGGCCAGAACCAGGCGCGCGCGCAGCATGCGCCTATCACTGCCCGTATGCAGCAACTGGTGAGCGAATTTCAGAATACGCTGGACGCTCTGGATAGCGTGATTGCCTCGCGCCTGATGCAAATGGCGCTGGAGGCGGCGCGTCAGGTGATAGGTCAGACGCCTGTCGTAGATAACGCCGCGCTGATTAAACAAATCCAACAACTGTTGCAGCAGGAACCGCTGTTTAGCGGTAAACCGCAGCTGCGCGTACATCCGGACGATCTCCAGCGGGTGGAAGAGATGCTCGGCGCCACCCTCAGTCTGCACGGCTGGCGGCTGCGCGGCGATCCCACGTTGCATCACGGCGGCTGTAAAGTCTCTGCCGACGAAGGCGATCTGGATGCCAGCGTCGCTACACGCTGGCAAGAGCTCTGCCGTCTGGCCGCGCCAGGAGTCGTGTAATGACCACTCGTCTGACTCGCTGGCTCAATACGCTGGACAACTTCGAAGAGAAAATGTCGCTGCTGCCTGCGGTGCGTCGCTACGGGCGTCTGACCCGCGCCACCGGACTGGTGCTGGAAGCCACCGGATTACAGCTGCCGCTGGGCGCCACCTGCGTCATTGAACGCCAGGACGGCAACGAAACTCAGGAAGTTGAAAGTGAAGTCGTGGGCTTTAACGGTCAGCGACTGTTTCTGATGCCGCTCGAGGAGGTCGAAGGCGTTCTACCCGGCGCGCGCGTGTACGCGAAGAATATTGCCGGAGAAGGTCTGCAAAGCGGGAAACAATTACCGCTGGGTCCTGCTCTGCTGGGCCGGGTGCTCGACGGCAGCGGCAAACCGCTCGACGGTCTGCCCGCGCCGGACACTACCGAAACCGGGGCGCTGATGACGCCGCCGTTTAACCCGCTGCAGCGTACACCTATTGAACACGTACTGGATACCGGCGTGCGCCCCATTAACGCGTTGTTAACCGTCGGACGCGGTCAGCGTATGGGACTTTTCGCAGGTTCGGGCGTCGGTAAAAGCGTCCTGCTTGGCATGATGGCGCGTTATACCCAGGCAGATGTCATCGTCGTCGGACTGATTGGCGAACGTGGCCGCGAAGTTAAAGATTTTATTGAAAATATTCTCGGCGCCGACGGTCGCGCACGCTCGGTGGTGATTGCCGCTCCGGCAGACGTTTCACCGCTGTTGCGTATGCAGGGCGCGGCCTACGCCACGCGCATCGCTGAAGATTTCCGCGATCGTGGACAGCACGTATTGCTGATTATGGATTCCCTCACCCGCTATGCGATGGCGCAACGTGAGATCGCGCTGGCGATCGGCGAGCCGCCAGCAACCAAAGGCTATCCACCGTCAGTATTCGCCAAATTACCGGCGCTGGTGGAACGTGCCGGAAACGGTATTCACGGCGGCGGTTCAGTTACCGCGTTTTACACCGTCCTGACCGAGGGTGACGATCAGCAGGACCCGATTGCCGATTCCGCACGCGCAATTCTGGACGGCCACATTGTGCTGTCCCGCCATCTGGCCGAGGCTGGTCATTACCCGGCCATCGATATAGAAGCTTCGATCAGCCGCGCCATGACCGCGCTCATTAGTGAACAGCACTATGCGCGGGTGCGTAACTTTAAACAGTTGCTATCCAGCTTCCAGCGTAACCGCGATCTGGTCAGCGTGGGGGCGTATGCCAAAGGCAGCGATCCGATGTTGGATAAAGCCATCGCCTTATGGCCACAACTGGAAGCATTTTTACAGCAAGGCATTTTTGAACGGGCTGACTGGGAAGATTCCCTGCACGCTTTAGAACTGATTTTCCCTGGTGTGTGATTGAGCAGGAGAGCATAGGTCATGGCACAACATGGTGCATTAGCAACGCTGAAAGACCTGGCTGAGAAAGAGGTAGAAGACGCCGCTGTCTTATTGGGAGAGATGCGTCGTGGCTGTCAGCAGGCGGAAGAACAGTTGAAAATGCTAATCGATTATCAGCATGAGTACCGTAACAATCTGAATAACGATATGGGTCAGGGTATTACCAGTAATCGCTGGATTAACTATCAGCAGTTTATTCAGACCCTGGAAAAAGCGATTGAGCAACATCGCCAGCAGCTCAATCAATGGACACAGAAAGTGGACCAGGCGCTGAACAGTTGGCGCGATAAAAAACAACGGTTGCAGGCGTGGCAGACTCTGCAGGACAGACAAAACTCGGCGGCGTTACTCGCCGAAAACCGTCTGGATCAGAAAAAAATGGATGAATTTGCTCAGCGTGCAGCTATGAGGAAACCCGAATGATTACTTTACCCCAACTGATTACCACCGACACCGACGTAGCCGCAGGTCTTCAGTCAGGCAAAGCGGTAGATTCACCCGAGGATTTTTTAGCGCTGCTGGCTGGCGCATTAGGTGCGGACGACGCGCAGGGTAAAGGCGCGCCATTGACGCTTGCCGACTTGCAGGCGGCGGGCAGTAAACTGCAAAAAGGGTTGCTGCAAAAAAATGGTGATGTCACCCAGGCGGTCAAGTTAACCGATCTGCTGGCGCAAAAAGAGATGCAAACCGATGCTTCTCTTGCCGACATGACAGACGCGCAGCAACTGTTGTCAGCGCTGACGCCGTCGCTGAAAGTGAATGCCCTGACAACACTGGGCAAAGTTGCTCCGCAGGATGAAAAAAACACCACGCTCAGCGATGACGATCTCGCCAACCTGAGTGCGCTGTTCGCCATGCTGCCGGGACAACCACTGGCTACGCCTGCCGTCGACAGCCCCCCTGCCCCCGTTGATGCCACGCTTTCGGTGTTGTCTCGAGGCACGGCACACGGCGCTATCCCCGATAACGCGGCCGAGCTGCTGCCCGGTGACGCCAAAAAAGGTAAAGCGGATATTGCCTCTCCTGGCAGCGGCCTGGATCAGACAAACAATCCGCCGCTAACCCCCCTGACGGCAGCGGCGGCGACCAGAGCAGAAATTGACAGCGCCCCCTCGCCGACCAGCATTGGCGTGACGGCTGCTCCGTTAAGTGGCCCACAGACACATGCTCAGCCGTTACCCACCGCCGCGCCGGTGCTAAGCGCTCCGTTGGGTAGTCAGGAATGGCAGCAATCATTGAGTCAGCACGTCACACTATTCACGCGTCAGGGCCAGCAGAGCGCAGAGCTGCGCCTGCATCCACAGGATCTGGGTCAGGTGCACATTTCCATTAAGCTGGATGACAACCTCGCACAGCTGCAAATGGTATCACCACACAGTCACGTGCGCGCCGCGCTGGAAGCCGCGTTACCGATGCTGCGTACGCAGTTGGCTGACAGTGGGATCCAGTTGGGACAAAGCAACATCAGCAGTGAGAGCTTTGCCGGACAACAGCAGTCTTCCGGGCAGCAACAGCAGGCGGGTCGTGCTCAGGGACAAGATATTTTTGCCGCTGAAGATGACACCATCCTGGCAACGCCAGCCTCACTGCAAGCCGCTGCCCGCGGTGATGGCGCAGTAGACATCTTCGCCTAACGCCAGAGGTAGCATGATTATCCGCGTCTTTTCCACGCTTTGTCGTGGACAGGACACGGGATAATCAGCCCATAAGCTGTACCGAAACAGGAAGCCCGTATCTGATGACTGACTCCGCGATTAACAAAAAAAGTAAACGCGCTATTTGGATCCCTCTGCTGGTATTAATTACCCTCGCCGCCTGCGCAACTGCGGGATATAGCTACTGGCGCATGCAGCAGCAGCCGTCCGCCAGCGTCAAAGCGGAACCGGCTCCACCGCCTGCCCCGGTATTCTTTGCGCTGGATACCTTTACCGTCAATCTGGGCGATGCGGACCGTGTGCTGTATATCGGTATCACGTTGCGCATGAAAGACGAGGCGACACGTGCGCGTCTGAATGAATATTTGCCGGAAGTACGCAGCCGCTTGCTGCTGCTGTTTTCTCGTCAAAATGCGGCTACGCTCGCCACCGAGGAAGGTAAACAACAGCTGATTACCGCCATCAAAGAGACGCTCGCGACTCCGCTCGTTGTCGGGCAGCCAAAACAGGTTGTCACCGACGTTCTTTATACAGCTTTTATTCTGCGGTAAAGACATGGGCGACAGTATTCTTTCTCAGGCTGAAATCGACGCATTGCTGAATGGCGATAGCGAAACCAAAGACGAACCCATTACCGGTATCGCAAAAGAGAGCGATATTCGTCCTTATGATCCCAACACCCAACGCCGCGTGGTGCGTGAGCGTTTACAGGCGCTGGAGATCATTAACGAACGCTTCGCGCGCCAGTTCCGTATGGGATTATTTAACCTGTTGCGCCGTAGCCCGGATATTACCGTGGGGGCGATTCGTATCCAGCCGTATCACGAATTTGCGCGTAACTTACCGGTTCCGACCAACCTGAACTTAATCCACCTCAAGCCGCTGCGCGGTACGGGTCTGGTGGTGTTCTCACCAAGTCTGGTATTTATCGCCGTTGATAACCTGTTCGGCGGCGATGGACGCTTTCCGACGAAAGTGGAAGGTCGCGAATTTACGCATACTGAACAGCGCGTGATCAACCGCATGCTGAAGCTGGCGCTTGAAAGCTACAGCGACGCGTGGAAGGCCATCAATCCGCTGGAAGTGGAATACGTTCGTTCCGAGATGCAGGTGAAATTTACCAATATCACCACCTCGCCTAACGACATTGTGGTGAACACCCCGTTCCACGTTGAAATTGGCAACCTGACCGGTGAATTTAACATTTGTCTGCCATTCAGCATGATTGAACCATTGCGCGAGCTGCTGGTGAATCCACCGCTGGAAAACTCACGTAATGAAGATCAGAACTGGCGCAATAATCTGGTGCGTCAGGTCCAGCATTCTGAGCTGGAGCTGGTGGCAAACTTTGCCGACATTCCGCTGCGGCTGTCCCAGATTTTAAAGCTGAAACCCGGCGATGTACTGCCGATTGAAAAACCTGACCGCATTATTGCTCATGTGGACGGCGTGCCTGTACTGACCAGCCAGTATGGCACCGTGAACGGTCAGTATGCGTTACGCGTAGAACATCTGATAAACCCGATTTTGAATTCGCTGAATGAGGAACAGCCCAAATGAGTGATATGAATAATCCGTCCGATGAGAACACTGGCGCATTGGACGATCTGTGGGCTGACGCGTTAAACGAGCAAAAAACCACGACTACCAAAAGTGCGGCCGATGCGGTATTCCAGCAGTTAGGCGGCGGCGACGTCAGTGGTGCTTTGCAGGACATCGACCTGATCATGGACATTCCGGTCAAACTGACCGTTGAACTGGGCCGTACCCGCATGACCATCAAAGAACTGCTGCGTCTGACGCAGGGTTCCGTTGTCGCGCTGGATGGTCTGGCGGGCGAACCGCTGGATATCCTGATCAACGGTTATCTGATCGCCCAGGGTGAAGTGGTGGTGGTCGCGGATAAATACGGCGTGCGTATCACCGACATTATCACTCCATCAGAACGTATGCGTCGTCTGAGCCGTTAATCATGAACACCCAGGCAACAGTTTCTCAGCCAGCCGCCGTCCCCGGCTCACCGCTGGTGCAGGTAAGCGGTGCGCTGCTTGGGATCATCGTGTTGATCCTGGCGGCAGCCTGGGTCATTAAACGCCTGGGCTTTGCCCCCAAAAGCAACGGTACGCGAGGGCTGAAGGTTGCGGCAAGTACCTCACTGGGCCCACGTGAGCGCGTGGTGATTGTTGAGGTTGAAGATGCGCGCCTGGTGCTGGGCGTCACGGCCTCGCAAATTAACATATTGCACACCCTGCCCCCGGCACCTGCCGATGCAGAAGAAAAACCGGCCTCCCCTGCGGATTTCCAGGCCATGATGAAGAGTTTGCTCAAGCGTCCCGGGAGATCCTGATGCGCCGTTTGTTTTCCATCACGCTGGCAGGCTTATGGCTTTTCAGTCCAGTCGCCCTCGCCCAACTGCCGGGTCTGGTCAGTCAACCGCTGCCAGGCGGCGGACAAAGCTGGTCATTGCCTGTACAGACGCTGGTGTTTATCACCTCACTGACGTTCCTGCCTGCCATTTTATTGATGATGACCAGCTTCACCCGCATCATCATCGTTTTCGGTTTGTTGCGAAATGCGTTGGGAACGCCATCTGCGCCCCCCAACCAGGTGCTACTGGGCCTGGCGCTATTTTTGACCTTTTTCATCATGTCGCCAGTAATCGATAAAATCTACGTTGACGCGTATCAGCCGTTCAGCGAAGAGAAGATCTCCATGCAGGAAGCCATAGAGAAAGGCGCCCAACCGTTGCGCGAGTTTATGTTGCGCCAAACCCGTGAAGCCGATCTGGCGCTGTTCGCCCGGCTTGCAAACAGCGGTCCCTTACAGGGACCCGAAGCCGTACCAATGCGAATTTTGCTTCCGGCTTATGTCACCAGTGAATTGAAAACCGCCTTCCAGATAGGCTTTACCATTTTTATCCCGTTTCTGATTATCGATCTGGTTATCGCCAGCGTGCTGATGGCGCTCGGGATGATGATGGTGCCGCCCGCCACGATCGCGTTACCGTTTAAGCTGATGCTGTTTGTGTTGGTGGACGGTTGGCAGTTGCTTGTCGGCTCGCTGGCACAAAGCTTTTACAGTTAGAGGCGCGAAATGACACCTGAATCGGTCATGATGATGGGGACAGAAGCGATGAAAGTCGCTCTGGCCCTTGCTGCGCCTTTGCTGTTGGTGGCCCTCGTCACAGGTCTTATCATCAGCATTTTGCAGGCGGCGACCCAGATTAACGAAATGACGCTGTCCTTCATTCCCAAAATTGTTGCGGTGTTTATTGCCATCATTGTTGCCGGCCCGTGGATGCTTAACCTGCTGCTCGACTACGTGCGTACGCTGTTCAGCAATTTACCGTATATCATCGGGTAGACAACGTTATGTTGCAGGTGACCAGCGTTGAGTGGATGCAGTGGCTGAATCTTTACTTCTGGCCGTTGCTGCGCATTCTGGCGCTCATCTCCACGGCCCCCATTCTCAGCGAACGCGCCATCCCCAAGCGGGTAAAACTGGGGCTGGGATTGATGATAACCATCGTTATCGCCCCATCGATTCCCCCTGCAGACGTCCCCATCTTTTCCATCGGCGCGTTGTGGCAGGCCATGCAACAAATTTTGATCGGCATCGCCTTGGGCTTCACCATGCAGTTTGCGTTTGCCGCCGTGCGTACCGCCGGGGAACTGATTGGCCTGCAAATGGGGCTTTCCTTTGCAACATTTTTTGACCCCGGTAGCCGCCTGAATATGCCGGTCCTGGCACGACTGATCGACATGCTCGCCATGCTGTTATTCCTCACCTTTAATGGCCATCTTTGGCTGATTTCGCTACTGGTGGATACGTTTCATACTTTGCCCATTGGCGGCAATCCGGTTAACAGCAATGCATTTCTCGCGCTGGCACGGGCGGGTAGCCTGATTTTCCTCAACGGACTCATGCTGGCCCTACCGGTTATGACGCTGCTGCTGACGCTGAACCTTGCGCTTGGTTTGTTAAACCGCATGGCGCCACAACTGTCGATTTTTGTCATTGGCTTTCCTCTCACCCTGACAGTGGGTATTTCATTAATGGCGGCGCTGATGCCATTAATTGCGCCATTCTGCGAGCGCTTGTTCAGCGAAATTTTTAATTTGTTGGCCGATATCGTCAGCGAAATGCCCGGAAAATAATAACCCTTAATTTTTATCCTGTTTTACTAAGGATTGTCCTAAATTTAAAAACCGACAACATCCACCAGGATATCGCTGTCGCGGTTTATTTGTTTTTGCTTCACTCACATAACGCAACATTTACTTTACTTTAAGATGTTTCCTGGCAAATTATACGCAACTTTACGGGATAGTAAATTCGCCTGAAAACAGCGAAAGCGTCATCTTGGGTCGTTATTATTCCGTTTAGTTGTGATGCAATAATCAGGTAAGGGGAATTATCGTTACGCATTGAGTGAGGGTATGCCATGTCAACGATTATTATGGATTTATGCAGTTACACCCGGCTAGGGTTGACCGGTTATCTGGTCAGTCGGGGGGTGAAAAAAAGGGAAATCAACAATATTTCCAGCGTTGGTGAACTCAGTCTCGCCTGTGTTTCTCTGCAACCCGCTGTGGTGTTTATTAATGAGGACTGTTTTATCCACGATCCTGCTGACAGTCAGCAAATCAAGCAAATCATTAATCAGCATCCCAGTACATTATTTATTGTATTTATGGCAATTGCCAATGTACATTTTGATGAGTATCTTTTAGTCAGAAAAAATTTATTGATCAGTTCTAAATCAATTAAGCCTGATTCACTGGATGAACTTCTTGGCGATATTCTGAAAAAGGAAGTGAATATTGCTATCGATGTTAATCTGCCGACGTTGTCATTAAGCCGTACCGAATCCAGCATGCTACGCATGTGGATGGAGGGACAGGGAACAATACAGATCTCAGACCAAATGAATATCAAGGCCAAGACCGTCTCATCCCATAAGGGAAATATAAAACGAAAGATTAAGACGCATAATAAGCAAGTTATCTATCACGTGGTTCGACTCACGGATAACGTCACCAATGGTATCTTTGTGAATATGCGCTAAGACGTTCTGACTGGTGGCGGAACCACCAGTCAGCATCAAGCAGAAGAACTCACCTCACTCTATTTTTTCCACAAAGATACCATCCTGATGACCTGATTCATTAAAGAACCAGATACCGAGCGGGTAGTCTTCCAGCGAAACCAGGTACATGGTGCCTTCACTAAACTCTTCGATTGCCAGTACCACGCCCGGCCGACGTGGACCGCCGTCCGTTTTGACTGTAACCCGATCATTCACCTTCATCGTTTTCCTCCTGTGGCTTTGTGCCAGTGTAGAACAAATTCCTTTATGTGGCAGCGTCCGGCGCATGCGATTGCGGGTTTTCTCGACGGTCTATACTTAAGTGGTGCGCATCTGAGGTTTTGATGCGCTCCCCCGGTATCCTTAACGGTTGAGAGGTATGAGGATGAAAACCGCGAAAGAGTACAGCGATACGGCCAAACGTGAAGTGAGCGTCGATGTAGACGCTCTGCTGAAGGCAATCAACGAAATCTGCGAGAGTGAAATTCATCGCAGTCAGGACGATCCGGAACGCGTCAGCATCGACGGGCGTGATTTCCATACATGGCATGAACTGGCCGACGCGTTCGAGCTTGATATCCATGATTTTAGCGTGTCGGAAATCAATCGCTGACTGAGGGCGAAAAAAATCCCGGCCCTCATCGGGCCGGGATCAAGCTTGCTTATGCAAGAAGCACTTGAAAATTCGTTACACCAGGAAATCTGATGTGAAACAAACCTTATCTGCAATTTTTTTGCCTGACAAGTAAATAATTCTCACCAAAATGATAAATATAACTAATGGTTGAGAGCTCGCCGGGTTACGATCATGCTCAATGTCAGGCGTCCTGGCAGAGCGATCTTTGCTCGCCGGGCACCAGTTCATCTTCACGGAATGCTTCCCGTTTAACGCCAAAGCCGTCGTACCAGCGACACTCCACCATTCCGCTGGCATACCCGGTAACGATCATGCGTGGGCCACCCTCTTTCGAGGTGACTTCCTCACTGACAGAAAAGACCATACCTGCCTCCTGTATCAAGAGAAACCTTTACACCTTAGACGACAAAGAGGCTTTTTGCGTAATTAATCCGACGACAATTAGTGCGAAACTCCACGCAGTCTGGCAACGGCTTTTACCAGCAGAACGACTATTCCACCAATAATAAAGCCGAGCACCAGATTAAGCAGGGTTGGAAGCATTAGCGCAATCAATGAGCTTTGCTGCTGGGCAAAATGTTCTATCGCATGATGCAGCGGTGATATTCCATGTACAACAATCCCGCCCCCCACTAAAAACATCGCCAGCGTGCCAACCACCGAAAGTGTTTTCATCAGCCAGGGAGCAACAACCAGCAGTCCTTTACCCAGAGATTGAGCAAGCATGCTGCGCTTTTCTGCCAGCCAGTAGCCGATATCATCAAGCTTAACGATAATCCCCACAAGGCCATACACGCCCACGGTCACCACTAACGCGATGCCTGATAACACCAGCACCTGATTCAACAACGGCGCATCCGCCACAATGCCGAGGGTGATCGCGACAATCTCAGCAGATAAAATGAAGTCGGTACGTATCGCTCCTTTGATTTTATCTTTCTCAAAGGTCAGTGGATCCTGCGCCGCCAGAGATGCCAGACGCTGCTGGCGTTCTTCCGGGGTCTCTTTGTGTTTACGCGCTTCCAGGGTGTGAAGAACTTTTTCCACCCCTTCAAAACAGAGAAACGCCCCGCCTACCATTAATAAGGGGGTGATCGCCCAGGGAATGAAGGCGCTAATCAATAGCGCCAACGGCACAAGAATAACTTTGTTAACAAACGACCCTTTAGCCACGCTCCAGACCACCGGGAGTTCGCGGTTTGCCCGCACGCCCGACACCTGTTGCGCGTTAAGCGATAAGTCATCTCCCAAGACGCCCGCGGTTTTTTTCGCGGCCAGTTTTCCCATGACCGAGATATCGTCCAATAAGGTTGCGATATCATCGAGTAAGGTCAGTAAGCTACTTCCTGCCAAAATGTTAACCCTCAATATTATTTTTTTGCAGTATTAAGTATGAAGTAAAACACGCCATGCGGAAACTGGCCTTTCTGGTCAACAAATATTTAACAATGGCATGCAATTATAAATCTCGCCAGCACGATAGTTTTGACGTTTACTATGTTGCACCTTTTTATTTCTACCGTGAGGGATTATGCGTTTCAGGCAATTGCTACCGCTTTTCAGTGCGCTTTTCGCGCTGTACATCATTTGGGGTTCCACCTACTTCGTTATTCGCATTGGCGTTGAAAGCTGGCCGCCGTTGATGATGGCTGGCGTGCGTTTTCTCTCCGCGGGCATTTTGTTAACCGCATTCTTACTAATTCGCGGGCATAAACTGCCGCCTCTGCGCCAGCTCCTGAACGCCGCGTTAATTGGTATCTTGCTGCTGGCTGTGGGTAATGGGCTGGTCACCGTCGCAGAGCATCAAAATGTGCCTTCCGGTATCGCCGCCGTGGTGGTTGCTACCGTTCCGCTGTTTACGCTGTGCTTTAGCCACTTTTTTGGTATTAAAACGCGTAAGCTGGAGTGGATGGGAATAGCCATTGGGTTGGCAGGTATCATCATGCTGAACAGCGGCGGTAATTTAAGCGGTAATCCTTGGGGTGCTGTTTTAATCCTGATAGGTTCGATGAGTTGGGCGTTTGGCTCGGTGTACGGCTCACGCATAACGTTACCCGTTGGCATGATGGCCGGAGCCATTGAAATGTTAGCCGCCGGAGTTGTGCTGATGTGCGCTTCACTGGTCTCCGGGGAAAAACTGACCACTATGCCGACATTTTCAGGATTTATGGCGGTGGCGTACCTGGCCCTGTTTGGCTCTATTATTGCCATTAACGCGTATATGTACCTGATCCGCAACGTCAGTCCGGCGCTCGCCACCAGCTATGCCTACGTTAATCCAGTTGTCGCCGTGCTGCTAGGTACCGGTCTGGGAGGAGAAAGTCTGGCGCTCATCGAATGGCTGGCGCTCGGCGTTATCGTATTTGCGGTGGTATTGGTCACCTTGGGTAAATACTTATTCCCCATGAAAGCGGATGCCGTTGCGACCCCGTCGGAAAAGACGTTACAGTAAATGAATACCGAGAGTGTCGATCTGCGCGCTGGTACCGCCGCCGCAGATCCACTCGATGACACGTTCAGATAACGCGTCATCGCCGAGTTTTTCGCGCCCACGCAGGGCGCATTCCCAGACAATCAGTATACGCCAGCCCAGCGCCTGCAACATTTCACAGTCCCGCACGTCACGCTGGACATTTTTGCCAATTTTTTCCAGCCAGAATTCCGTCCGTGTTGCGGGGACTTTAAACAAGTAGCAGTTGTGATGATGCCAGAAACAGCCATGGGTAAAGATCACACAACGGTAATCATCGACCACGAAATCGGGGCGACCAGGTAACGTCGCATCCTGCACACGAAACGTTACGCCCTGCTCTGTCAGTACGCTGGCAAGGCGTTTTTCAATGGCAGTATCGCGGGTTGCTATCGCCCGCATATTTTTACTACGCGTTGCTTTATCGTGAACGTCTGCCATGCAGGTTCTCTTTCTCGCGAATAGCAACCGCCTGTTTGATTTTCGGCTCCAGCAGTCTGGCAACCGCCGCGAATGCCGGAACGACCACCGAATTACCAAACTGGCGATAAGCCTGAGTATCTGACACCGGGATCCTGAATTGATAGCCCTGTGGTGATTCAAATCCCATCAGGCGCGCACACTCCCGTGGTGTAAGCCGGCGCGGACGGTGCTGCTGGTTCAACGGATCGTCAAAATCCTTTTCACCCAGCGCCATATCCCAGCCGCGGTCGATAAGGATCTCGGCGCCATCTTTATAATAGCGTGCCGATAATGTGCGGGTTACGCTATCGGGATTATCGGGGTATACCATGCCATAGCCAAACCCATTGCCCCGCGCCTGGTGCTTTTTCGCATAGCGATAGAGATATTTCCACAACACCGGCGTCAGCACATATTTCGCATCGACGGTCGGCTCAAGCAACTCCGCCAGCGTCGTACGCCGCTGCGGATAGCGAGTGACAATATTTCGCAGCGTGAAGTCTGATTTCAATTGCAGATCGCGTCGAAATCCGACGAGCACAATACGTTCGCGATGCTGCGGCAAAAAATGTTGTCCATCGATAATTTTCGGATCGTCAGGTCCATTATCCGCCGCATCCGCGACGTCATAACCCAGCTCATCCAGCGTCTGCATGATGATGCGAAACGTTTTACCCTGGTCGTGACTTTTCAGGTTTTTGACGTTTTCGAGCACAAATATGGCTGGTCGACGCGCGTCGATAATACGCACCACGTCAAAAAAGAGGGTGCCTTGTGTATCACAGGCAAAGCCGTGGGCCCGCCCTAACGCATTTTTCTTTGATACCCCAGCCAGGGAGAAAGGCTGACAAGGAAATCCTGCCAGCAGTACGTCATGCTCAGGAATATGTTGGCGAATATGTTCCGCAGCCTGCTGGTCGCTCACCCCATCATGATGACTCAGCGTGACATCGCGAATATCTTCATTAAAGTGATGCTGGAGTGGATCGCAATAATTGTTCGCTTTGTAGGTACGCACCGCATGCTTGTTCCATTCGCTGGTAAACACGCACTGCCCGCCAATCGCCTCAAAGCCTCGACGAATCCCGCCAATGCCGGCAAACAGATCGATAAATCGAAAGGCATAATGCGGATGATGCGCAGGTGGCGTCGGCAGCAAGGAATTCAGATGAGTAAGCTCATTGTCGCTGAGGCGATGCCATGTTTCGTTCGCCATCACTCGCTTAAAGATGGCCGGACTCCAGCGGTTCTCGCCAACACCATTCAGATGAGCAACCAGGGTTTTCACGTCATATATTTCAAGCAACTTAGCCAAAATCACCTGCGCGGCGGCCTTGTTATCATCTGTCATCGGGTTCATGGAGCCTGCTACTGAAAAATTATCCTGCATACATTTAACCGGCCGAAATGGATAACCGACAGATTAACATAAAATAGCGCGGTTGACGTTGCGGCTGTACTGGCGGCTAACCTGCTTTAAAGGGTTGAATCGCGTCAGGATCCAGCATTTCATACTCCCCTTTTAACTCCGCACTCAGCTTCGCCATGTACGTCAGTAAGAAGTCAGCATTATGCTGCGCTAAATGTCGGCCTTGTTCAGTTTGCATCGTCGACGGCAACGTCAATAACTTGGTCTGGAAGTGATCGAGCGCGTACTGTTTATCGTCAAGACCACGCTGACGGGCAAACGGATCTTCCGCATCAAATAGCGCCACTCCTAACGCACCAGACACGGCAAACACGCGCGCTAACCCAATGGCGCCCAACGCCTCAAGCCTGTCAGCATCCTGCACGATTTTAGCTTCAATGGTTTCCGGTGCGATCTTCGCGCTGAAACTGTGCGCCTCAATGGCATGGCACACGGCCGGTATACTGTGTTGCGGAAAATCTGGGAAGTCGCGCCTCAACATGCGACGTGTTTCCTGCGCCGCCAATACTGACGAGCGATGACGATCCGGATGGTTTTTCGGTAAGCTAACAAGATCATGGAAGTAGCACGCCGTCAGCACCACCAGCCAGTCTACGCTCGCATCTTGACTTAGCTTTTGCGAGGTCTTCCACACGCGACGAAAATGAGAAATATCATGGGCAGCATCCTGCCCGGAGTGGTTATCACGTAGCCAGGCTTCAAATTTTGACTGCCAGTCCTGTAGTTCCATAGGGTCTCTCTTTGCAGAAAGAAAACCACCTTAACAACAATTTCCATTTCAGACTACTGCCAGCGCTGCGATTTATATCTATATATTATTATTTTTACATTTACATAACCCCAAAGAATTAATTATCTCGTGGAATGAATATCTCTCGGTCATTACTCGTTATCAAATAACAAATAATCGACAGCAATAAAATAAACAATGCAAATAAAAAACAAAAAACCATAATTTATAGATAAACATTAATTTATGCAATGAATGGCGTTATCGAAAACATACACATATAGTTATAAAAAGACAAACAAGAAACAATTTGAAATATTTTAAATATATTTGTTACACGTTATATTTTAAATAAAATGAACTTCATAGATAGTATCAAAATGTAGTCTTTCGGATAGTACTACATATTCATATTAATTATTATCATAAGGGAATACATAATGAAAAGAAAAGTACTGGCACTTCTCCTCCCTGCTTTATTAGCTGCAGGCGCAGTAAATGCGGCTGAAATTTATAATAAGAACGGCAATAAACTGGATCTGTACGGTAAAGTTGATGGTCTGCGTTATTTCTCTGACGATGCTGGCAGTGATGGCGATCAGACCTATGCTCGTGTGGGCTTTAAAGGCGAAACCCAGATCAACGATATGCTGACTGGTTATGGTCAGTGGGAATATAACATTCAGGCCAACGGTACCGAAGGTGATAAAGGCGATTCCTGGACTCGTCTGGCTTTCGCTGGCTTAGGATTTGGTGAGAACGGCACCTTCGATTACGGTCGTAACTATGGCGTCGTCTACGACGTAGAAGCCTGGACCGATATGCTGCCGGAATTTGGCGGCGATACTTACACCCAGACCGATGTGTATATGCTAGGTCGTACCAACGGCGTGGCCACCTATCGTAATAAAGGCTTCTTTGGTCAGGTTGATGGCCTGAACTTCGCCCTGCAGTATCAGGGTAATAACGAAGGTAGCAGCTTAGGTCAGGAAGGTTCTGGTAACAGCACTAACCGTAAACTGGCGAAAGAAAACGGCGACGGCTTCGGTATGTCTACCTCCTATGACTTTGACTTCGGTTTAAGTTTGGGTGCAGCGTACTCCGCATCTGACCGTACCGACGATCAAGTTGCTCGTGGCTACCAGGACGGAATGAATCATCGTAACAACTATGCAGGCGGTGAAACCGCTGAAGCCTGGACCGTGGGCGCAAAATATGATGCCAATAACGTTTACCTGGCTGCTATGTATGCAGAAACCCGCAACATGACCTACTACGGCGGTGGCAACGGCGAGGGTAATGGCGGTATTGCCAACAAAACCCAGAACTTTGAAGTTGTTGCACAGTATCAGTTCGACTTCGGCCTGCGCCCTTCCATCGCTTATCTGCAATCTAAAGGCAAGGATTTAGGTGGCCAGGAAGTAAGTCGTGGTAACTGGCGTTATGTCGACAAAGATCTGGTCAAATATGTTGATGTAGGTATGACCTACTACTTCAACAAAAACATGTCTACCTACCGACGTAGAAGCCTGGACCGATATGCTGCCGGAATTTGGCGGCGATACTTACACCCAGACCGATGTGTATATGCTAGGTCGTACCAACGGCGTGGCCACCTATCGTAATAAAGGCTTCTTTGGTCAGGTTGATGGCCTGAACTTCGCCCTGCAGTATCAGGGTAATAACGAAGGTAGCAGCTTAGGTCAGGAAGGTTCTGGTAACAGCACTAACCGTAAACTGGCGAAAGAAAACGGCGACGGCTTCGGTATGTCTACCTCCTATGACTTTGACTTCGGTTTAAGTTTGGGTGCAGCGTACTCCGCATCTGACCGTACCGACGATCAAGTTGCTCGTGGCTACCAGGACGGAATGAATCATCGTAACAACTATGCAGGCGGTGAAACCGCTGAAGCCTGGACCGTGGGCGCAAAATATGATGCCAATAACGTTTACCTGGCTGCTATGTATGCAGAAACCCGCAACATGACCTACTACGGCGGTGGCAACGGCGAGGGTAATGGCGGTATTGCCAACAAAACCCAGAACTTTGAAGTTGTTGCACAGTATCAGTTCGACTTCGGCCTGCGCCCTTCCATCGCTTATCTGCAATCTAAAGGCAAGGATTTAGGTGGCCAGGAAGTAAGTCGTGGTAACTGGCGTTATGTCGACAAAGATCTGGTCAAATATGTTGATGTAGGTATGACCTACTACTTCAACAAAAACATGTCTACCTACGTTGATTACAAAATCAACCTGCTGGATGAAGACGATAGCTTCTATGAAAGCAATGGTATCGCGACTGACGACATCGTTGCCGTTGGTTTAGTCTACCAGTTCTAATTACCCACAAAAATACGCAAGCCCGCTTAAAATGAAGCGG
>NZ_SZXG01000030.1:0-84295 GCF_005281305.1 Citrobacter sp. wls706 | reverse complement strand
AAATGAAGCGGGCTTTTTTAGCGCACGGGGATAAGATCTGCTAACAGCGCCAGATATCCGACACTCTTTCAATAGAATTAATGTGGGGAAGATTTTGAAAAAATATTAATAACCAGAACCCCAGCGCAAATCAGGAACATGCCTGCGATCGCCGGGAAATCCAGCTTTTGCCCACTTACTAACCAGCCCAAAAGGCTGATTAATACGATTCCAGCACCTGACCAAATTGCATACGCAATGCCCGTTGGAATGGTCGACAGCGTCTGAGAGAGAAGATAAAAAGCAGTGCAGTAACACACAATGGTTGCTACAGATGGCCATAGGCGTGTAAATCCGTCAGAGAACTTCATCAGGGTTGTACCTATTACTTCAGCTATAATGGCCCCGGCAAGGAAAATGTATGAATTCAAAATCTGGCCCCATGTGACAATCTAAGACAATCATCGTATCACAAAGAGTTAGGTGAGTTTGAACACAGCCAAAACTACTTTAGCTTAGTACAAAAAGGCCGTCTGAAGCGTCGCGAGGTCTACTATGCGCGGACGTTGTGGTTAATTTTAACGTCACCATAGAGCTGACATCGGTCTGTGGATTGCCTGCTTCGAATGCCCAGCTTTCCATTTCCCTGGTAATTTTTTGCTTAGTATCAGCATCAACGACTCCATCAGGAAATCTGATATTTATAACTTTTCCTTTATCATCAATATCATATACAACTTTGAATTTATTGTTTTCATCCACCAACGTTCTTACCTCGGTTTTGCTGATTGTTTCACTTGCATGAGTACTAAAAGCTAAACCAGCAGACAAAGTAGCAATAAAAACCACACCAAAAATCTTGTTATTCATAATGTTACCCCCTCTCAAAGAAATAATGATAAATAGAAATCATTATCATTTCCACGGTTTATTTTACAGCTAAACAGGGTGTGGCAATACTGAAGGAGCAGAACTGGCACTGTCAGGGCACAAAGCCAAACCGAATCTGACAGTCCACTCAGTGTCGGCAGCAGACCGTTAGCAAGGTGAAGCATGATATTTCGGAGGCTCTTATGGACAAATGCAAAAGATAATCACATGTAAACTCAGCGCGATTGCAATGTTAAACGGTATTTCCCCTGGAGACCCCGGATGTTTACTCATATGCGTATTGCCAAACCCGTCAGCAATCTCGAAAGATCTTTTCTGATGTACAGCCAGGGATTGGGGCTACATAAAATTGCTGAATTTAACGATCATGAGGGGTTCAATGGAATAATGTTAGGGCGGGAAGACTTAGACTGGCACATAGAATTCACCTTTTGCCAAATCCATCCCGTTCAACCTTTGCACACTGAAGAAGATTTACTCGTTCTTTATTACCCTGATGCAAATGAATGGTCGCATGTCTGCGAAAGAATGAACGATGCTGGTTTCAGAATGACAGCGTCATTCAATCCCTACTGGGACGTGAACGGAAGGACATTTGTTGACCTCGACGGATATAGGGTAGTTATCCAAAACAAGTCGTGGGCATAACCTCAATAACTATTGCCATGTACCTTTCATGAACTCAAAGCCTGGGGGATATCAGATTACCAAGGCTCGAGAAGGACAAACAACTATTCTCAGGTCACAAAAATGAATGCAAGTTGTGGTTTATGACAGAAAAGTGAAAATTTTCCCCACACTGGATCTTCCGGTATTGAACAAATCAGAAGATGATGATGGCGAGCTTTATACTAAGCGAATATACCGACACTATACCAAGTGTGACATGAGTCGTTGAAAGGGATTGAGCTAAGTGTTTGAATAGTGGCGGAGAGAGGGGGATTTGAACCCCCGGTAGAGTTGCCCCTACTCCGGTTTTCGAGACCGGTCCATTCAGCCGCTCTGGCATCTCTCCGTTTTGGCGGTTGCCATGATGCCAGGTAATTTGGCATTTTAACAGACCCAGTTCCGTCAATTTCGTTCAAGTGACGAGTTTGCGAGCAAAACGATGATTAAGTGGCCCTGGAAAGAGCAAGAAACAGCCCGAAATGACGACTGGCCGTGGGATAACGCCCTGGCTATTCCGCTTCTGGTGAATCTCACCGAGCAAGAACAAGCCAGACTTATCGCCCTGGCCGAGCGCTTTTTACAGCAAAAAAGATTGGTAGCACTTCAGGGGTTTGAACTGGACCCGCTGAAAAGTGCGCGCATTGCTCTGCTCTTCTGTTTACCTGTTCTGGAATTAGGGATCGAGTGGCTAGATGGGTTTCATGAAGTTCTCATCTACCCTGCCCCATTTGTTGTAGACGACGAATGGGAAGACGAAATTGGTCTGGTGCACAATCAACGTGTCGTTCAGTCCGGGCAGAGCTGGCAGCAAGGTCCGATAATCCTCAACTGGCTTGATATTCAGGATTCCTTTGATGCCTCAGGCTTTAATCTGATCATTCATGAAGTCGCGCACAAGCTGGATATGCGTAATGGCGATCGCGCCAGCGGTATTCCGGCGATTCCTCTGCGAGATATTGCCGGCTGGGAGCACGACCTGCATGCCGCAATGAACAACATTCAGGATGAAATCGATCTGGTAGGGGAAACCGCATGCAGTATAGATGCTTACGCTGCAACCGATCCGGCCGAATGCTTTGCCGTATTATCCGAGTATTTTTTCAGTGCTCCTGAATTATTTGCTCCACGTTTCCCGGCTTTATGGCAGCGTTTCATCCTGTTTTATCGCCAAAATCCAATGCAACGGTTACGAGATAACCCCGAAGATGGCCATTATCGCTCATCAAGTGTGCATTAACACCGAATTTGAAGATTAATTAACCAATTGAAATGACGCGCTAATTTTACTGTTGACACCTCAGGGTGAGGTCAGTAATATGCGCCTCGTTCACACGATTCCTCTGTAGTTCAGTCGGTAGAACGGCGGACTGTTAATCCGTATGTCACTGGTTCGAGTCCAGTCAGAGGAGCCAAATTCCTGTTTTCAGGCGTGCTTATAAGTCCCTATTCAGTTAGGTTTCAATAAGTTAGCGTGAAAATATTTCCCAATGCGTGTCTGGTTTTCCCTGCGCATCCGGCGAAATTGGTGGTCTGATCTGGGGTCATTTCAGTTCGATAATGGAGTGACCACCATATGTCCCTGTCCGACGCGAAAATCCGCAGTATCAAGCCTTCTGATAAACCCTTTAAACTGACCGATTCTCAGGGTCTGTATCTGCTCGTCAATCCGGGCGGTTCACGCCTCTGGTATCTCAAGTATCGCTTCAACCGAAAAGAATCCCGCATCGCGTTAGGCGCATACCCGCAGGTCTCGCTTTCTGACGCCCGCCAGCAGCGCGACGGTATCCGTAAACTGCTGGCGCAGAATATTAATCCCGCACAACAACGCATGACTGAAAAAGCCGCCGCATCACCGGAAAAATGCTTTGAGGCCGTTGCGGTGGCATGGCACAAAACCAACAAGAAATGGTCGGCTGACTATGCAGAACGCATTCTTGCCAGTATGAAAAATCATATCTTTCCGGCAATTGGTCATCTGCCCGTCACGATGCTCAAAACGCAGCATTTCACGGCGTTACTGAAAGTTATCGAGGACAAAGGCTTTCTGGAAGTCGCGTCCCGTACCCGGCAGCAACTCTGCAACATCATGCGTTACGCCGTTCAGCAGGGACTGACTGAAAACAATCCGGCGCTGCATCTGGAAGGCGTCACCGCGCCGCCGATTAAAAATCACTATCCCGCCCTGCCGCTGGAGCGGTTGCCCGAATTGTTTGAGCGCATTGGCGACTACCAGCAGGGACGGCAGCTTACGAGGCTGGCGGTAGCGCTGACTCTGCATCTGTTTATCCGTTCCAGTGAACTGCGCTTCGCCCGCTGGAGCGAGATAGATTTCAGACACAAAATCTGGACCATCCCCGCCACCCGAGAGGCGATAGATAAAGTTCGTTTTTCAGGTCGTGGCGCAAAAATGCGCACTCCGCATATTGTGCCATTGTCCCGGCAGGCTATAGCTATTCTGAAGCAAATACAGGAAATCTCAGATCATCTGGAGCTGGTCTTCCCCGGCGACCATAACCCCTATAAACCGATGAGTGAAAATACCATCAACCGGGCGTTACGTCTGATGGGCTATGATACCAAAACCGACGTCTGCGGACATGGCTTCCGGGCAATGGCCTGTAGCGCACTGGTGGAATCTGAGCTCTGGTCGCGGGATGCAGTGGAAAGGCAGATGAGTCACCAGGAACGCAACAGCGTGCGGGCAGCATATATCCATCGTGCTGAACATCTCGATGCACGCAAGGACATGATGCAGTGGTGGTCAGACTATCTTGACGTAAGCCGCGAGGGGTACGTTGCACCCTATATTTATGCCCGGCGGCATAAAGCGGCCTGAGCCAGTAGCAGTATAATTTGTTAAAAATGAAAAAGCAGATCCGGATTTAATCCGGATCTGCTTTTTACGTTGCGCAACCACTGTCAGACAATCAGCACCAGCAACCGACTTGCTGGAACGCAATAGCTGCACCAGTTCAATATCATCGTTTACCTGCACCAGAAACTACCCGGTAAACATCGAACTGCACCAGTACTAAGACCTTTTCAGCCCTTTAGCCTTTTCCGGGCTGGCGCTGTTACCCTTACCAGCCCTTTACCCTTATGGCCTTCGCCTTTTCTGGCGCAACCCTTTTATTTTCGTCAGGCAGTAACCGGGATCTCTGCCACAGCCATTGATAGAAAATCGTACAGAATTATTTGGCCCCAAATAATTTTGCACGAAAACCGATTAATAATGATTTTTACGAAGGTAATACCTTTTAAAAAGCTATTTCCAATTAAAACTGAACAATTAAACAGTCATCACCGCATCATATTTGAGGTCAAATATGATGCGGCAGACAGCAATCGATCGTGGGGATAACGAAAGGTAATGGCTGTCAGTCAGTATCACCCCGCCGCCCGTACACCTGCGCCACATACCGTCCGCGCCCGTCGCCGTGCCCCAGATCCATCGCCGTCATCGCCAGTGCTTCTTTTTCACTGAATCCCTGCGTCAGATAATGATGGATCGCATCCTGCGCCCACGCATAGCGTAACGAATGGGGGAATACACGCCCGTTAAACCAATACGTGACGCCTGGCTGTGCCAGTATTTCATTGCACTTCTGAGATCCGGTTTATCGAGCAGCCTGTCATGACGGTTTTCTGCAACAGATAGCGCATTATCGAGTGCCTTTCTGACCGCCACAACATCCAGAATAACGGTTTCCCGCAGACGTCCGCCTTTGGTGCCAAACACCACCGTTAACCGGGATTCTTCACGCTCCAGAGCCTGCCGCCATGTCTTCAGAGACTGCGCACTCTGTACCGCTTCCTGCGAACGCAGCCCCATCAGACGGGAGAGTTCCAGTGCTGCCGCCAGACCCGGATCTTTTGCGCGGGCCGTCTCCAGCACGTCACGATAGTGCTCCGGCGTGATCGCCAGCTTTGTACCGTTGCGGGATGCGCCAGACAGACCAAGAGAACGGTTATTCAGCCGCTCACTCTGCGCCAGTTTGTCGCGCCCGGCCTGTTTCAGAATGCAGTGCACCGCCGCCATCTCATTTTGCAGGGAACGCTTTGTAATGCCCTGCGCCAGCCGTTCACGGACATAGCTTTCAACATGCCGCGCTTTCAGGTGTTCCACCCGGCGGATCTGCACATTCTGCGCCATCACCAGACGTTCACAAAAACGCTGCGCCAGCTTAATGCGGTCGTGAACGGTCTTATGGCTGCCTCCCGCCTGTTTCGCCAGCCTCATCATCTCCTGCGCCAGAATTCCTATATTTTCCCCTTTTAATGATTGCCTCAACTCCATAACCCAAAACTGATACAGCTTTCCCCGGCGCACAGGCCGATAGCCCCTGTTTTTTTGTCGGGGCTGCGAACGATACCTGAGCGCCGGGGCGGCAGCCGTTGAGGTGTTGCGGGGTGTCGGTTGTGCTCTCAGAGCAGCCGCCCGCCTGAGCGGGTCATCCCCCGGATCATCCTGATCCGCCTCGGTATCGGTTTGTGTTCTCCTTAATGCGTGAAATGGCCTGAAAAAGTGGTTTCAGAATCCAGCCATGAGCTGGCGCAGTTGAGTTGTCTGGTGCAGAGTTAAAGGGCTGCGTGCGTCACGGAATAAATTCCGACAGATGGCGAGAACCAGCGAAATCAACTGGTGCAATAGAACAGCAGAAAATAATGACCTCTGCCACAGTTTCTGTGGCCCGGCGTGTTACGAGGTTTGCGCCGGTAAAGGGAATGACCATCCTGAATAATTCAGGTGCTTCTTTCAGGCCATGAAGCAAAGGGCGTCGTCCGCAGACAACAGAATGCACGAAGGAGATTATCCCCGGACAGTGGTGAAATAAATGGAAAACTGAATTTCAGTATGTCAGTTTAAGCATTGCTTCAGACAATAACTCCGTACACAGAAACATATTCACCCAGAGAATTACTTAAAAATAATGCCACCCAGTTAAAAATACAATTAACAATATCAATCACATCATTGAATAATAATTTCGCATGCAACACCCAAATAATACATAAAATAATTCAATAATACAGACTTACCTCACATAACCCGCTTTCAAAAGACTTTCTAATTAATGCCACTCTGCAAGCGCATTATTTATATTCATCTACCAAATTAATAAAGCATAAGCAAACTCGGTTTTATATTATTAATCGGAAACATGATACATGGAATTTCGGAATCTGACGCCATTCGCAGTGATGGAATATGCGATGGACGATAAGCATGGCAAACGGTATCACGTCATTGCCATGAAAACCGGCTTTCGCCTTATGCCGAACCCTGAAGGGCAGTGGCAGACAATACTGATGGAATATCCGGCGCTGCCGTTATGCCTGGAGGATAAATTTTTCGGGGAATTAAATACCTCTCCGGTGAGGCAGGAAAGTGACCTTGCCCCCTTCAAACCCGTCTGCGACATCATCGTCAATGGAACGGCTTACACCCAGAATGGCGTCGCTGCGCCAGAAACGATCGCCGGTGTATTAATACACGCCCCGTCGGGTGAAATGATACTGGACAAAAGACTGCTTATCACCGGCCAGCATTTTTACCGGCAACAGCCATTAACCGGACAATGGCATGAAACAGCACCGGGGCCATTTACCTCCCTGCCGCTGAATTATCGCCACGCCTTTGGCGGTGAATGCCGCACCGAACCTGACAGCGAATATGCTGACCGCATCCCGGCAGAATACCGTCTGACCGACGAACAGCGGCGCGAACCCCCTGATCCGTTTAATTCCCCGCTGGCACACACGGTCTGCCCGGTAAACCCTCTGGGGCTGGGCTTTATGCAGTCATGGTATCAGCAGGCCGGTAAAATCCGGCAGGCCGAAGCGCCCCGAATCATCTCAGCTGAATATCCATTCACCCTTCATCATTTTATTGCCTGCCTGGACGGGAAAGCAGACGGGTCTGCACCTGAATTTCAGCCTGCGGGTTTTGGCTGTATCAGCCGTACCTGGCTACCCCGGCTGCCGCTGGCCGGGACTTACAACCAGGCATGGCTGGAAAACCGCCATCCTGACCTGCCGGAGGATTTTAATTTCCGCTACTGGAACTGCGCTCCGCATGACCAGCAAATTCCTTTCCCGGTCCCCGGTACAAGGTTCGTCCTGAGTGGCCTGCATCCTGAGGGTGATATCAGTTTTACATTAGCCGCCAGTCGGGCCGGCATTCTGCTGCGGATGGACTCTGGCGAATGTATTCCGCAGATGATGTGGACCGACACGCTGCTTATTGACACGGATGCCCTGACCGTCGAACAGACCTGGCGATATCTGTTACCCGTTAATTCGTCAGTACGGGTGATGGAAGCCCGTTATCACGTGACAGGAGAAGAATGATGGCGAAGAATTATATCGCCCGCCAGGACGGGCTGTGGACGGTCGTCAGCCTGACACCGGATGTCTGTAAAACCCCGATGGGCCCGGCCACGCCGCCCGTCCCTTATCCTGTTACCGCCAGTCTGGGTGATGCGGTGCGGGTTGTCCCGTCAGTCAAAGCGAACGGACATCCGGTGCTGGTACTGGATCAAAGTTTCGTTCCCGCGACAAAAGGCGATGAACCGGGTGTGGCTAAGGGAGTGAAAAGCGGTACGGTGGGTGATATCTGCGAGCCGCTGGAGCACAGCACCACCTTCAGAGTCAGCGGCAGGCCCGTTCTGCGTCACTTTGATACGTTCTGGATGAACGCCAGAAACACCACCGGCATCATTATCGGCCAGCCACCTGCCGCCAGTGTCATGGCAAAAGAGGCAGACCCACAGCCTGCTCCCGAAACGGAGAAAGAGCAAAGCTTCTGGGACATGATGCTGATGGTACAACTTGACCAGAGCCGTGCACAAATCGGGGCTGCTCCCGTCCAGCTGGATTTGGCCATTGGAGACCTCAAGGCATTCTGGAACCAGTTCCCGGATATGGTGACGATGATGGGCCAGGGTGCCGTGATGCAGCATGCCGGGGAAATGCAGATGAACGCTGTCATACTCTCAGCCACGGGTCAGGAGGCGCTGGGCAGGGATATGTACAACCTGGGGGTGGAGGTTCGGGAGCATGCCGGTGATTTTAACCTGGATGAATACCGTCTGGAGATGGATAACGACACGCAGGCGCTCGGCGGAAAAATTTATAACTATGGCTCTCTGGCACTGGGGGGGATATGGCCTGCTTAAAGGGGGATTTACGCTGGTGAAAACCCTGCGGGCCGCCAGGAAGCTTGCGAATGAAGGAAAGCATGCCGGTGAGTTCACCGCTGACTTGCTGAAAATAAAAAATGGCGAAAACGCTGTCGGTGATATGTCCCGCACCGAGAAACTGGCTGATGATGCCCTTCCCGACAGTGACAATGGAGCAATAGTTAAAGGCGAAGGCACGGATAATAGCGGTCAGGGTAATAACGCCAGTCAGGGCAATATGACGTGTACAGGTGACCCGGTGGATGTAGCCAGCGGCAGCCTCATTCAGGCTCTCAGCGTCCTCACCCTTCCCGGCACACTGCCTTTGACTCTCTCCCGCCTCTATCGCTCACAGGCACAAAGCGGTGGCATCTTTGGCCCGAAATGGACCGATGAGTGGTCAGTCTCTCTGACGGTACATGGTCGCAGTCTGCACTTTACCGACCACGAAGGCGTGGTGCTGTATTACCGCCTTCCACAGGACGGTGTTTTTCGCGATGCCGTTAACTCCCGCCAGGCATATTACCGGCTGTCGGGGAGCCTGCAAGAGGGTGTGCGCATATTTGACCGTCGCACGCAGCAGACGCAGATATTTTCCCCGGCAGGCCACGACATTTACCTGCTGTCTGCCATTCACGACCACCACGGCAACCGGATTGATTTTCTCCGCGCGGATAACCTGCTGACGGAAATTCGCCACAGCGATGGTTACGCGCTTTCGCTTGACTGGCAGCAGCGGCAACTGGTGAGCATCGACCTGGTCACGCCGCAGCGTCAGCGCCTGGTGACGTGCCGGTATGACAGTCACGGTTTTCTGTCAGAGTGCGATACCTTTCAGTTCTCACACCTGTGGCATGACTATTCTCCCGAAGGGTTTATGACCCGCTGGCGGGACACGGACAAAACCTGCGTGGATATCCGCTATGACACTCAGGGTCGCGTTATCAGCACCCTGTCAACGGAAGGCTATTACGACGACCGCTTTGTCTATAACGATGAAGAACACTGCACCACCTACATTGACGCCGAAGGCGGTGAAACCCGCTACTGGTATAACGAAGATGGTCTGGTCACCCGCAGCCTTGACCCGCTGGGCCGGGAAGAAACCACCGTCTGGGACAATGCCCGGCTTCAGTCGCGCACCGATGCGCCGGGGCGCACCACGGCGTACCGTTATAACCGGGAAGGTGACATCAGCCAGGTCGCTCTGCCGGGCGGCTACAGTCTGTACTACGACTACAACGAACACGGGCAACTTACCCGGCTGACCGCACCGGGTAATCAGGTCTGGCAATGGGCTTACGACGATAAAGGCAGCATGGCCAGCCTGACTGACCCGCAGGGGCGGAAGCAGCAGTTCAGCTACAGTGAACAGGGCGATTTACTCCGGCAGATTATGCCGGGCGGTGCCACCTGGCAGTGGGACTACAATCCCCTGCATCAGGTCCGTGAAACCACCGCGCCGGATGGCGGCGTGACGCAGACCGAACAGGATATCCTGGGCAGACTGCTGAGCGTGAAAGACCCGCTGGGCTTCACCACCCTGTTCCGCCACAGTCAGAGCCATGCCGGGCCTCAGGGCAGCGTGGAAGAAATCAACCGCCCGGACGGCGTGCGCGAACTGATGCGCCAGAACAGCGAAAAACTGCCGGAAAGTGTCACCGATGGCGAAGGTAAGACCACCCGCTACGAATATGGCGCGTTTGACCTGCTGACCGCTGTCGTGCGTCCGGATGGAGAACGGCTGGAATGCCGCTACGATAAACTCACCCGCCTGACTGAAATCGCCAACGCCGAAGGTGAATGCTACCGGCTGGAATATGACAAAGCAGGGCAGCTTACTGCAGAAACTGATTTTACCGGGCGCACGCTGACCTACGCTTACGATGCTGGTGGGCGCTGCATCCGCACCACCTTCCCCGACAGCACTCACCTGAACCGCCAGTACAGCGTCACAAACCAGGTGACCCACGAGGAAGTGACGCAGGGCGACAGTGAACGGGTGCTCAGTCGCACGACGTTTACCTACGACGCTTTCAGCCGCCTGGTCGAGGCTCGCAATAATGATGCCACCGTCACGTATGAATACGATGATGCCAGCCGGGTCACCGCCGAAACCATTAACGGCAGGCGCACGGAATATCGTTACGACCCCGACCAGGATACGGTCTCGCAGCGCACCACCGCCGGTATTACTGAGCACTTTACCCGTAGTCTTATGGGTGACCTGACCTCGTGGCAGATAGCGAACCATGCTCCCCTGATTTTTGAGCACGACCTGTGCGGCCAGGAAATATCCCGGCAGAGTGATGCCGGGTTCAGCCTCCGCCAGAGTTACACCCCGACGGGAATGCTGACTGACCAACAGACCGGTGACCTGAACGAACAGAATCCGCACTACCGGCGCAACAACACCCTGCACCGCCAGTGGCTGTATGACAAAGCGTACAACCTGACGATGATTGCCGATTCTCACCGGGGAACGATGGTCAACAGTCTCACGGCAAACGACCAGATAAGCCACGCCACCTGGACCGGCAGCAGCAGCGTACCAATGTGCGAAGAGCGTTTCACTTACGACAGAAACCTCAATATCTCCCGCCGCCAGACCTGGGTAAATGATGTACTGGAAAGCGAAGCTCACCAGCATCAGCAGCATGGACGTATGGTATCACGGGAATGCAAAGAATGGCGGCACTCAACACATCGCATTAACCCGGACAGCGGGATGCCGGAAGAAGGTAAATTTATCAGAGTCATCCGGGATGAGCAGACCACCTGGAAATACGATGCTAATGGTCGCCTGGTGGAAAAGCTGCTGGATAAAGGCGGCTACCGCCCGCTCACCTGGCGCTACCGCTGGGATGCGCGGAGCCAGCTAACAGGACTGGAAACCCCGGAAGGCGAACGCTGGGAATATAAATACGACCCGTTCGGCAGACGCATCAGCAAGCGCTGCACCAACAAGAACAAACCCGGAACAGATTTTCACTGGAACGGCGACCAGCTAACCGAAGAAATCCCGGTCAGCCCGGAAGGTACACCGGAATACGAAAACGCCATTCGCTGGATATACGAGCCGGGCAGCTTCACACCGCTGGCACGTTATGAGAAAGGACAACTGCACTATGCGGTGACCGATACCGTTGGACGTATTCAGGAATTACTGACCGAAGACGGCACCATTGTCTGGCGCGGTAAACAGCGACTGTGGGGCCAGGAAGAAGGCAGGAACAAAGAAGACGCCCCCACCTGTCGCCTGCGCTTTCCGGGACAGTATGAAGATGAAGAATCGGGGTTGTATTATAACCGGTTCCGGTACTATGATTGCGGGACAGGGCAGTATCTGTGCGCGGACCCCATAGGGCTAAGAGGTGGGTTAAATCCGTATGGATATGTCAAAAATCCGCTGAAATACATAGATCCGTTGGGTTTATGTAAAACAGAGATAAATAATGATGGTCCATTATTACCTGATTCAGCATGGCACAAGAATGCACCCCATCAAGTAACACCAGGTACAAGAGAATTGGAACATTATAAATTTAATCCTGATACAGGTGAACTTGAATATTCCACTGTTAAGTATGATCAATATGGCAGGCAGATCCAACGTACTGATTATAGTAATCATGGGTATGGTAATCCGTCGGCTCCAGATTATCATTCTAATCCTCATGTGCATGAGTATGAATATGGTCCTGGATATAGTCCAAAAGGGAAACAAACCAGAACTAATACAGGGGGGAATTGACCATGAATATCAATAAGCTAAATCACGCACTAATAAACAGCAATATATTAAAGATGGTGCATATAGATATTGATCCTATCACCATGAAATATAATGTATTATTTTCATTAAGTGATAATGAAGATGTCGTCGATGAAGTATCTTTTTATTTTTATGATGTCAGTAATATGAGAATGGAAGATATAGGTGGTGGATTAACTCAATTCATGCATCTTAAAATATCAGTGATTGATGTTTCAAATGATCGTAATAAATATAAGCTAGAAGATGTTGAAGATTCTAAAATATCATTTGAATTTAATTCTGTTGATCTCCTGAAATAAATACTTTCAGTTAAGAGCCGGGAAAGATCCTCTTGTCTTCCCGGTTTTTGATTGCACTATAACCAGTTCTGGTACTACGATTGTGACACGGGATAATACCGGTGTGCTGATCCGATAGGGCTACGTGGGGGGATAAACAGTTACGCGTATGTACCTAATCCGTTTGGCTATATTGATCCGTTGGGATTATGTAAAACGGATGTGGGTAATTCTTATCCCGACCCTAAATTACCAGATAATATTGAATCAGCTTTCGAGAATGGGATATATACAAATAGAAAGTTGACTCAGGATGAATTTTCCTATAAATATCATGGTGTAGATAATAGAACCGGTAGAAAATATTCATGGTTAACGAATAAATTATATACATCAGAAGATACACTGAGGCAGGATCTTGCTATTCGCCATAATTGGGGTGTCAATATTACTGATGTGTCAAAATTTAGAGTTCCTCAAGGTACATGGGTTAGCGAGGGAACCGCAGCCGCTCAGGGCGCAGGATATCCTGATGGTGGATATCAAGCTGTGATATCGAATATTCCAGATGTTTGGGTAACAAATACAACAGGGGTTCCGTGGTAATGAAAACAGAAAATTTACTTAATGTTTTAAATGAAATAATTATTGAATAAAAAACAGTCTGCTGATTTTTTTCATTAAGGTATAATAATATAAAGAACTTAAATAATCACTTAGAGTCCATTGAGGAATTATCTACATGCAGAGCAATGGCTCAGTATGCTAATTTTTCTATTACAGAGGAAAGAAAACTCGATAAAATAGTAGACTATGCAACAGCTATCTTAGCAGGAGATAAAGCATAATAATTCAATAAAAACCGGGGAAGATCCTCAATCTTCCCCGCCTTTATTATTTAATCCCCGTTCACCACATTATTTACCCCCGCCTTAACATGATTCATCGACTTTTTCATCAGATAAAGCTCCTTCCGTAGCTCCCTCACTTCGTCCACTTCCGAAATCTTCACCGTGACGCCTTTCCCTGTCTCAAATCCCGCTTCTCTTAACCAGTCACCCTTGAGGGTCAGGCTGGGATGCTGTGAGTAATATGTGGTCATGCCGGTTTTACGCATGCTCTGACATAGCCGGCTTTAAGAGTGTGCTGGGTTTTGGGTATGATATTTTTGTGTTTAACATGCTGATTAAATAGTAAAATAAGCATTGTGCAGATAGTTTAATTTATCAGGGTATGGCGGTAGCGTATGAACTACGACGCGATGAGCTTGGTAATTTACATACAAAGCTGACGGTACGATTCACACTCCGGTGAGATTCTCTGTCCTGACCCCATAGGGCTAAGAGGTGGGTTAAATCCGTATGGATATGTCAAAAATCCGCTGAAATACATAGATCCGTTGGGTTTATGTAAACAAACAGGTGGTCGGCAGGTTTTAAACCCTGAATCTATATCCGGATGGGAGAAAGCAGAATCAATGTATGATCTCATTCGTTTTGATCCGAATGATATTTCTTTAATAGAAAAAAATACAGGTTGGAAAGAATCCATTATAGCCAGAGTTAAAAATCATTTATTCTTCAAAGATCATATGCTATGACAGGGGATTATCTCGATTTGATGCAGATCCAGCAATTGTTAATGCTTGGGATCGCTTAAAAACTGGCGATTACACGGCTAGTGATATTAACCTTCTACGACATGAGCAATTTGAGTCACGATTTGAAGGAATATTTGGTACAGACTACAGGGTAGCACACGATGCCGCAGAACGAAGTGGCAGAGTATGGGAGTAAATTATGGCATATCATATTGAAATACTGAAGTTTGAAGAAACAGATGAAATGGCGAAATATAAGTTTCGTCCAACGTCATCAAAATATTCCATAACTGACTATGGAGTTTTTGAAATAAATAAAAAAAATGGTGAAGTTGCTTTGTTAAAGCAAGTCACGAACGATACTAAAAATGTTTTTTATATGAGAGCTATGTTTAAAATTTTAACCTGTTGGCGGAAAGGATATTTACCTGAAAAGGAAGAGTGGGCATCATAATCTAAGGCAGGGAGAGTAAAATAGAATAATTATTTGCTGCTATGACCTAAAAATAAAGCCGGGAAAGATCCTCTTATATTCCCGGCTTTTATTGTTTAATCCCCGTCAAATCCCGCCTTCGAGCCTGCTTCGCTCTTCATCCGGCAGTGCGTCGGCCTGCTGCCAGAGTTCGTGTAGCCATCCTTGCTGGCATCGCCCCCCCGACCAGTTCATCAAGTGAAACTGCAACACACCAGCCAGCTTAAGCAGCGTCTCCAGTTGCGGCAAAATATGCCCCCTGTATATCCGTGGGGATTTTGGTTTTACGGTTGGAGCGGGAACTTTAAGACGGCGCAGGAAAACGAAGAAGTGACCCAAGGCAGCAGTGACCGGGTTCTCAGTCGTACGACGTTCATCTATGACACGCTGTGCCGCCTGGTGGAAGCGAAAAATGACGACGCCACCGTCACGTATGAATATGATGACGCCAGTCGGGTCGCAGCCGGTATTACAGCGCACTTTATCCGTGGGCTGATGGGAGAAATCGCTCAGTGGCAGATAGCCGACCATGCCCCGCTGACCCTGGAGCATGAATAGGTGGTCATTCTGGTGGTCTTGACAATCCCGATTTTTATGTTTAGCTTACCAATCAGCCAGTTAATAGCTAAGGCGATCCCAGTCAGAGGAGCCAAATTTAAGAAGCCTGCTTAAGGAAGCTTAAGCGGGCTTTTTGCTTTTCAGGCTTTCATAAAAGCATCTTGCATAAGCGTTCTGCCTGTTATACCGCCCCTATTCCATGTCTCATCACACCATTGATTAAAGTTATGTAAATGTAAATCGTTTAAACTTTGCAATTATTGTAACTGCTAGTGATTATCATTTATTGTACGCGAGCCAAAAGAACGAGCCCTGCTCGGTTCACTGTACGTTCCAATTACTCTGGGATATAAACGATGAATGCTCTGCCTCGCACCGGACTGCGCCGTATCACGCTTGCCTCTGCCCTGGTCTTTGCTGTTAGCCTGCCGGCTTTCGCCCAGGAAACATTAACGCTTTACACTACCCGCGAACCCGGTCTAATCCAGCCTTTACTTGATAGCTGGACAAAAACCAGCGGTATCAAAGTAAGTACGGTCTATATCAAGGATGGCATGCTTGAGCGTGTCAAAGCAGAAGGGAAAAATTCACCTGCCGACCTGCTGATGACCGTAGATGCAGGCAATCTCCTCGATTTAGTTGAAGCGGGTGTGACCCAACCGGTAGAGTCAGAAGCGCTGAAAGCCGCCATTCCTGCTAACCTTCGCGGTGCGGATAATCAGTGGTTTGCGCTTTCTATGCGTGCCCGCGTACTGTATGCCGAAAAATCAATGCCCATTGATAACTGGCATTACGAACAACTCGCCAGCCCGGAGTATAAAGGAAAAGTCTGTATCCGCTCTGGACAACATCCGTATAACACGGCGCTGATTGCCGCGATGATCGCTCATCACGGAGAAGCTAAAACCGAAGACTGGTTGCGCGGCGTGAAAGCTAACCTGGCCCGTAAAGCTACCGGCGGTGACCGCGATGTTGCCCGCGATATCCTCGGTGGAATTTGTGATATCGGTCTGGCTAACTCCTATTACGTCGGCCATATGAAAAATGCCAAAGAAGGCAGCGATGCTCGTCAATGGGGCGATGCCATCAAAGTCGTAAAACCAACCTTTGAGAATGGTGGTACACACGTCAATATCAGCGGCGCTGCCGTTGCCCGCTATGCGCCAAATAAAGCCGATGCCGTTAAGCTGATGGAGTATCTGGTTTCCGCGCCTGCCCAGCAGCAGTATGCGAAAGCAAACTTCGAATATCCGGTACTGAAAGGCGTAACGCTTGATCCGGTTATCAGCGCCACCATCGGTGAAATTGATGTCGATAAGACACCGTTAACCGAAATCGTGAAATATCGTAAACAAGCTAGCCTGCTGGTAGATAAAGTTGGATTCGATCAATAAACCTTTGCAGTTTCCAGCGTTACGCGGCCTGGTTTCCGGGCCGCAGTCATTATTAACGCCGTTGCATCTTGGCGCGCTGTGCGTGGCGCTTGGCGTCCTGACACCCATCATTGCGCTGATCTGGCAGGCTACCCAGGCCGATTTATCTCACTGGGATAATCTCCTGACGTGGGTGTTGCCTGCCGCGTTAAAAAACACCGTACTGTTGTTAGCGGGGGTCGCCGTGATGGTCGGCGTCATTGGTGTAGGTAGCGCTTGGGCGGTGACGGCATGGGATTTTCCTGGCCGCAAAATTCTCAGTTGGGCGCTACTATTGCCGCTGGCGATGCCGACCTACATCGTCGCCTTTGCCTGGCTCGATCTGCTGCATCCGATTGGTCCCCTGCAAACCTTTATTCGTTTCTTACTGGGCTTTGACAGCCCACGACAGTTCCGCCTGCCAGATTTACGCTCTCTTTCTGGTGCAATAATTCTGCTCGGCTTAGTACTTTATCCTTACGTGTACCTGACCACACGCGCCATGTTTATCAGCCAGCCGGCTCATTTACTGGAAGCCGCACGTACGCTGGGATGCAGCGCGACCGGAACTTTTTTTCGTGTTGCCCTCCCCATGGCACGTCCGGCCCTGGCCGTTGGCATCAGTCTGGCATTGCTGGAAACGCTTAACGACATCGGCGCATCGGAATTCCTTGGGGTACAGACGTTAACAGTTACCGTGTACACCACATGGATCTCGCGCTCCGATTTATCTTCAGCTGCGCAAATCGCCAGCATGATGCTGATGTTTATCTTCTTTATTCTGACGCTGGAATTTTATGGCCGCAGAAAACAGGGGTTCAGCAGCCGCAGTCTGCGGGAAATTCAACCCACGCGCGTGCAGGGGTGGCGCGGCTGGCTGCTTGGTACCGTTATTTCGCTGCCGGTTGTGCTGGGTTTTCTGGCCCCGGTGCTGTTTTTAATGTGGGAAAGCGCCAAACGTATTGGCGATGACAACCTCCTTTCCCCCTCGTTACTGTCAGCATTACAAAATACGCTCTTGCTCGCGGCGGGAACCACGCTGGTGGTGGTTTGTGTCAGTCTGTTGGTGGCCTGGAGCGCTCGCCATAGCGCTGCAGACAACGCGATGCCGGGATTTCGCCGTGGCGTGATGCGTCTGGCCTCTTTAGGCTACGCGGTTCCCGGCACAATCCTGGCGATTGGTTTTTTAACGCCCGCCATGGCGGTTGACCGTTGGCTGGCTGACTTGCTGGATGTGCGTGGCCTGCCGCTGATGTCAGCCGGGATCCTGCTGGTTATTTGCTGTGCTATGCGTTTCCAGGCGATTGCCATCGGCGCGCTGGATTCCGGTCTGGGACGCATTCCACCTTCGCTGGAACAGGCTTCCCGGCTGTTGGGCGAGAATGGTGCGGGCACGTTTGCACGGGTTCATTTCCCTTTACTCCGCCCGGCCCTGGTGAGCAGCGCTCTGCTGGTTTTTGCCGACGCGATGAAAGAGCTACCCACAACATTACTTTTGCGTCCGGTTAACTTCGAAACGCTGGCAACATTGCTGTATGCGGAAGCCGCTCGTGGAACTTATGAAGAAGGTGCAATCGCCGCGCTAATGATTGTTTTAGCTGGCACGCTACCGGTTATTTTATTGGTGCGTCACCAAATGACTCGCCGGGGTTAAGAGAGTAACAATGTCAGAAATTGCATTACGCCTCCAGGATGTGCACGTTGCCTATGGCAACAGCCAGCAATCGGTACTGAATGGATTTTCAATGTCGGTACGCAAAGGGGAAATCGCCTGTCTGTTGGGTGCTTCAGGCTGCGGGAAAACCACGGTTCTACGCGCAGTTGCGGGGTTTGAACGACTGCGAAGCGGAGAGATCTATGTGTCCCAGCATCGTGTTGCCGCTCCCGGTGTTCATCTCCCGCCTGAAAAACGCCATGTCGGCATGGTTTTTCAGGAATATGCGCTATTTCCACATCTGACCGCGCACCAAAATGTCGCCTTTGGATTACGCCGCATGCCGCGTGAAGAGCAGCAGACCAGGGTGGCGGAACTGTTAAAAATGGTGGAGTTACATAGCCATGCCAGCCGCTATCCCCATGAACTTTCCGGTGGTCAACAGCAGCGCATCGCCCTTGCGCGTGCGCTGGCACCACATCCGGAAATCCTGTTACTGGATGAACCCTTTTCCAGCCTTGATAAGCGCACACGTGAGCGCCTTGGCAACGAAGTACGGGATATTTTGCGCGCTGCCGGGCAAACGGCACTGCTGGTTACCCACAGCGAGCATGAAGCGCAGCTAATGGCAGACCATATCGGCGTGGTAAAAATGGGCCAGTATCAAAAAAAAGCGCCCCATCTTACCTGACGATAAACCTGGGCCGCTTTGATATTAAAAATGCTGCTGAACCTGGCTGATGTTTACTGGCATGCCGGAGCGTCTTTCCAGCGCCTGATTCCCGCGGCTCACGTCCACGCCACTCCCGCTGATAAATGTGCGCAAAGCGGGAGTGATCGGCAAGGGAACCTTTCTGTCAGACTCGTACTCCGAACGATTTCGTGACAGTGGCTCATGCACTTCTACCCAGCGACTGCCGTCTGGCTCCAGGCTGTATTTTACCGGTCGGTCAATCAGTTGCACACGCGTTCCTACCGGCACCGTGTCAAACAGGTACTTAATATCGTCATTACGCAAACGGATGCAGCCCTGGCTCACCCGCAGACCAATACCAAAGTTAGCATTAGTGCCGTGAATGGCATAAAGTCTGCCGATATAAATTGCATACAGCCCCATCGGATTATCTGGTCCGGCAGGGACAAACGCCGGTAAGGTTTCCCCGCGTGCGGCGTATTCACGGCGGGTATTCGGCGTCGGCGTCCAGCTCGGCGCTTCCTGCTTACGCTCAACCGCGGTCACCCAGTTACGCGGGGTTTCTCTCCCTGCCTGACCAATACCAATGGGTAAAACCTCTACCGTATTGCTGCCCGCGGGATAATAGTAAAGACGCATTTCGGCGACATTGATAACAATGCCTTCACGCACGGTATCCGGCAATATCAGTTGCTGCGGCACCACCAGCGTTGTGCCAGACTTAGGCAAAAAAACATCTACGCCGGGATTGGCCTCGAGCATATTGCTCAATCCCTGCCCGTACTGCGCGGCAAATGCCTCCAGCGGCTGGGTGTTTCCGGGCGGGACCGTTATCGTCAGCGGGGTACCTACCAGACGACTACCTTCTGGCGGCAGCGGATAACTCACCGCGTGTGCTACCTGACTTGCAAGCAGCATGATGAGTGAACAAAGCAGTTTTACACGACGCATCTTTTACCTTTCCGTTGCCGCAGCCGATATCCAGTAATTATAGCTTTTATTATCACTTTTAGTGGGTTACAACTTCAATACGCATAAAAAACCTCGCCAAGCGGCGAGGTTCATAGCTCACGTAACTATGCTTCTTTACCATCCGGTAGCACAATGTTGCTGGCGGCTAACTGCCCCATGTTGTGGTACATCGCGCAGGCTGCCTCAATAATCGGCATCGCCAGCGCGGCCCCGCTGCCTTCACCTAAACGCATCCCCATATTGAGGTACGGATCCAGCCCCAGATGCGCCAACGCAGTGCGAGCCCCCTTCTCAGCAGAGAAATGTGACGGAATCAGATAGGGTTTAATCTGCGGTGCGATCTGGCAGGCCGCCAGCGCAGCAGAGTATGAAAGAAAACCATCCAGCACGACCGGCAGCCCACAGGAGGCCGCGCCAAGCATCACCCCCGCCATGCCCACCAGATCAAACCCGCCCACTTTAGCCAGTACATCGATACCGTCATTACGATCCGGTTGATTGACGGCAATGGCTCGCCGCACAACCTCAACTTTATTGCCTACTCTTGAAAGCGGCAGGTTAGCGCCAATGCCTACCACATCCTCGGCATCGCTGCCGGTCAGCACGCTGACGATAGCCGCCGCAGGCGTGGTATTTGCCATACCGAGTTCACCCACGCCAAACAGCGTTACGCCCTCTTTCGCCAGTTCATGGGTATAGCGGATAACTTCCAGCAGTAGTTCCTCGGCCTGCGAACGGCTCATTGCCGGGCCCTGGGCAATATTGCCGCAGCCGCGCGCGACGCGCATATTCACCACGCCGGGGATAAGCTCCGCATCAATCCCGACGTCAATGACATGCACCTTTGCTCCAGCCTGAGCGGCCAGAACGCAAACGCCGGTCGTGCCACGCGTCATATTGGCGGCCTGAATAGCCGTAACCACTTTAGGCGAAACGGCAACCCCTTCATCCCAGACGCCGTGATCGGCGCACATCACCAGCATCGCTTTGCCGTTCACATACGGTGCGCCTTTCAGGCCAGGCATACCAGCCAGTTGCACGGCGAGCGATTCGAGGCGCCCCAGACTGCCCGGCGGCTTTAGTAAGCCATCAATATGCTGCTGAGCACGCAGCATCGCGGCACTGTCAGGTGAAGGAATCGCGTGGAGTAAAGAGGTTAAAGTCTGCATAAGGGTTCCAGTATGTTGGCTGACTCAAAGCAGAGCCAGCAAGAATATTAACTCGCCAAGTTCAATGGCTGCGCCCAGCGTATCGCCGGTTTGCCCACCCAACGTACGTTTTAATAACTGCCCAAGAATGAAAATCGCCACCATCGTGACAACCAACGCCGCCACACCCCGCATACCCGGAAGCAGCACGGCGGCCAGGATCGCCGCCAACCCCAGCGTGACGGCGGTTTGACGCCCGGTAATTTTGCCGATGAAGACATTACCCAGCCCTTCTTCGCGGGCGTAGCGATGTCGATACATCAGCAAAACAGCGGTACCCCGCCCGGCGACACATGCCGCAGCCAGCGCCGCCAGCATTGGCGTGCCACGTAAAGCCAGTTCGCTCACCACCAGCACCTTCGCCAGTAAAACGAAAATTAACGCCAGTCCACCGTGGGTGCCCAGACGACTGTCGCGCATGATTTCCAGCATCCGCTCGCGTCGGCGCGCCGAAAAAATGCCGTCACAGGTATCCGCCAGACCATCCAGATGAAATCCCCCGGTCAGCAATGCCAGCGTCAATACGGCGAACAAGGCTGCCAGTGGAATACCACACCAGGGCTGCAGTGCCATAAAGACCAACCCCGTTAGCCCGCCCAGCACCACGCCTATCAGGGGGAACATCACGATACCGCGCGAATAGTGCTCGAAATCCAGTCCTTGCGACCAGCGAGCAGGAACGGGCAAGCGGCTGATGAAAGACAGCATTGCCCAGAACAACTTACTCATTTAATTTTGACTCCAATTCCTGATACCACCAGCCACACCTCATCAGCTGCCGTCGCCAGTCGCTGGTTCACGCGTCCTGCAATATCGCGAAAATGACGGGCCAGACGGTTTTCCGGAACAATTCCCATTCCGACTTCGTTAGTCACCAGTACGACCGTTGCCGGACAGCGCTGACAGGCAGCAATTAGCGAACGGATCTCATCCTCGATGGACTGCTCCATCGCCGCGTAATCCCAGCTATCCGGGTCGCTGTCACCACCCAGCGCAAACAGCAGATTGGTTACCATGGTGGTGATACACTCCAGCAAAATGGCTTCCTGAGGATCGTTTGCTGCCGTTATCAGTTCATCGAGATGTTGCCAGCGCTCGGCAGTACGCCAGTGTGCGGGACGCCCATCGCGATGGTGCTGAATTCGCGCCGCCATCTCCTCATCAAAAATCTGCGAAGTCGCGATATACAGAACGTTTGGGGAATCAGCGATCAGCGCTTCCGCATGCCGACTCTTGCCGCTTCGTGCGCCGCCCGTAACCAGAATCATCATACGGGCTCCTGATGTTGCTGCATGATGGTATAAATTTTCTCAATATCGATGTGTTGTCGCATCGCATCCGCCAGCAGATCAAACTGCTGCGATTTATATTGCGCGTAATGGAAGGTGGAATCCAGCGGTGCTAACCCTTTGCGTACACGCAGGCCATTCACCAACGCACGGGTAAATGCATCGCTGTCGAACAGTCCGTGAAGATAGGTACCGAAGGCCAGGCCATCCGGCGTTACCGCGCCGTCAGCGACATTGCCGCCTTCTTTGCGCAGTGTCATTACCGACTGGCATGCTTCGGATAATGCCGTTTCGCCCATATGGATTTCATAACCGCGAACGGGTAACCCCGCCGCGCCCGCCAGCCAGTCAGGCAGCGCAGAAGACATTTGCCCCTCAACCAGGGTCGTGGTTTTATGCTGGGCAAAATGGGTCACCGTATTAAGCAAGCCCAGACCCGGCAGCGTACCGAGGCCCGACTCTACTTCATCAATGATGGTGTCGCCGAGCATTTGATAGCCGCCGCAAATCCCCACCACCGGTACGTTATTACGATGTAATTGCACGACGCCATGCGCCATTCCGCTTTCACGCAGCCAGACCAGATCGCCCAGCGTGTTTTTGCTGCCTGGCAGAATCACCAGATCGGCCCCCGCCAGTTCTTCAGGCTGGCGAACATAGCGCACGCGCACGTCCGGCTGTGCCGCAAGCGCATTGAAATCAGTGAAGTTTGAAATGTGCGGAAGTTGAACAACGGCGATATCGATGTCGCGTTTATCAGTACGCAGATACTTGCCCTTTTGCAGCGCCACGCCATCTTCATCTTCCAGATCAACATCCAGCCATGGCATGACGCCCAGCACCGGAACACCGGTCAGCGCTTCAATTTGCTCGATACCGGAGTACAGCAGCGCCACATCACCGCGAAATTTATTGATGATAACCCCTTTTACCCTGGCGCGTTCATGGTCATGCAGTAGCGCCAGCGTGCCGTAAATAGAGGCAAACACGCCGCCACGATCGATATCCGCCACCAAAACGACAGGGCACTGCGCCATCTCAGCCATGCCCATATTGACGATATCGCGATCGCGCAGGTTAATCTCTGCCGGGCTCCCCGCACCTTCCAGCACCAGCACATCGAACTCCTGCGCCAGGCTATTATAAACTGACAAGATCTGTTCCCGCAGACGTGGCTTGTACTCGTGGTAACTCACCGCGTCCATATCGGTTGCCACTTTACCCATCAGCACTACCTGCGCTTTTCGATCGCTGGTCGGTTTAAGCAGCACCGGGTTCATACGCACATCTGGCGTAATGCCTGCGGCTTCGGCCTGAAAAATTTGCGCGCGGCCCATTTCTTTTCCCTCTGGCGTAATGCCAGAGTTCAGCGCCATGTTCTGCGATTTGAACGGCGCGGTATGCAGTCCATCCTGATAAAAAATACGACACAGCCCGGCGACCAATACGCTTTTACCCACATCAGATGCCGTTCCCTGCAACATTATTGCCTGCGTCATGACGCCTCCTTCAGTGCGTTCTCTCGCATACAACTAAAAAATTCAGCCTCTGTTTTACACAGCGGGAAACCCAGCTCAGTATGCAGCTTCACCAGCCAGGGCTGAGTCAATCCAGCTTGTTCAATAAGATCCGTCCGGGCGAAAACCTCACCCGGCGTGCCGTGCGTCAGCACTTCGCCCCGGCGTAAAACGTAAACTGCATCGCTGACCTCATAGATAAGATCGATATCATGGCTGGAGATCACCACGTGATTTCCTTGCGCCACGATGCGCTTGATTATCTCAATCATCTGCGTGCGGCCTGATGGGTCAAGGCCTGCAGTGGGTTCATCCAGTAGCAGATATTGCGCCTGCAACACCAGCGCACCAGCAATCGCCACGCGTTTTTTTTGCCCATGGCTTAAACACTGAATGGGCTGATGGCGAAAATGCTGGGCGTCGACCAGCGTAAGCGCATCTTCCACGCGGCGAGCGATTTCAGCTTCATCCACCCCAAGATTGCGCAGGCTAAAGGCGATATCGCTGTCGATATCGGTATAAAAGATTTGCTGATCGGGGTCCTGAAATACCGTTGCCACCTGTTGACGCAGCGCCAGCAGGCCGCGCTTGCTGTAATCCAGCGGATTGCCCTGCCACATCACCGCGCCTTGCTGTGGGCGCAATAAGCCACTCAGGTTCATAAACAGCGTGGATTTCCCGCAGCCATTAGCGCCTACCAGTCCGGTGACGGCATGCGTCGAAAAATCCAGAGTTAGCCCTTTGAGGATCGGGTCATCCTGATAGCGAAACCAAAGCGCTGAGGTGGCAAGCATACTTTTCCTTACAGGTGAAAATCACCCTGATACAGTTTGATATCCAGTGTGGTGGTCATTTGCTGGTAGCGGATCAACACACGGGTAAACAGCAATCCCACCAGCATTGCCAGAGAGCGGTAGCCCAACGGCAAGCTACGATAACCAAAACGCAGCGTTTGTGCGCGATGAATAGCCAGCGCCTCATCTAACAGGATAAAAATAAACCGCCAGGTCAGCAGGATCTGCTCAGTTAGCAGGCGAGGAACGTGCGCGCGTTTGAGTAAGATAATTAATTGCGGAAACGGCAGATTCAGTACCAGCCAGAAGGTTGCCGCCAACGCGGCAAGGCTGCGCCAGAAGGTTTCATTGGCGGTTACCAGGCCTGGTGCGCTGATCCCCAACCAGTAACTTCCCACAGGTATGCTGGCCAACAGCGTCTGTGGATCGCGGCTGATGCTAAACAAAATGGTCACCACGCCAACCGTGAGAAAACCAAATGGCAATGCCATCCAACGGCACCAGCGCCAGAAGGAAATACGCAGCAGCCAGCAGCTCAGCGCGGCAATCAGTAACAGCTCGATACCCTGCCCCAACGGGGGCAGGGTAAACGCCAGAATCATCATCATCAGCCAAAGCAGAAATTTCCGCACCGGCGAGACATGAACCCAACGGCTTTGATAGCTAAGCCTGTCAAGCCCGGTCATCACGGCGTTGCCTGCCCTTTGTGTAACCCAAGATATAGAAAATCACGGCTGCGCCAAGCGATCCCTGGAGCGTAAACAGCAGACTTTCAATTTCACCGCTTGCGGGTTCATACAACGGCTGGAACCAGGGCTCATAATGCGGGGCAATAGCCTGAATCTGGCTTTCCGCCTCACCATCTGAACCGCCGTACTCCCCACCGTGGTTGATAAAGAACGGCAGGATCACCAGCGCCACCACCATGCCTAACAAAATCAGCGTCTTTTTCATCGTTAATGTCCTTGTGCGGTTATCAACTGTCGTTTGGTTAGCTGGTCATAAATCATTACGGTGAGCAGACCTTCCGCAATCGCGATTGGGATCTGCGTCAGGCAGAAAATGCCCATGAATTTCACAATCGACCCCACTGCGCCAGCGGACGGATCAGGGAACGCAACGCCCAACTGAACAGAAGTAACAAAATAGGTGACGAGATCCGCCAACATGGCACACAGGAAGACGCAGACATCCCGGCGCAGCCCCGAGCGGCAGGCCATTTTCCACACCATGTAACCCACTACCGGGCCAATCACCGCCATCGACATGCCGTTGGCCCCGAGCGTCGTTAAACCGCCGTGCGCCAGCAGCAAGGCCTGGAACAGCAGGACTATCGCACCGAGAATAGCGACCACACCCGGTCCGAACAGGATAACCGCCAGGCCGACACCGGTCGGATGCGAGCAGCTTCCGGTAACGGAAGGAATTTTCAGCGCCGACAGCACAAAAATAAACGCGCCGCACAAGGCCAATAACACTTTTTGGTGGCTGTCTTCCTGGACGATTTGACGCAAGCGCACTAATCCGTACCACAGGCAAGGTAAAAACAGCAGCCACCAGGCCAGCGCCCACATTGGCGGCAAGAAGCCTTCCATAATGTGCATGGCGAACGCTTGCTCAGGGACAATCATCAGTAATAGCGCCGCAGCCAACCCGCTGAAAGACAGCTGTTTTAGCTGTTGTTCAAGCTTCATTGTGCATACTCCCACTGTTTATTAACCAGAATGGTCGAGAAATAAGGCAGCGGCTGGTCGTCGCTGACTTCGTTGAGATGACGCCAGCACTGCTCACTAGGCAGCGTGGCTTCAGACATCATCAATGCGCAATTCAACAAGCCCTCTTGTTGCAGCAATGCTTTGATGCGCGCAAAACGACCGTACACCTTCATTAGTACCAGGCTGTCATGCTGCTTTAGCGCCTGCTGGATTTCCGCTTCCGGCGCGGTACAGGAGACCACCGCCAGCGACTGTTGCTCCATAGCGAGCGGCGTTTTTGAACGCGCGGCAATCGCGGCGAAAGAGGTCACGCCCGGAACGATTTCCAACCAGTCAGGACAGCCAATACGCTGGAGTAAAAAGACCCAGGTACTGAACAGCATGGCATCACCAAGGGTAATAAAACCAACCTGTTTACCGGCCTCCACTTCCTGAACCAGCGCGGCAGCAACCTCATCCCAAACTGCCTCTTTTTCAGCACTGTCGGCACTCATAGGAAAATGGCAGCAGCGGACTTCGGTCTGCTCGCCGATATACTCCCGCACGATTGACAGCGCCAGGCTATCGCCGCCTTTCCGCCCGGCAGGCGCATAGAGAATATCGAGCTGACCCAGCGTGCGTGCGGCGCGCACGGTAATGAGATCGGAAGCGCCTGGCCCGGTGCTTAATGCGTACAGTTTTCCGCTCATGCCGCTTCCTCCAGCGCCACATTCAGCGCCTGCTGTAAATGCGCCACAAACATGGCGCGCACCGCCGGATTCTCACCCAACCCACTGAGCCACGGCGTAGCCCGTATCCCGGCCGCATTAAACAATGTCTTCCACGAATCGTCTTCGTCGGAGGCCATATCATTGATGGCATGGTCGCCAGCAACTAACATCAGCGGCATCAGATGCACCGCCGTCACCCCTTCCTGAGACAAACTCTCAATTAACACATCTACTTCCGGGTAGCTTTCCACCGCCCCGACCCGCGCCGGGTAGCGCTGCGCCGTCATCATATGGTCGAGACAGGCATAAGCGGCAAAGGCATGATGGCTGGCGCCGTGCCCCATAAACACCACTTTTTCCTTTTCGCCAAGCGGCGGCATCTGCTGTTGCAGCGCCAGCATCAGCTGGGCGTAATCTTCATGGCTGCTCAGCAGCGGTACGCCGAGCGTCAGGCGAGAAAACAGCGGACGCATACTTTGCACTTCGCGGACAATTTTTTCGTATTCATCGCCGTTGATGATGTGCAGTGACTGAATAGCCACATCCTGATACCCCTGCTCCGCCAGCTTTTGCAGCGCCTGCAGCGGCGTGTCGATATCAATGCCATCACGCTGCTTGAGCTTGCGGATAATCATCCCAGAGGTAAACGCCCGAAACAGGTCACGATCCGGGCAACTGGCCGCGAGATCGCGCTCACAGGCCACAATATTTTTCTCACAAGTGTCGTGATAGCTGGTGCCAAAGCTGACCACCAGAAGCGCCTTTTTCATCTCTAACTCCTTAAGCAGCGGCCAGCCAGCGCGTTAAACGCGCCCCAAATGCGGCCTGACTTTCCAGTAACTCTTCTCCCGTCACCAACGGTGCCGGACGTGTAATCACGATGCAGGGGATACCGGCATCCAGACAGGGTTGAACTTTTTCCTGATAACCACCTTCCGCACCGGATGCTTTGGTGATCACCACATCAGCCTGACACTGACGATAAAACGCGGCGTTGAACTCGGTGCTAAACGGTCCGCACAAGGCGAAGATCTCACCGACGCCAAAGCCCAGATCAGCGCATTGCTGAATGACCTCAGGTACAGGCAGAACGCGCGCCAGCAGCGTTTTTTCAGGCAACCCTTCGCGCCAGATGGCCAGATCTTTACTGCCGGTGGTGAGCAACACGCGTTTACCGAAGCGTCGCGCCACCTCGCAGGCTTGCTGAATACTCTGCACGGTATGCAGATGCGGGTGGGTTAAACCACTCAACTGTTCAGGACGCTGATAGCGGCTCAGCAGTACGCCCGCGGCTTCACAAGCGCTCATGATGTTGCGGCTCACCACCTCGGCATACGGATGCGAGGCGTCGATCACCCAGCGCGTCCGATTTTCCTGCAGCCAGGCTATCATTTGCTCGCGTTCCAGACGCCCGCAGCGCACCTGACCTTTGATGTCTCCCGCCAGCTGTTTCCCCGTCGGGGTCGCAACTGACAGGGTGTAGGCCACGTTTGCCGCATCCAGTTGCTGGCACAGCATGCGCGCATCGCTGGTACCGCCCATGACCAACACATCACCGTAATTCACAGCACATAACCTCGTGGCGTAATCATCTGGCCGTCCTGCACATAGGTTGTTTTGTTGCCAACGATCACCAGACTGGTCATATCAACCGGTTCAAAGTCCATTTCACCCAAGGTGGTCAGCCATTTTTCCTGCTTTTTACGTCCGGCTGACTTCACAATACCGACCGGCGTTTGCGCGCTCTTGCTGGCGGAAAGCAGCTCAAATGCGCGCGCCAGATGTCCTTCGCGACCCCGACTGCGTGGGTTGTAGAAACAGATAACAAAGTCGGCTTCACCAGCGGCAACAATGCGTTTTTCGATAACCGGCCATGGCGTTAGCAGATCGCTTAAGCTGATGTGGCAGAAGTCGTGCATCAACGGCGCGCCCAGCAAAGAGGCGGCGGCAATGCTGGCAGTCATGCCTGGGATCAGTCTGACCTCAACATCCAGCTTTTGCTTACTGACCAGCTCCAGCACCAGCCCGGCCATACCGTAAATCCCCGCATCACCGCTGCTGATGAGTGCCACATTGTGACCCGCCTGCGCCAGTTCGATCGCCGCCTGACAGCGTTCAATCTCTTTGCACATTCCGGTTTTGATCACCTGCTTATCGCCTGTGAAAGCCTTTACCAGATGGGTGTAGGTTTTATAGCCAACGATAATTTCCGCTGCCTGCAAAGCTTCAACGGCTTCCATGGTCATCATTGCCTGCGAGCCAGGGCCAATTCCAATTACGCTTAACATCAGTGTGAAACTCCCAAAGTGATAGTGACGCCCTGTTCTCGCAGGGTCTCGCCTAACAGTTGTCCGTGGCTCAGCAGCCAGGCTGCAGGACCAGAAACGCTTCCTGTCCCCACCGTTTTGCGAACAAACGATGAGGCCGGAAAACGGTGCTCATGCTCACGCAGCGCGTCAGCGGTAAAGGTTTCGAAAGGCACGCGGCAGCACGAGGCCAACTGGATGAGGCCCTGCTCATCTTTTTTCAGCGTGATACTGCCAATGGCTTTTAGTGCCAACGGATCGAGCTGCTGGGCTTCAAGTTGGCGGGCAAGCAGCGCAGCCAGCAGCGGGAACGGTGTGTCGCGGCGACAACCAATCCCAGCCACAACCCGCTGCGGCACCAGCTTCCAGTGCGGAACAGGCAGATCGGGTAAATTGGTGCGTAAGGTGATACACACCAGCGCATCCAGTTCGGGAAGCTGATTGAGATCGGTTACCGTGATAAAACCACGGCGATCACAATGGCTGACATCCTGCGTCAGTTCGTCATCCCACCACAGGCCAACCCGTTTGTTGCTGACCAACATCTGATTAACGATCTTCACCGCCGAACGGAAATCACTCATCCGCGCATTCAACTGGAATGCCAGTGTATCCAGGGCCGCCATATCATTGACATCCGTCGCCGTGGTGATTACCGGGTCGGCCCCCAACATGCCTGCCAGATAACGCGCCAGCGCATTCGCGCCCCCCGCGTGACCGGAAAGCAGACTGATGACATGCTGGGCACGTTCATCAATGACCACCACCGCCGGATCGCAAAATTTATCGTTGACCAGCGGAGCCAGCACGCGAACCGCAATGCCGGTCGCCCCGATAAAAATCAGCGCCGAGTAGTTCATAAACGCATCACGGGCGGTATTGGCAAAGCCGTTTTCAAAGGGAATAAACCCCTCCTCCAGCAGCTTTTCACTGGTAAAACAGGTGACCGGCAGCATAGCCGCCAGACGTTTCGCCAGCACAACGCCGCCTGGCGTCAGGCAAAAAAGCGCAATTGACTCAGGCTTTACGGTATTCATGGCTAAAGTCCGCCGCATAGAGTTTGGAGTAGTGATACTCCGAGCCCAGGAAATTACCGACCAGAATCAGGGCCGTTTTGCGGATGCCCGCATCGCGCACCTTGTCGCCAATATCCGCAAGGGTACCGCGCACGGTCTGGCTTTCCGGCCAGGTCGCTTTGTAGATCACCGCCACTGGCGTGGTCGCCGGATAACCACCTTCAATTAAACGCTCGGCCACCCGATGAATACGCTGAACGGACAGATAAATCGCCATAGATGTCTGGTGACTGGCAAACGACTCCAGCTGTTCGCGCTCGGGGACCGGCGTGCGCCCTTCCAGACGGGTAATGATCAGGCTTTGTGAGACTTCAGGCACGGTGTACTCCACGCCGAGTTCTGCCGCCGCACCGAGGAAGGCGCTGACGCCGGGCACCACCTGCCAGTCGATCCCGCGTTTGGTCAGTTCCTCGCCCTGCTCGCGGACGGAACCGTACAGTGAGACATCGCCAGTTTGCAGACGCACCACGGTCTTGCCAGCCTTCACGCCAGCTTCCATCAGATCGAGGATCTGCTCCAGATGCAGTTCAGCGCTGTCGTGACATTCAGCATCGGCGGGACAATATTCCAGCAGTTCGGTGTTAATCAGCGATCCAGCGTAGATAACCACCTGCGCCTGTTGTAGCAAACGGTAACCTTTGAGGGTAATCAGCTCGCGATCGCCAGGACCTGCGCCAACGAACCACACGCTACGGGGATCAAAAATCTCAGACATGGTTTCCTTCCTTCTGACAGGCGATAACAAATACGGGGTTATTCGGTTTGAAATAATGACCACTGCCAAGCGTGGTAAGCGAGGAAACCTGTAGCTGCAGGCAATCCACTCCCTGTACGCCCAGATGGTCCAGATGAACCAGCGCGGTGTTGAGGTTTTCCTGGAGGATAAACGTCATGACCAGCCGCCCGGCGGGATGCAGTTGACGCATCGACCAGTCAATGAGATCGGTCAGATGCCCACCGCTGCCACCCATAAAAATGGCATCGGCTTTTTCGGCGATGGTCATCGGCGCAACGCCGGGAAAAATGTCGATATTTGCGCAAGCAAAATGCTGGCGATTTTCATCCAGCAACCTGAGCGCCGCCGGGTTACGTTCGATTGCCGTCACGCGCAATCCGGGATATTGCAGCGCCGCTTCTATCGACACGCTGCCGGTTCCCGCCCCAATATCAATCAGGTGACTGGCACGGTGTAATTCAAGTTTTGAGAGGGCAAGTGCGCGTACCGCTTCTTTGGTCATCGGCACCTTTTCTCCACGCAGAAACAGCTCATCTTTCATCAAGGATCACCACTGCATTCATGTCATAGTCGGCGTTAATTTCACTCACAGGCAGGACATGGATCCGCTCGTTTTCCATCGCCAGGTTTTCGCCAATGACCATCCAGCGATGTCCCTTGCCTCGAGTGATTAGCTCCTGTGCGATTTCACGTGGGCCGCACAACGCATCTGTTACCATCCCCACCTTGTTATGTCGGGCCAGCTCATCGAAACAGACGCTGCGCCCGTGGCTACTGGTCAGCCACATATCGTTCATATCGATACCGGACTGCGCGCACAGATACTGCACCGCGCTAATACCGGGAATTATGCGTACCTGCCCGATGCCAAAATGCGCCACCATGCGCGTCCCAATGCCGTAAAACAGCGGATCGCCAGACGCCAGCACGACGACATGCTTATCCTGGTGCGCAGTTACCCAGTTCAGGAGCTCCGCAATATTGGCGCCAAGAGCAAACCGCTCACCGGTAAAATCCGGGAATTGCTGCAAATGCCGCTTTCCGCCGACCAGCACATCAGCCGTTGCGACCGCTTCACGCGCTGCAGGCGTCATCAAATGCAAACCCGCGGGTCCCATTCCCACAACGGTTAACATTGCATCTCCTCAGCAATTTCAGCGATCGGGCGATTACTACCAAGCACCTGATTGTCAAACGAGAACATGATGGCGTCGCAGGTCGGGGGATTTTTGGTAAAGCGCAACGTTTGCAGAACGCGCATACAGATACGCTCCGCCAGATGGTTATAAATATGCTGAAAGCCGTACGCGTCGATGTGTTCCATCGCCGCTTCGGTAGTATCGCAGTCGCTGACCAGCCTCAGCAGTTCCAGCGGTGCGCCAAGCAACGCGAGATGGGCCACCAGCGTTTCCATGCGCGCATCGGCAATATGGCTGTGGGTATGGAAGATCCCCGCCGCGATTTTGATAAGTTTCCCGGGATGTCCCACCAGCACGATTTGCCGAAATCCCAGACGGACGGCTTCTTCAATCATGTAGCCGACAAAGTTGCTCATGGTGACCACAACCTGCGTGTCGATGCCCATCTGTTCGCGCACAAAACGTTCACCGTGGTTTCCCGGCACCAGAACCACGCGATCCAGACCCGCCGCGCGTTTAATTTCCAGCTCCAGCGACAGCGAACGCTTCCAGCTCTCTTCCGACATTGGCGTGACGATACCCGTGGTGCCAATAATCGAAATACCGCCCAGAATGCCGAGACGCGAGTTGTAGGTTTTTTGCGCCCGCTCTTCGCCTTCCGGCGCGAAGATCTCAATCTGCGCCCCACGATTTGGACCAATCGCCTCACGTACCGCAGACTCAATGGTCTGGCGAGGTGTCCGGTTAATCGCCGAACTCCCCACCGGTAGACCGATCCCTTTGCGGGTAACCGTACCGACCCCTTCACCGCCCTGTAAGGCGATCACGCCACTATCATCTAACGTCACGCGGGCAAAAATCAGCATCCCATGCGTGGCATCGACATCATCGCCACCGTCTTTACGGATCGCGGCTATCGCCTGCTGCCCTTCGATATGCGGCGATTCGACGTTCAGGCACAGCGTCACCCCGGAAGGCGTCACGATGGAAACCTGATGGATCAGGTGCTGGCGCAATACCATCAGCGCCGCCACTTTTGCAGCCGCCGTCGCGCACGATCCCGTGGTATATCCTTTACGCAGCGCTTTACCGTTGTGCCACACCGGCGTATCGAAGGCCTCGCTCATCGCGCCCCCTGCATGTGATAAAGCATGGCGTTGACGATAGCAGCGGCGACGTTACTTCCCCCTTTACGTCCTAACGCAGCAATGGCCGGGAGGTTGCTTTGGGTCAGCGCATCTTTCGACTCCTCAGCACCCACGAACCCGACCGGTACACCAACCACACCGCTGACGGCAACATCATGCTCAAGCAGACGGAACAGCGCTGTCGGCGCATTGCCAAAGACAAACAGCTTTTCCCCCTCTTCTTTCACCGCAATATCGACAGCCGCCATTGAACGAGTGATCCCCTGCTCTTTTGCCGTTCGTACGACCCGTGGATCGCTGATATAGCAGCGGCACTCACCGCCAAATTTTGCCAGCAGCGTTTTATTGATCCCGGAAAGGGCCATCGTGGTATCGGTATAAATCACGCTCGAACGGCTAAGCGCCGCGCAGAACTGCTCCAGCACATCACTGGAAAACCACAGAATGTCCAGCCAGTCGAAATCCGCGGTGGTGTGAATGACCCGCTTGATAATGGCTTCATGCAACGGACTGGCAAACTGATAGTCCGGACGGGTTTCACGGATAATCTCGCCAATAATGTCGAAACTTTTGGCCTCAATAGCCTGGGGTTGCTGGATATATTGCATAGTGTTGTCCTCAGGCTACACCGACCAGCAGCCACCGCAGCGCGATAAACAGCGCCAGTGCCAGCGTCGATGCCACCCACATCAATCGAATCGTATGGGAAATGTCGTCTACCGAAATGTCGCGTTGTGCATCACCGATCCACGGTTTCTCAACGCGCTCGCCGAAGTAGTCATTAGGGCCACCCAGACGAATACCTAATGCCCCGGCAACGGAGGCCTCCGACCACGCACAGTTTGGGCTGCTGTGGTTGTAGCGATCGCGCCAGCCGATCTGCAAAGCACGCGAACCGTCCTGACGGCATAAAAATGCAGCCACTCCCAGCAGCAGCCAGCTCAGTCTCGCAGGAATATAATTTGCGACATCATCCAGACGCGCGCTGACCATACCGATAGCGCGGTATTTTTCATGTTTGTAACCCACCATGGAGTCAAGGGTATTTACCGCTTTGTAGGCCATCGCCAAAGGCGCGCCGCCGAGAAGAAGGAAAAACAGCGGCGCGATGATGCCATCAACGGTGTTTTCGGCCACGGTTTCCACCACGGCGCGATTGATCTGCTGAGGTTGTAATTGCGAGGTATCGCGCCCCACGATCCATGACAGCTTTTCCCGACTTGCGGCAAGGTTACCGGCACGTAGCGGGCGTTCAACATCCTGCGCGGCGTTCGCCAGGCAGCGCCCCGCCAGCACGGTAAAGATCATCCAAACCTCTACCACCCAACCAAGCCAGGGATGAATAGATTGCGCCAGCGCCAGTACGCCCCAGGAGACAGTCCAGGTCAGGCCAACCACCACTATCCACATCGCCGCGCCACCAATGCGCAACGCACGATCGCTATGGCAATAACGCCGGATAATTCGCTGCACCGCAGAAATCAGATTGCCAATCCAGCGCACCGGATGCGGCCAGTTCTGCGGATCGCCGATAATAAAATCAAGCAGCCAGGCAACACACCACGCAAGGATTGTCATAGCGCATTCCTCGCGGCTGCTAACCAATGGTTAAGCATCTGCGGACGTTGGGCAAAATGAACGTGCAGGTAGCTGGCGAAGGTGTTTCCGACCTGCCAGCCGCCGGACCAGGCCTGCAGCGTTTTGCCATCGCGCATTTTGCGGCAGTGCATCACCGCAGGTGTCTCAGGAGTGAAATCGGAATAGTGGAATTCATGTCCACGCAGCACTTCGTCTTTTGCGGCTAACAAAGTTTGCTGTGCGGCCTGCGCTTCACAGTAACCAAATCGGGTCAGACGTTTCCCCATTTTGCTATGACCGGGAATAATATCCGCCATCAGCCAGCAATCACCGTGGCTGTCCTCCAGCGAACTGCCGAGATACATCAGCCCGCCGCACTCGGCGTAAATCGCGACGCCGCGCTGATGGGCGGCTCGCAATTGCTTCAGCATCGAGACATTGCGGGCCAGCGCCGCAGCATGTAACTCAGGGTATCCGCCCCCCAGCCAGATCATCTGACAATCGGGTAAACAGGTGTCGTGCAACGGACTAAAACGGACAATCTTCAGCCCGGTGCGTTCAAGCAAAGTGATATTGTCCGGGTAATAAAAGTTAAACGCTTCATCATCAGCGATAGCAAGCGTTAACCCTTCTCCGGCGTCAGTAGCGGGAAGCGCAGGCCATTCACCCGCAGGAAGGGTGTTTAGCTGGCTTAATTTCAGTAGAGCATCAATATCCAGCGTCTGCTCCAGCGTCGCGGCAAAGGCCTGCCACGGCTGCTGATTGATAACAGACTCACGTGCAGTAACCAGTCCCAGATGACGCTCTGGAAGCGCAACGCCTTCCATCCGCGGAACGTAGCCTAATACAGGAACGGAACAGTAACGCTCAATCGCCACCTTCAGCAGCTGATAATGCGTTTCGCTGTTAACCCGATTAACGATCACCCCGGCGATGTTCAGCGTGGGATCAAAATGCTGAAAACCCATTACCGTTGCGGCTATCGAGGTGGAAACGGCTTTACCATCAACAAGTAAGATGACCGGGCAACCTAACTGTTTGGCCATCGCGGCGGTGCTGCAATAGTTCGGGTCGGTACCATAACCGTCATACAGCCCCATTACGCCTTCAATCACCGCGATATCGGCATGTTGCATCTGCTCGCGGAATAAAGCATTCAGAGTGGAAGCGGGAAGCATGAAGCTATCAAGATTGCGGGAAGCGGTACCGCATACCGCTGTATGCCAGCCGGTATCAAGGTAATCAGGCCCCACTTTGCAAGGCTGGACGCGTAAACCGCGTTTTTTCAACAAGCTCAACAAGCCCAGCGTCACCGTGGTTTTACCACAGCCGCTTCCGGTACCTGCAAGAACAAATGCGTGAAAATTGGCCGCCATACCCTGATCCTGTTCAGGGTGGTAGGGGTGTAGAGATACCCAGTCTCTCGACTGTATGCATCTGAACCACCCACTTCCCACCGAAGTTGTTGGTAGTCACTGACAGGCAGGTCTTCTGGCTTAGCGTCATCCTCACCCGTCCTTCCCAATCTTGCGATCAGTGGTCCATACGGGGTCGTCAGCATCACAGCAGCGGGGGCTGCGGGGGATTCTCACCCCCTTCCCTACCACAAATGTGGCAAACCTGTCAGTTCAAGAGCCGTAATTAAGCTCCCTGTTATGAGGTAAATTCACGACCTCATGACAATAATTCAATTTAATATCTTACTGGGTTCATTCAGCCAATTTTCTGGCGTAAACCCACTTATTCATAATGTTCACATTTTGAATGAAAGTATCTGCAAAGAATAAAGAAAGTCATGCACACAGACACTGTATCTCATCACAAAAATAAAAACTGGTGCAGTTTATCCCTCTAATACTATTATTTTGTTGCGCTATGACAATTTATTGACTGCTGTTGTTACTTTTCATTTTATAGTGACTGACATAGCTCCCTATATCAAAAATCGGCAATAGCAAAATATTGCTATTTAAGCGGACTCACCGCGTGAAATGACATTTATTTGCTGGCGAAATGCCTGTGGCGTAACCTGATACGTCTGGCGGAATACTTTGCAGAAATAACTGGTTTGTGAAAAGCCTAAATTACGCGCAATGCTGGCTATGCTCCAGTCACTATGACAGAGCAACTCTTTGGCACTCGCCATTCGCTGTTGATTTACCCAGGCGTTAAACCCGATACCCTGATATTTTTTGAACAATTTACTGAAATAGTAAGGGCTAAGGTAAACATGAGACGCAACATCCTCCAGGCGTAACTCATCCGACAAATGCGCATCAATATAGCGCAGCGCTTTTTTCATTTTGCTGTCGTGAGGATTCGGTGTTCGGTTAGCACGTACCGGCTCTGCTTGCTGTGGGTTATCCTTGATAACCACAAAATTAAGTTGTTTCTTAAGACAATTTTCTACGATGAGCTTTAGCAGGTCCGCTGAGGCGATGACTCGCGAATAGTCCATCTCCGGCACATTACGAAATTCACTTAGCAGCTCGGGATCGGCTTGCCAGCGGTCATCGACGTTCAGGATATCAACCAGGCCAACATCGTTACTTAAACGCACCTGGCCACACAATACAAACCCAACCAGGTGACCCGCTATGACCAGCGGAATTGAGAAGTCGGTAAGCCCCGCGTGGCAGCGATAGATGCAGGGTTGATCGGATTTTGAAGCTTCCAGTCCTCCACAGCGATCGCTCATACGACAACGGGTACTGTGCTGAGGATGCTGGCGCATCAACTGACAAAAAGGGGTGAAATTAAAAAGCTCAGAAATTTCATCACCGTGAATATTGACAACCACAACAGCCAGACTGGTGGCCTGCGCAAAATCCTGTGCGATTTTATTAATGAGTTCTGAGTTCAGGGCACTCGCAGAAATCATGATAAAACCTCTCAGTTAATTTATTGTTATAAATAAAACATACTATTTACACATTCATTTTCATCTCGCTTTCCTGGGCGCTGATGAAAGTCATCATCGAACATAACAAAAGTCTCCCATTGTGGGGAGACTTTTTCAGCGGTTCAGGAAACCGGATCACGAAAACAGTTTTTACGCTTCAAAAATAAACATCTTCCGTGAAGCTAGCTCTCATTTTCCTCCAGCTTACACGTATTACACGGTAAATTTTTGCCAATAAAATAACGATAAATTGCTGCGCCCGCGCAAGCACCGATGATAGGAGCGACAATCGGTACGATGAAATAAGGAATATCACGCCCGCCGGTCATTGCCACATCGCCCCACCCGGCCATCCATGCAAACAGTTTTGGACCAAAATCACGTGCCGGATTCATTGCAAATCCGGTGAGCGGCCCGGTGGATGCGCCGATAACAGCGACCAGAATACCAATCAGCAATGGCGCCAACGGACCTTTAGGAACACCGTTACCGTCATCAGTAAGCGCCATGATCATGCCCATCAGAATGGAAGTGATCACCACTTCGACCAGCGCAGCCTGCCAGACGCTGAGCGCCGCCGCTGGATAAGTACTAAAAATACTGGCCAGTTGCAGGCTTTCAAGGCTGCCGCGCACCATTTGATGTGCCGACTCATACTCGGTAAATAAACTTCCGTACAGCAGATAGGCTAGCAACGCGCCGCCAAAGGCACCCGCAACCTGCGCTACGGTGTATGGCAATACTTTGCGCCCCGGAAAACAGGCAAATAACCACAGGGCGATGGTGATTGCAGGATTGAGATGCGCGCCAGAAATCCCCGCCGTCAGGTAAACGGCAAGCGAGATCCCCAACCCCCATATGATGCAGATCTCCCATAACCCCAAACTGGCACCCGCGACTTTAAGTGCGCTCAGGCATCCGATGCCAAAAAACAAAAACAGCCCGGTACCCAAAAACTCAGCAATGCATTGTGCTTTTAGTGAATCGTTCATTGTGACACCTTCTAAGCAGAGTTCGTGTCTTTACCAGCGGACTCCTTGCTGGCAAGTAGAATACTTCAAGGCTTACTATAAAAAGGCATGTCGGCAAATTGTTGGCAATCTGCGAGCGGTATGATTTTTAAAATCGTGCTGCGATAGCAAATTCTTGCTATCACCTTTATTAAAACAGGCCGAAAAACGGGGGAATCCACTATTAATGGTACATTTGTAAAATAATAAAATATTGTCATGGGCAGAATTATGATTTCAGACAACCATCACAATTTCATTTTTTCGCATAGCAAATGCTATTTTTAATGTCACTAACAAAAGTGTAAATATGGAATTAACATAGCCAAATATTCACATTGGAAAAATAATAAACAACCAACAAAAACAGATAGATACAATAAATCACAGCAATTTTATATCACCATATCCTCACTATTTTTTCACTCATACTTTCAACTCAGCCATTCTTTTTCCTCGCTTCTTTTTATAGTCATGAAAATCGGGACAACCCAGGCGAGGTCTTTATGCAACAAGAAGCGTTAGGAATGGTAGAAACCAAAGGCTTAACTGCAGCCATAGAGGCCGCAGATGCAATGGTGAAGTCAGCCAATGTAATGCTGGTCGGCTACGAAAAAATTGGTTCGGGGCTGGTAACAGTTATTGTCCGCGGCGATGTCGGCGCAGTCAAAGCAGCAACAGATGCCGGTGCCGCCGCAGCCCGTAATGTGGGAGAAGTGAAAGCCGTACACGTTATCCCACGCCCTCATACCGATGTAGAAAAAATCTTACCGAAGGGAATTAGCTAATGAGCAGCAATGAGCTGGTTGAACAGATCATGGCGCAGGTGATTGCTCGCGTGGCAACCCCAGAACAGCAGGCTATCCCTGAAAATAATCACCCAACACGAGAAACGGCTATGGCAGAGAAAAACTGCAGTTTAACGGAGTTTGTCGGTACTGCGATTGGCGACACCGTCGGTCTGGTTATCGCCAACGTAGACAGCGCCTTACTGGACGCGATGAAACTTGAAAAACGTTATCGCTCCATTGGCATCCTTGGCGCCCGTACTGGCGCGGGTCCGCACATTATGGCCGCCGATGAAGCGGTAAAAGCAACAAATACGGAAGTCGTCAGTATTGAATTACCACGAGATACCAAAGGCGGCGCGGGCCACGGCTCGCTGATTATCCTCGGCGGCAACGATGTTTCCGACGTGAAACGCGGAATTGAGGTTGCGCTGAAAGAGCTGGATCGCACCTTTGGCGATGTTTATGCCAACGAAGCCGGTCACATCGAGATGCAATACACTGCCCGCGCCAGCTACGCGCTGGAAAAAGCCTTTGGCGCACCTATTGGCCGTGCCTGTGGTGTGATTGTCGGTGCACCAGCCTCCGTAGGTGTCCTGATGGCTGATACTGCGCTGAAATCCGCCAATGTGGAAGTTGTAGCCTACAGCTCCCCGGCCCATGGCACCAGCTTCAGCAACGAAGCCATTCTGGTCATATCAGGTGATTCCGGCGCAGTTCGTCAAGCCGTTATCTCCGCCCGTGAAATCGGTAAAACCGTACTCGGGACCCTCGGCTCAGAGCCGAAAAACGATCGTCCGTCCTATATCTGATATCAGTGAGGCTGATTCATGAGATCGAAAAGATTTGAAGCACTGGCGAAACGCCCTGTGAATCAGGATGGTTTCGTTAAGGAGTGGATCGAAGAAGGCTTCATTGCGATGGAAAGCCCGAACGACCCTAAACCATCGATTAAAATCGTCAACGGTACAGTGACTGAACTGGATGGCAAATCCGCCAGTGAATTTGACTTAATTGACCATTTCATTGCCCGCTACGGCATTAACCTGGCGCGCGCTGAAGAAGTCATGGCAATGGACTCGGTCAAACTAGCCAATATGCTTTGCGATCCTAACGTGAAGCGCAAAGATATCGTGCCGCTGACCACCGCAATGACACCAGCTAAAATTGTCGAAGTGGTGTCCCATATGAACGTCGTCGAGATGATGATGGCCATGCAGAAAATGCGTGCTCGTCGTACTCCGTCTCAACAGGCGCACGTCACTAACGTTAAAGATAACCCGGTACAGATTGCCGCAGACGCCGCAGAAGGCGCATGGCGCGGATTTGACGAACAGGAAACGACCGTTGCCGTCGCACGCTACGCGCCATTTAACGCCATTGCCCTGTTAGTCGGTTCACAGGTTGGGCGCCCTGGCGTGTTAACTCAGTGCTCGCTGGAAGAAGCGACCGAACTTAAGCTCGGCATGCTGGGCCATACATGTTACGCGGAAACTATCTCCGTCTATGGTACCGAACCCGTCTTTACCGACGGCGACGACACGCCATGGTCGAAAGGCTTCCTCGCCTCTTCCTACGCCTCTCGCGGCCTGAAAATGCGCTTTACCTCCGGCTCTGGCTCAGAAGTTCAGATGGGTTACGCCGAAGGTAAATCAATGCTTTATCTGGAAGCCCGCTGCATTTACATCACCAAAGCCGCTGGCGTGCAGGGTTTGCAGAACGGCTCAGTAAGCTGCATCGGCGTGCCTTCCGCCGTACCGTCCGGTATTCGTGCGGTTCTGGCCGAAAACCTAATCTGTTCTTCTCTGGATCTGGAATGCGCCTCCAGCAACGACCAGACATTTACCCACTCGGATATGCGTCGTACCGCGCGTCTGCTGATGCAGTTCCTGCCAGGTACTGACTTCATCTCTTCCGGTTATTCCGCGGTGCCGAACTACGACAACATGTTCGCCGGTTCCAACGAAGATGCGGAAGACTTTGATGACTACAACGTTATCCAGCGCGACCTGAAAGTGGACGGCGGTCTGCGTCCGGTTCGAGAAGAAGATGTTATCGCCATTCGTAACAAAGCGGCGCGTGCGCTACAGGCAGTATTTGCCGGGATGGGATTACCACCAATCACGGATGAAGAAGTGGAGGCTGCGACCTACGCCCACGGTTCGAAAGATATGCCGGAGCGCAACATCGTGGAAGACATCAAGTTCGCACAAGAGATTATCAATAAAAACCGTAACGGTCTGGAAGTGGTGAAAGCCCTTGCTCAGGGCGGGTTTACCGATGTCGCTCAGGACATGCTCAACATCCAGAAAGCCAAGTTAACCGGGGATTATCTGCATACCTCCGCCATTATCGTTGGCGACGGACAGGTGCTATCCGCAGTAAATGACGTCAATGACTATGCCGGTCCGGCAACAGGTTATCGCCTGCAAGGCGAACGCTGGGAAGAGATCAAAAACATCCCTGGCGCACTTGATCCCAACGAACTTGGCTAAGGGGTGAAAAATGGAAATCAATGAAAAGCTGCTGCGCCAGATAATTGAAGACGTACTGTCTGAAATGCAGACCAGCGACAAACCCGTCTCATTCCGCACATCGTCAGCGGCAAGCGCGCCACAGACCACAGCGGTACAGGCCGACAGTTTTCTGACCGAGATTGGCGAAGCTAAACAAGGTCAGCAGCAGGACGAAGTGATTATTGCCGTAGGTCCGGCGTTCGGGCTCTCACAAACTGTCAATATCGTCGGGATCCCGCATAAGAATATCTTGCGCGAAGTGATTGCCGGGATTGAAGAGGAAGGCATTAAAGCACGCGTTATCCGCTGCTTTAAATCCTCTGATGTCGCGTTTGTCGCCGTGGAAGGCAACCGTCTGAGCGGTTCCGGGATCTCTATCGGCATCCAGTCAAAAGGCACCACGGTTATCCACCAGCAGGGGTTACCGCCGCTTTCTAACCTGGAACTGTTCCCTCAGGCGCCGCTTCTGACGCTGGAAACCTATCGTCAGATCGGTAAAAACGCCGCGCGTTATGCCAAGCGTGAATCTCCGCAACCGGTCCCTACGCTGAATGACCAGATGGCTCGCCCCAAGTACCAGGCGAAATCGGCCATTTTGCATATTAAAGAGACCAAATACGTCGTGACGGGCAAAAACCCGCAGGAACTGCGCGTGGCGCTTTGATAAAGGATAACTCCATGAATACCGACGCAATTGAATCGATGGTTCGGGATGTGCTAAGCCGGATGAACAGCCTGCAAAGCGAGTCCGCTACTCCGGTTGCGGCAAGTTCATCAGCACATACCGCGAAAGTCACGGATTACCCTCTCGCGAATAAACATCCTGAGTGGGTAAAAACCGCGACCAATAAAACTCTGGATGACTTCACGCTCGAAAATGTTCTGAGCAACAAGGTGACGGCACAGGACATGCGCATCACACCTGAAACGCTGCGCCTGCAGGCGGAAATCGCCAAAGATGCCGGGCGTGACAGGCTGGCGATGAACTTTGAGCGCGCCGCAGAGCTAACCGCTGTACCTGATGATCGCATCCTGGAGATCTACAACGCGCTACGCCCGTATCGCTCTACTAAAGATGAGCTGATGGCTATCGCTGACGATCTCGAAAATCGTTATCAGGCAAAGATCTGTGCGGCTTTCGTTCGTGAAGCGGCAGCGCTGTACGTTGAGCGTAAAAAACTCAAAGGTGACGACTAACTCAGGGACAGGATCATGCGATATATAGCTGGCATTGACATAGGTAACTCATCAACGGAAGTCGCTCTGGCTACCCTGGATGAGGCTGGAGCGTTGAGTATTACCAACAGCGCCCTGGCAGAAACCACCGGGATTAAAGGCACATTGCGTAATGTGTTTGGCATCCAGGAGGCACTTACGCTGGCAGCAAAAAACGCCGGCATCAATGTCAGCGATATTTCGCTCATCCGTATTAATGAAGCCACTCCGGTCATTGGCGACGTGGCGATGGAAACGATTACCGAAACCATCATCACTGAATCCACCATGATCGGCCATAACCCTAAAACGCCGGGCGGTGTCGGGCTGGGTGTTGGCATTACTATTACGCCGGAAGACCTGCTCAGCCGTCCGGCGGATACACCTTATATTTTGGTGGTGTCATCAGCATTCGATTTCGCTGATGTCGCCACGATGATTAATGCCTCGGTACGCGCCGGATACCAGTTAACTGGCGTAATTTTGCAGCAAGACGATGGCGTGTTGGTCAGCAATCGTCTGACTCACCCCCTGCCCATCGTGGATGAAGTGCTTCATATCGACCGTATCCCATTGGGTATGTTAGCTGCTATTGAAGTCGCGGTTCCAGGAAAGGTCATTGAAACGCTTTCTAACCCCTACGGGATTGCGACCGTTTTTGGTCTCAATGCCGACGAGACTAAAAACATTGTCCCGATGGCGCGGGCGCTGATCGGCAACCGCTCTGCCGTGGTGGTGAAAACGCCGTCAGGCGATGTGAAAGCACGAGCCATTCCTGCCGGGAATCTGGAGCTACAGTCACAAGGCCGCACCGTACGCGTCGACGTAGCAGCTGGCGCTGACGCGATTATGAAAGCCGTTGGTGAGTGCCCGAAACTGGATAACGTCACCGGCGAGGCGGGGACCAATATTGGCGGCATGCTGGAGCATGTACGCCAGACAATGGCTGAATTAACCAACAAACCCAGTCAGGAAATCTTTATTCAGGATCTACTGGCGGTTGATACCTCGGTTCCCGTCAGCGTGACCGGCGGGCTTGCCGGTGAATTTTCGCTGGAACAGGCTGTCGGCATTGCCTCAATGGTGAAATCAGATCGCCTGCAAATGGCGATGATTGCTCAGGAAATCACGCAAAAGCTCAACATTGATGTCCAGGTTGGCGGGGCTGAAGCCGAAGCTGCCATACTCGGGGCTTTAACCACTCCGGGCACAACGCGACCACTGGCTATTCTGGATCTCGGTGCGGGATCGACCGACGCCTCCATCATCAACCCGAAAGGCGAAATTATTGCCACACACCTGGCGGGCGCGGGCGATATGGTCACGATGATTATTGCCCGTGAACTGGGGCTGGATGACCGTTATCTCGCCGAAGAGATCAAAAAGTACCCGCTGGCGAAAGTTGAGAGCTTGTTCCATCTTCGCCACGAAGATGGCAGCGTTCAGTTCTTCCCTGAGCCTCTTCCGCCAACGGTTTTTGCCCGCGTGTGCGTAGTAAAACCTGATGAGCTGGTGCCCCTGCCAGGCGAACTGGCGCTGGAGAAAGTACGGGCCATTCGCCGCAGCGCCAAGGAGCGCGTTTTTGTCACCAACGCGCTCAGAGCGTTACGTCAGGTGAGTCCGACCGGGAACATTCGGGATATTCCCTTTGTGGTGTTGGTTGGCGGTTCATCCCTGGACTTCGAAGTACCGCAACTGGTCACCGATGCACTGGCGCATTATCGCCTGGTTGCCGGGCGCGGCAACATTCGTGGCACCGAGGGTCCGCGCAATGCGGTCGCGACCGGGCTGATTCTCTCCTGGCACAAGGCGTTCGCTCATGGAAAGTAATCTTAACACACCCGCTATCGTTATCTTCACCACCGGTGACTGCGCTGACACCTGGAACGACGTGCTGCTGGGTATTGAAGAAGAAGGGATCCCGTTTGTGATTCAGGAGAACCATTCAACCGACGTTATCCACAACGCATGGCTCGCGGCATGTCAGTCGCCGCTGCTGGTTGGCATTGGCTGCAGTCGCGAAAAACTGATCGTGCACTACAAAAACCTACCCGCGTCAGCGCCGCTTTTTACGCTGATGTATCAACAAGATAACCACGCTCGTCGCAGCATCGGTAATAACGCAGCGCGGCTGGTTAAAGGCATTCCATTCCGGGAATGCCACTCATAACCCACAGGAGACAAGCAGTATGAATAACGCACTGGGACTGGTTGAAACAAAAGGGCTTGTCGGCGCTATTGAAGCCGCTGATGCCATGGTGAAATCCGCAAACGTGCAGTTGGTCGGTTACGAAAAAATCGGCTCAGGCCTGATCACCGTTATGGTTCGCGGCGATGTCGGCGCGGTGAAAGCCGCAGTAGATGCAGGAAGCGCAGCGGCAAGCGCCGTTGGCGAGGTGAAATCCTGCCACGTTATCCCGCGTCCGCACAGCGACGTTGAAGCCATTTTACCTAAATCCGCATAAGTCGTTGCAACCAAGGAGCACAGCGTGAAGCAATCACTGGGATTACTCGAAGTTAGTGGTCTGGCATTAGCCATCAGTTGCGCGGACGTCATGGCGAAAGCCGCCTCCATCACGCTGGTGGGCCTCGAAAAAACCAACGGCTCAGGCTGGACGGTGATCAAGATAATCGGGGATGTGGCCTCCGTTCAGGCGGCCATTTCCACCGGTGTCAGTTTCGCTGACCAACGTGACGGACTGGTGGCTCACAAAGTCATATCGAGACCAGGGGACGGAATCCTGTCACATAGCGTTACCCCGGAAGCAGAGCCAACACCCGCCCCCATCCAGGTCGAGCCGCAAGAAGAGATATTGGTGGACAGTACAGCGTCCGAAGCACCGCAAAATGCGGAGTTGATTAGCTGCAATCTGTGCCTTGACCCAGCCTGTACCCGCCAGAAAGGTGAGCCCCGCTCTCTTTGTCTGCACTCTGGAAAACGAGGTAAAGCGTGATGGATAAACAGCAACTCAAGTCAACGGTCACCAAAGTTCTGGATGAAATGCGCGAGCGCCCTATTCCGCTGGGGATCTCTAATCGTCATATTCATCTTTGCGCTGAAGATTATGTCCGTTTGTTTCCCAATCAGCCTATCAGCGAGAAAAAAGGGCTGTTGCAGCCAGGCCAATACGCTGCAGAGCAGACCGTCACGCTGGTCGGACCTAAAGGACAGTTAAAAAATGTGCGTTTACTCGGCCCGCTACGTAGCACCAGTCAGGTTGAAATTTCACGTACCGATGCCCGTACGCTAGGTATTGCTGCCCCGCTGCGTATGTCGGGCAATATCCAGGGCACGCCGGGTATTCGCCTTGTCAGTCCATTTGCTGAACTGGACTTAACATGCGGCGTCATCGTTGCTCAACGGCATATCCATATGTCGCCGCTCGATGCTCTGATCCTGCGGGTTTCCCATGGCGATAAAGTCTCGGTCGCCATTAATGGCGATGAACGCCGGCTGATTTTCGATAACGTCGCCGTACGCGTTTCGCCGGATATGCGCCTTGAGATGCATATTGATACCGACGAAGCCAATGCTGCGGGGGCGGATAATCCTCAGGCATTCGCCACATTGGTGACTTCACGATGAACAACGAACTGCTGCAACGCATTATCGAGGAGGTTGTTTCCCGATTAAAAAAACGCGCGGCAAGCACGCTCACTCTTAGCGTCGCGCAGTTACGGGAAATAGACCCACGGATACTATGCTGCCAGTACTCGTCGCTGCACATTTTACAGGCTGATCTGCTCCTGCTGGAACAAATTGCCGAAAGCAGCTCTGCCAATATGTCGGTGGTCACGATCCACGAAGCGCTGGCATGCGGAGTCCGCGTGAAAATTTCACTACATCACCAATTGTTACCCGCAGTACCCGTGAAAAAACTCGCGCGTCTGCCGCTGGAATTTGGTGACGAACTGGGGCGAGCAATCGTTCTGCATCCTGAAAAACTTCTCAGTTACGCCGACGTCGCCCAATTGCACGATGCGGTTTTAGTGCTACGCCGTCGATGTGTCGTCACTGCGCTGGCTCAGGAAACTGTCAGTACGCGAAATGTCCAATTAATTAAGCAGGAGTGAGCTATGCATCTGGCACGGGTTACAGGCGTTGTTGTCTCCACGCAAAAGTCCCCCTCCCTGGTCGGGAAGAAGCTGTTACTGGTACGTCGGGTGAGTGCTGACGGAGAGCTGCCAGCCTCCCCGACGACCGGGGACGAAGTCGCCGTTGATTCTGTCGGCGCGGGAACCGGCGAACTGGTTTTACTCAGCAGCGGCTCCAGTGCCAGGCACGTTTTCTCCGGCCCAAATGAGGCCATCGATCTGGCTATTGTCGGCATTGTCGACACGCTTTCTCGTTAGGAGGAACTATGGCGATTTATACCCGCACTGGCGATGCCGGTACAACGGCCCTCTTTACCGGGCAACGCGTAAGCAAAACGCATCCACGCGTCGAGGCTTACGGGACGCTGGACGAACTCAATGCGGCACTTAGCCTGTGTATTTGTGCGGCGAAAAGCCCACAGCACCGCCAGTTACTTGAAAACATTCAACTGCAGCTTTTTTGGTTCAGCGCCGAACTCGCCAGCGAGAGCGAACAACCAAACCCAGAGCAGCGCTACATCAGCTCAGAAGAAATTGCAGCATTGGAAACCGCCATCGATACCGCGATGGGTAGAGTACCGCCGCTGCACAGCTTTATTTTACCTGGCCGCAGCGAAGCCGCCAGCCGTCTGCACTTTGCCCGCACGCTGGCCCGCCGCGCAGAGAGGCGACTGGTCGAGCTCTCTGCCGATATCGACGTCAGACACGTTCTGATGCGTTATATCAATCGTCTGTCCGACTGCTTATATGCGCTCGCACGGGCAGAAGATCATGACGCCCATCAAAACGACATTATTCAGAAAGTGGCTGAGCGCTATCTCTCCGCCATCCGTACATCAGCCATAAAGGAGCCGGCGATGTCTCTGTCTTTTCAGGAGCTCCACCAACTGACTCGCGCTGCAGTAACAAGAGCAGAAGAACTTCAGGTCCCGGTCGTCATCAGCATTGTTGATGCGAACGGGACCCAAACGGTGACCTGGCGCATGCCTGACGCATTGCTCGTCAGTAGCGAACTGGCACCTAAAAAAGCCTGGACCGCCGTGGCGATGAAAACCGCCACGCATGAATTAACGTCTGCGGTGCAACCAGGCGCAGCGCTTTACGGCCTGGAAAGCCATATGCAGGGAAAAGTCGTCACCTTTGGCGGCGGGTTCGCATTATGGCGTGAAGGTTTACTTCTTGGGGGTCTTGGCATCAGCGGGGGAAGCGTTGAACAGGATATGGACATTGCAGAAACGGCCATTGCGGCGATTAACGTGAGAACACATCAATGAATACTTCAGAACTTGAAACCCTCATCCGTAACATTTTGAGTGAACAACTCGCCCCGGCAAAAACAGAAACCAAAGGAAACGGAATCTTTCCGTCCGTTGGCGAAGCTATCGATGCCGCTCATCAGGCTTTTTTACGTTACCAGCAATCTCCATTAAAAACCCGCAGCGCCATCATTCACGCCCTGCGAGAAGAACTGACGCCTCATCTTGCTTCCCTGGCCGCTGAGAGCGCATCTGAAACTGGAATGGGCAACAAAGAGGATAAATTCCTCAAGAATAAAGCTGCGCTGGACAACACTCCAGGAATCGAAGATCTCACCACCACGGCACTGACCGGCGATGGCGGCATGGTGTTATTCGAGTATTCACCGTTTGGCGTGATTGGCTCCGTCGCCCCCAGTACCAACCCGACGGAAACCATAATTAACAACAGCATTAGTATGCTGGCTGCGGGGAACAGCGTTTATTTTAGCCCGCATCCGGGTGCGAAAGCGGTCTCACTCAAACTGATTGCCATGATTGAAGATATTGCTTTCCGCTGCTGCGGGATCCGGAATCTTGTCGTCACGGTCACAGAACCCACTTTTGAAGCTACCCAGCAGATGATGGCACACCCTAAAATTGCAGTTCTGGCGATTACCGGTGGCCCTGGCATTGTTGCTATGGGCATGAAAAGCGGGAAAAAAGTCATTGGCGCAGGCGCAGGAAACCCTCCCTGTATTGTCGATGAAACTGCCGACCTGGTTAAGGCGGCGGAAGATATCATCAACGGCGCATCCTTTGATTACAACCTCCCCTGCATTGCTGAGAAGAGCCTGATTGTTGTTGGTGCCGTTGCCGAACGCCTGGTTCAACAAATGCAGTCTTTTGGCGCGCTGCTTCTCACTAGCGAAGAGGTAGACAAACTGCGCGCAGTCTGTCTGCCCGAAGGCATGGCCAATAAAAAGCTGGTAGGGAAAAGCCCGGCAACCTTACTGGAAGCCGCAGGAATACCTGTTCCGGCAAAAGCACCTCGATTACTGATAGGTCTCGTCAAGGCTGACGACCCGTGGGTTACCAGCGAGCAACTGATGCCAATGCTCCCCGTCGTCACGGTGAGCGATTTTGACAGTGCGTTAACGTTGGCCCTGAAAGTTGAAGAGGGATTGCATCACACCGCCATTATGCATTCACAAAATGTGTCGCGTTTGAATCTTGCCGCACGCACGCTTCAAACCTCCATTTTTGTGAAAAATGGCCCCTCTTACGCCGGGATTGGCGTGGGTGGTGAAGGCTTTACCACCTTCACGATCGCGACGCCAACCGGTGAAGGAACAACATCGGCACGTACTTTCGCACGCTCTCGTCGTTGCGTGCTGACAAACGGTTTTTCTATTCGCTAATGGGGCCGTTATGAAAAGCTTTTCACTGCAAACTCGATTGTACAGCGGTCAGGGAAGCCTGGATGTGCTCAAACGTTTCACGAATAAGCATATCTGGATTATCTGCGATGGTTTTCTTGCGCGTTCTCCTGTGATTGAAAAGCTGCGCAACACGCTTCCTGCGGATAATCGCATCAGCATTTTCAGCGATATTACCCCCGATCCAACCATTAGCACGGTGGTGCAAGGGATTGCGCAAATGCAGTCTCTGCAACCAGATGTTGTCATTGGTTTTGGCGGAGGCTCAGCGCTGGATGCCGCGAAAGCCATCGTTTGGTTCAGCCGACAGTTCGGTATTGAAATCGAAACCTGTGTTGCTATTCCAACCACCAGCGGGACAGGCTCGGAAGTGACCAGCGCCTGCGTGATTAGCGATCCGGATAAAGGCATTAAATATCCGTTGTTTAATAATGCGCTTTACCCGGATATGGCCATCCTCGATCCAACGCTGGTTGTCAGCGTACCTCCAGCCATCACCGCGAATACCGGCATGGACGTCCTGACGCATGCGCTGGAGGCTTACGTGTCCACGAAGGCCAGCGATTTCACCGACGCGCTGGCGGAAAAAGCGGCACAAATCGTCTTTCAGTACCTTCCCGTCGCCGTCAGTAAAGGCGAGTGTCTGGCAACCAGGGGGAAAATGCACAACGCGTCGACACTCGCGGGAATGGCATTTAGTCAGGCGGGGTTGGGGATAAACCATGCGATTGCCCATCAGCTAGGCGGCCAGTTTCATCTGCCACACGGACTTGCCAATGCGCTGCTGCTGGCCCCTGTCATTCATTTTAACGCCCGCGCCCCCAGAGCCGCGAAGCGCTATGCCCGTTTCGCTAAAGCCTGCCATTTATGCCCGGATAATGCGAACGATACGGCTGCGCTGAATGCGCTCATTCATCACATTGAGCTTCTCAAAAAACAGTGTGCGTTACCTTCTTTAGTAGACGCGCTCAAAGACGGAAAGCAAATCTGGTCACAGCGTATACCGTCGATGGTTCAGGCCGCGCTGGCTGATGTCACGCTGCAAACCAATCCTCGTGTTGCCGACGCCAGTGCCATGCAGGAACTGCTTGAGGAATTATTATGAATACAGCCATGACGGCAGAGTCCACGCTTTATGATGCGCAGACGATACGCGAACGCGTTCGGGCTGCTGGCGTTGTCGGGGCAGGCGGTGCGGGTTTTCCTGCACACGTAAAATTACAGGCGCAGGTCGATACATTTTTGGTGAATGCCGCCGAATGTGAACCGATGTTAAAAGTTGACCAGCAATTGATGAGCGTCCAGGCAGGTCGACTTATTCGCGGCGTTAAATATGCCATGACGGCTACCGGAGCCAGTGCCGGTATTATTGCGCTTAAAGAAAAATACCAGAATGCTATCAATGCGTTAGTTCCCCTGCTGCCTGCCGATATCCGGTTACACATTTTACCAGATGTCTACCCGGCCGGTGACGAGGTGCTGACCATCTGGATGGCAACAGGCCGGAGGGTCCCACCTGCCGCACTGCCGGTCAGCGTCGGCGTGGTGGTCAATAACGTCCAGACCGTGCTCAACATCGCCAGAGCGGTTGAACAGCAATATCCCGTTACCCGTCGCACGCTGACCGTCAACGGCGCAGTCGCCAAACCAATCACTCTCACTGTCCCTATCGGGATGTCACTTCGCGAGGTGCTGGCGCTGGCGGGAGGCGCAACCGTTGACGATCCTGGATTTATTAATGGCGGCCCGATGATGGGCGGTCTGATTACCTCCCTGGATACCCCCGTCAGCAAAACCACCGGGGGGTTGCTGGTTTTACCAAAATCTCATGCGCTGATTCAGCGGCGAATGCAGGATGAACGCACCGTGCTTTCCGTCGCAAAAACCGTATGCGAGCAGTGCCGTTTGTGTACGGATTTGTGCCCAAGGCACTTAATTGGCCATGAATTATCACCACACCTGCTGGTTCGCGCGGTTAATTATCAGCAGGCGGCCACACCACAGCTGCTGCTCACGGCCCTGACCTGCTCAGAATGCAATGTCTGTGAAAGCGTAGCCTGTCCGGTTGGAATATCGCCGATGCGAATCAACCGCATGCTTAAACGCGAACTACGGGCGCTCAACCATCGTTATGAAGGGCCGCTAAATCCTGAGGATGAAATGGCGAAGTACCGGTTGATCCCGGTTAAGCGCCTTATTACCAAACTGGGTCTTAGCGACTGGTATCACGATGCGCCATTGGCTGAGACTGATTATTCCACCGATGAAACGACGCTGTTGCTACGCCAGCATATTGGCGCCAGCGCCATCCCATGTGTACAGCAAGGCGATCGCGTTGTTCGCGGTCAATGCGTTGCCGATGTGCCGGCAGGCGCATTAGGTGCGCCAGTCCACGCCAGTATTGACGGTATTGTCAGCGAAATCACTGAGCAATCCATCACGGTAATAAGAGGTTAATCATGTCTCAGGCTATAGGGATCTTAGAACTCACCAGCATTGCCAAAGGAATGGAAGCTGGCGATGCCATGTTAAAAAGCGCGAATGTGAATTTACTGGTCAGCAAGACCATCTGCCCGGGAAAATTCCTGCTTATGCTTGGTGGTGACGTAGGCGCAGTACAGCAGGCAATAGCCACTGGTACATCTCTTGCTGGCGATATGCTCGTTGACAGTCTGGTACTGCCTAATATCCATGCCAGCGTACTCCCGGCGATCAGCGGGTTAAATAGCGTGGATAAGCGTCAGGCCGTCGGGATTGTTGAAACATGGAGCGTGGCGGCCTGTATCTGTGCCGCGGATCGCGCAGTTAAAGCTTCCAATGTCACATTGGTTCGCGTGCACATGGCATTTGGTATTGGCGGCAAGTGCTACATGGTTGTCGCTGGCGATGTATCCGATGTGAATAACGCAGTAACGGTTGCCAGTGAAAGCGCGGGTGAAAAAGGCCTGTTGGTTTATCGTTCTGTCATACCTCGCCCGCATGAAAGCATGTGGCGGCAGATGGTGGAGGGATAATGGAAAGACAGCCCACCACGGATCGTATGATCCAGGAATATGTTCCTGGCAAGCAGGTCACGCTGGCGCATCTTATCGCCAATCCCGGAAAAGATTTGTTCAAGAAGCTGGGATTACAGGATTCAGTATCCGCAATCGGGATTTTGACGATTACCCCCAGCGAAGCCTCAATTATCGCCTGCGATATCGCCACGAAATCCGGGGCGGTAGAGATTGGTTTTCTCGACCGATTTACCGGCGCAGTGGTACTGACGGGCGATGTCTCCGCCGTTGAGTACGCGCTGAAACAGGTAACCCGAACGCTGGGCGAAATGATGCGTTTTACCGCTTGCCCCATCACCCGGACGTAATCTCATGAAACGCATCATGCTAATCGGACCCAGCCAGTGCGGAAAAACGTCGCTCACACAATGCATGCGGGGAGAAGCGCTTCACTATCAGAAGACCCAGGCCATAGTCTGGTCGCCCACAGCGATAGATACACCGGGCGAATACCTTGAAAACCGCTGTCTGTATAGTGCGCTGCTGGCCAGCTCCTGTGAAGCAGACATCATCGCGCTGGTCCTCAATGCTGACGCGCCGTGGTCACCATTTTCTCCCGGTTTCACCGGCCCAATGAACCGACCCGTTATTGGCCTCGTCACTAAAGCCGATTTAGCCAACCCGCAGCGCATTTCCCTCGTTGAGAGCTGGTTAATCGAGGCTGGCGCGCAAAAAGTGTTTGTCACCAGCGCGCTGGAGAATACTGGGGTCGATGAGATGTTCATTTTTCTGAATGCAAAGGAACTTTCATGTCTCACAAAATAATGGCCATTAACGCGGGGAGTTCCTCGCTTAAGTTTCAGTTGCTGGCGATGCCGCAAGGTGAAATGATCTGTCAGGGGTTGATCGAACGTATCGGTATGTCTGATGCGCAGGTCACCCTTAAGACGCCAGCGCAGAAATGGCAGGAAACATTGCCCGTAGCCGATCACCGTGAAGCAGTGACGCTGTTACTGGAAAAACTGCTCAGCCACAACATTATCAGCAGTCTGGAAGAGATTGACGGCGTAGGGCATCGCGTTGCGCACGGTGGGGAATCTTTTAAAGACTCCGCGTTGGTGACTGATGAAACGTTGGCGGAAATCGATCGCCTTGCCGAACTGGCGCCGCTACATAACCCGGTAAATGCCCTGGGGATCGCGGTATTTCGCCAGCTATTACCCGAAACGCCAGCCGTTGCGGTTTTTGACACGGCTTTTCATCAGACTCTTGACGAGCCTTCTTTTATTTATCCCCTGCCCTGGCGTTACTATTCAGAGCTGGGTATTCGTCGTTACGGTTTTCATGGCACCAGCCACAAATACGTCAGTGCCCAGCTTGCAGAAAAGCTGGGAGTGCCCCTCAGCGCCCTGCGCGTCGTTTGTTGCCATCTCGGCAACGGCAGCAGCATCTGCGCCATTAAGGGTGGGCAATCGGTTAATACCTCAATGGGATTTACGCCGCAGTCAGGCGTAATGATGGGCACGCGAAGCGGCGATATTGACCCATCGATTTTGCCATGGATTGCCCTGCGCGAAGGCAAAACACCGCAGCAGCTCAACCAATTGCTCAACAATGAATCCGGACTACTCGGTGTCTCTGGCATCTCACCTGACTATCGCGATGTTGAACATGCCGCAGATGCAGGTAATCATCAGGCGGCGCTGGCGTTGACGCTTTTTGCCGAGCGAATTCGCGCCACCATTGGCAGCTATATTATGCAGATGGGCGGCCTGGACGCGCTGGTGTTTACCGGTGGGATCGGCGAGAACTCAGCGCGAGCGCGAGCGGCAATTTGTCGCAATCTGAATTTCCTGGGACTGGTCGTCGATGAAGAAAAAAATCAGCGAAACGCCACGTTTATTCAGACAGAAAATGCGCTGGTTAAAGTGGCGGTGATTAATACCAATGAAGAGCTGATGATAGCGCAGGACGTTATGCGTTTAGCGATATCAGAAACTGTGACATTGGGCATTCCCGCTTAGCGCTGCCGCACCGCAAATTGCGGCAAATCATGGTAATAGCATGATCGCCATGACACTATGCGCCGAAGATTGCTGATCACAAAGGTGAAGACGTGGCTGTTGCGCAATGTCCCGCATCGTGCGGAGAACTTATCCAGGGCTGGATTCTGGGCAGTGAGAAATTGGTCTCCTGCCCGGTCGAATGGTATAGCACCGTTGAGGTCACTTCAGGCTCGCCGCTGGCAGAGGAACGTCCACTTTCACGGGCGATGGTTAATCGGCTATTGCAGCACTGGCAGTACCCGGCGCAGATGAGTCAGGATATCCGAATTGATGTCCAGTCAACTATTCCCATCGCTAAAGGAATGGCCAGCAGCACTGCAGATATTGCCGCCACCGCTGTCGCCACAGCACATCATCTGGGCCATCACCTGGATGAGCCTACGCTGGCGCACCTTTGCGTTTCGCTGGAGCCGACCGACAGCACCGTTTTTCGTAAGCTTACCCTTTTCGATCATAACGACGCCTCCACACAGATTTCCTGCGAAGCCCAGCCTCAACTCGATCTGTTGGTTCTCGAAAGCCCGGAGATCTTGCGTACTGCGGATTATCACCGTATTCCCCGTCATGCCGGGTTACAGGCAGGCGCTCCGGCCCTCAAACAGGCATGGGAAAAAGTACAGGATGCCTGTATCAGCCAAAACCCTTACCGGTTGGGCGAAGCCGCTACGCTTAGCGCAGTCGCCAGCCAGTTGCTGTTACCGAAGCCAGATTTTGATTTGCTCTTAGCGCTGGTAGAGGAATGTGATTTATACGGCGTTAACGTTGCGCACAGCGGCAGCGTTGTCGGCCTGATGCTGGACAGAACGCGTCATGATGTGGATTACATAAAATGGATGCTGACGCAGAAAAAACTGACGGTTCACTGGCCGGAACAGCATTTATTGCGGATGGTCGCAGGCGGAGTTGAACTGCGATAAGGGTCGCCGCACAGCAGCGACCCGGACAAGCATAAAATCGTTACTCAGCTTTCGCTTCGCCGTTTTTCAGTTCGCCCATGGCTTTCAGTTTCTTAGAAATATCGCGGCGCTCTTTTGAGATCTCAGCATTTTTGATGATGTAATCATCTACGCGATCTTCGTAATCGCTTTTCATGCTGGCAATAATGCCCTGGATCGCTTCGACGCTCATCCCAGGCTTGATGTAGTCGCTCAGGTTGTCCAACAGCAGGACACGTTTCTGGTTGTCACGGATCTTTTTCTCAACGTCCTGGATTTCACGTTGCAGTTTGTTTTTACGACGGAACAGACGAACAAATTCCAGCACGTCCTGGAAAGAAGGCTTGGTAGTTTCCATTTTTACACCCCTGATAATGTGAGATTCGGATTCGTTAAAACAACGGCTAAAGTGGGTCAACATTACTTTCATGCCCGCCATACTTCAAGTTGCATCTGCATCGACAATGCATGGTTGAAACCTGAATTATCGAGGGTAAAACCATTGCAGTTACCAATGGTTTTAGCCTTTTTCAGTATCATACCTCTAATCTTTGCTGAATCGAAGCAGCAGTAGAACCAATCCCCTCATCTGCTCTTTATTTGCGCAACGCGCGACAGATTAAATGCGAAAGTAACTCCAGCTGTCGCGCCATCTCCATATTCAACCAAACGTAGCCGTGAATAGGCGTTTCCGCGACATTATCACCTTTATGCTCAGCGATAAGCTGACGCAGCTCCACCACGGTATCGTTGAGCTTCTCCGTATTCGCCAGCACTGGCTGCGGGTTACCTTCATATAATGCATGCGTTATTGTCAGTAGCGCCTGCTGCGTCCTGAGCTGGGTTTCACGCAGAGTATGCGCGTTCAGCATAACAAAATGGCTGGTACGGCTGGCCCAGAGCGCATTAATTTGCAGCTCCAGCATGCAGACGAGGTTACGATTAACCGTCTGAATAGCCTCAAAAATGGATTTCTGAATGTGTGTTTCTTTACTGGCAGGGACGATGAGCCCGCGCATTTTGACAACCTCGCTCAACAGCTGTTGTAAATGCTTCTCCAGTCGCGGTTGTTCAAGCAGATTGGGGGAGAGCGCCGCCTGGTACACCCGATTGTACCCCGTTACGCAATGCGCCAGCTGAATACGCCAGTGTATAAATGCCCGTTGTGGCCACACGCCGGTAAACAGCATCGCCAGTAACGATCCCAGAATAACGTCGCCGCCACGCCATAACGCCGTATTCATATCCCCAGCGGGCGCGCCCACAACGACAGCAAGCGTAATACCAATCAGCAGCGCCTGATACGGTTTTTTGCCCAATGCCAGCCAACCGCAGAGAAACATCGCCACCGCGCACCATATCAGCATTAGCGGAAGCGAAAAAAGCTCCAGACGCAGGGCCACCAGCCCAAGCACCGATCCCAGGATCGTGCCGCCAATCCGTTCAAAAGCTCGGGGAACAACGTTACCCCAAAAAGAAATAGGCCCCATGATCACCACCAGAGTGATCAGAGGCCATGTACCTTCAGGAATGTTTAACAGGCGTACCAACAGAAAAGTGAGAATAAACGCAAGCGCAATGCGAATACCGTGCACTACACGATAATGACGATACAAACGAATTTCAAAAGGACTCAGTGACTTATTGGCACGCACTCATGCACTCCGTCAGCGAATAGCAAAGAACAAAATTGTACTCGTTTTTTGCCTGAAAATATCATCCTGTTTTGCATCAAAAACAGTTACTTCGACTGCACCGGTATGTACATTTCAATGTCCCAGTAGCCATCCTCCATGCCATTGTTCATGTACACTTCAAAGCAGGGTTTAGCGGCTATTTCGTAAGTCGTATCCTGCATCAGGCGGTCAAAGAACTGATACCAGGGCGTGGCAAAATCATGATTTTCAACGCGCGCAACGGCAATAGCATAGTCGCCACCCGCCACTTCGGTCAGGATCACCCCTTCGCTATTTTCCGGGATCGCAAAATCTTCAGGCACGGATACCACGGTATCGCAACGCAGTTTCTCCGCCGGGACAACGTCAGGATTGTCGTAATAAACGGCTATCCATTCCAGCGGAACAATTTGCTTCCCGTCGACCCACTTCATTAACTGCTCAAAACCTTGCTTTACCGTTTGTTCCCACGGACCAACCATGTGAAAACCGGCAATCCTGCGTTTATCGACCTGCTTAATCTCGTACTCCATATAACCTCCGCGATTACACTGTGTTTATATACAGTATAATTTTTAGGTATTACGGCCACAAGCAAATAGTGATTATTATGTGAGCAGATTCGCACTCTTGCCAGTCAGGCTTTCCAGGAAATAACTACGCCTTATGGTGGAAATAATCGCTCAGACGCGAGAAAACGCCGCCTTCGCTGACGGACTCCAGCGTAACCAGAGGCCAGTGCGCCACCAGCTTGTCCCGATCGTAGAGTTCAATTTCACCCACACGCTGATGTGCCGCGATTGGCGCGACCAGTTCTTTCTTATCAAGGACATATTTTGCTTTAATGTTAGCGACTTCCGTTTTAGGCAGGGCCATCCAGAAATCCTGCTCGGTGCCCAGGCTGATTTTTTCTTTGTCGCCATACCAGATCCGTTCAGTACCGACCTGCTTACCGCTACGCAAAACCTGCACCGTATCGAAGTTTTGTTGCCCCCATTGCAGCAGCTTACGCGCCTGGTCTTCACGCCCTTTCGCACTCTCCGCCCCCATCACAACCGCAATCAGTCGACGTTTTCCATCAACGGCGGAAGCGATCAGGTTGAACCCGGCCCCGGACGTATGCCCTGTCTTCAGACCATCAACGTTCATGGTTTTATCCCACAACAGGCCATTACGGTTTTGCTGCGTGATTCCGTTCCAGGTAAGGCTTTTCTCACTGTACATATGGTAGAAATCCGGTTCACCATGGATGATAGCCCTCGACAATACGGCAAGATCGTAAGCAGAGCTATGCTGACCTGGCGCATCCAGACCATGGACCGTTTCAAAATGGGTGTCCTGCAGGTTCAGCTTTTGCGCATAGCTGTTCATCATCGCCACAAACTGCGGTTGTCCCCCGGCGATGTAATCCGCCAACGCCACGCAGGCATCATTACCTGAATCAACAATTAGCCCGCGGCTGAGGTCGCGCACCGAAACACGATCGCCTTGTTTCAGGAACATCAGGGATGAACCGACGAATACCGGATTGTCTTTCGCCCAGGCATCGCGCCCAACGGTGACAATATCGGTTGGACTAATGCGCTTACTGTCGATTGCGCGATCAACAACATAGCCGGTCATCAGCTTGGTCAGACTGGCGGGGTTACGTTGCTGGTGTTCATTACCGGCTGTCAGAATTTGGCCCGTGGTGTAATCCATTAATACCCACGCCCCGGCATTTATCGCAGGCGGCTGAGGGGCGAAGCTGGTGGCATCGGTCGCCCAAGCGGACGTAAAACTCATCGTGAATAGTGAAGCGGCAATAAACAAACGGCGTTTCAACAGCATGTCCTCAGAAAAGGGAGAAATAGCCGTTCTTTTTACGGAAGTTCTGTCGAACAAACTTGAATAAATTGCAAGAAAATGTGACACAAGGCACATTTTCTTGCTGTTATACAAGGCTGTCAGAGACAAACCGCGCGCGAAATTATCCTTTGCGTGGCGCAGTCTCTGCGTGATGACTGCGATGGCGATGATAGCCGTCGATCATACTGCGGAAAATTTGCCCTGGCGTGTCGCCCAGCGTGCACAGGTAAATATGTGCGCAGATGAACAGTAAACCCACAATCGCTAACGCCATATGCAGCACCAGCATTACAGGCCCTGCCGCTACCACCTGCGGGTAGAGGCATAACAACCCGGTGATGATCAACAGCGGAACCAGCGCGTACATAATGGCCAGGTAGGCCAGTTGTTGCAGTGGGTTAAATTTATCCTTTGCCGTTGCGGCAAACGGATGCGGCTCGCCTTTCATGATGCCATACAGATAAAAGCGCGTTTGCAGCAGGCAGCGTGATATCAACCCGTTTAACTTCACGCGATAATGGCAGCCGTTGCCGCTGGTTGCGTTTATTAACACAAAGCCTATCCAGAAGGCCAGCAATGCGAAGCCGCACCAGGTATGCACCTGTACCATCAACGCTACCGGTCCGACAGAGAAGTGGCCAAACAGGCCGCTCAGCAAAAGCAGAATAAAGAGTAGCGCATTTCCCCAGTGCCAACGGCGAACAGCCAGCGAATAGAGGTATTCCCGGTGCTCCTCTCCGGTTGCCGTTTTCGGCGCCAGCATCCGACGTAACAGCGCGTGCGTGATGAGGCCCGCAATCATCAGCACAACAATAACGCCCGCATAAATGAGCCACAGCGGCCAGTAGTCCGGCGCATAGTTAAGCTCCGCTCCCCAGATAGAATTCATACTTTACCCTCCTGATGGATCTCTTTACGCCGATAAACACTCACCGGGCCACTACGCGTATCCTGCTGGCGATAAACCTCTTTTTGATTGATCCAGTGCTGTATTTCCGGATCATCGCGACGACCGAACTTCAACGCATCCGTAGGACAAACGGAAACGCAGGCGGGTGACTGTCCGACCTCCAGGCGGGTATCCGCGCAGAAATTACATTTGTCTGCGATTCCCGTTTGTGGATTGAGATAACGGACATGGAACGGACAAGCAGCAACGCAGTAGTCACAGCCAATACAGCGAGATTTATCCACCTGCACAATACCGTTTTCATCACGGAATGAAGCACCGGTTGGACAAACGCTGACGCACGGCGCATCTTCACAATGCTGGCAGGAAACACGAACAAACTGGAAGTGGGACAGTGCCTCGGGTTCCTGTTCCGGTGAACGGATCTGCACCTGTAAGCGGCTAAAACCTTCAGGCACGTCATTCAGTACCTTGCAGGCAACCGTACACGCCTGACAACCAATACAGCGTTTTTCGTCATGCAGCATGACATAAGGGTTTGTTGATTGATTCATGATGTACTCCTTTCTCATGCCCGACGAAGCGTAACGCCAGAGGTGTGGACCACCGTACCTGACACCGGACTGGTGACATGCGGAAGCAAATTACCGCAGTGAATACCGTGCGTCGTCGCGGCTGTTTTGGCTCCTGCCTTGGCGCCAAATCCCATATAGACGAATAGCGTATCGGGTCGAATACCAGCGGTGACCAGCGCTTTGCCTTTTTCCTTACCGGTTGCATTTTCCAGCCAGATGTCATCGCCGCTTTCGATACCTTTTTCACGGGCCGTTTGCGGGTGGATCCACACCGCGTTGTCCCACATCAGCTCACTCAGCAGTGGCACATATTGCGTTGCGCCATTGGTATGAACCGCCACTTTCCCTTGAATAAAGTAGAGTTCATTGTCGCCTTTGAGCGCGAAATTGCGGGCGCGAGGAACACCATAGCCAGGCAGGAGTGTTTCCAGCTCCGCAGAGTAGAGTTCGATTTTTCCTGACGGGGATTTAAAGCGCAGTTGTTCACCATAGGTGCCGTCGCTATCAACCGCAACCGCGCCCGGATAGCGCGCCACAAACTGACGCACCGCTTCGGGTTCGCGCAGCAATAGCGGAACACCCCACTCCCGATACCCTTTCTGACGTAGCTCAGCAGATAACGCATGATCGCCATTAAGCTGGTACAGCTGACGCGTTTGCATATCCTGCCATGGGTAGAATTGCCCAAGGCCTAACTGAACAGCCAGTTCTTTCCAGATTTGCCAGCTCGGACGCGCATCACCGATAGGCTCTACAACCTGCTGACGCAGGGCATAGGCTGGATTCAGCCCTGACATATCAGAAACTTCTTCATCGCGCTCAAGGTAAGTACATTCAGGTAAAAGATAATCGGCATACGCCGCGCTTTCGCTTAAATAGACATCGCAGCTGACCACCAGGTCGAGCTGTTCAACAGTCTTAACCAGATCTGGTCGACAGGTCACGGTCTGGAAAGGGTTGTGTCGGGACATAATCCATCCCTTCACCGGATACGGCGTTTGATTTAAGACGGCATCAATAATGCTCTGCACAACGCCGCCGCCGGCCGCGATGTACTTGAACTGCGGGGCAACCAGATCGATACGCTGCGCCGTTGGTTTGGGTAACTTGGCATCGGGTTTTGCCAGCACGGGAGCAACTTTCTCTCCGGCCAGCTTATTGTACGTTGCCGCCGCTTTTTTCTGATACAACCCGCCCTCACGCTCAATATTTCCAAGTAACACATTGAGGGTGAAAATCATGCGCCGCATATCAATTTCTTCTTGCGAAAACGTCGCACGATGACCCGGACTGACGATGGCGTGAGGCGCGCAGGCGGCCATTTCGCGGGTGACCCGGATAATCACATCAGCAGGCACATCAGCGAGCTTTTGCGCCCATTCCGGCGTGGTCTCTTGTACCGCCTCAGCCAGTTGGTCAAACCCTGTGGTGTAGCGTGCCACAAAGTCTGCGTCATACAGATTTTCTTTGATCATGACGTGACACATCGCCATCAGCACTGGTAAGTCACCGCCAGGCTTAAGCGCATGCCATTCATCCGCTTTGCTGGAGAAGACGGATAAACGGGGATCAAAGCTAACCATCTTCGCGCCCTTTTCCTGCGCGGTCATCAGTTCATGCGTGTCGGCAACTTCAATGCCTTCATAGAGGTTATGGCCAAAAGAGACCATATAACGGGTATTGACGATATCCATGGCTAAATCGCCGCCCATCATAACTTTAGCGGCAATCGCTTTTCCGGCGGGACATGTCGACGCGTGAGTAAACGTGTTCGGCGATCCAAAAGCCGTCGCGAGATGAAATAAATGGCCAGAAAGCGAACCGGACTTGGAAGAGAATACGACCCCCTCGGGACCATGCTGCGCTTTTATTACCGTCATTTTCTCGGCAATTTCTTTATATGCCTGCTGCCAGCTAATCACCTGCCATTCACCGCTCCCGCGAGGTCCTGTGCGTTTCATCGGTTTAACAATACGATGCGGGTCGTTGACCAGGCTAACACCGCTCCCTCCGCGCGCACAGACACGCGTGCCCTGCTGAGGCGCATTAGGGTTTCCTTGAATAAAAACCGTCTTATTATTAATTACCTGAGCCTGAATTGGGCAGCGAAAAGAACACATTTCGCACAAACTTGGCGTCAGGGATGTTTTCCCTTTTATGTGCTCGGGAGAATTTCGCGCCAGTGCGCCTGGTGGAAAACTTCCTATCGCACAGGCTGAGCAGCCTATACCCACCCCTCGTAGAAAATTACGCCGACTAATGCTCATATAACCTCCTGTTATTAGATATATCCAATTATTATATGGAGTTTAAATTATTAATTCTTAACCTCACTCACATTTTATTACAATGCATACAAGCGTATTAGTTGAAATATGAAACCGTTGTTTATAAAAGACTTTTAAAGTTTCCAGAACACAGAAAACGAAATGGAAATAACAATAATGGTTATCAATTAACTTATTTCCCAAGTTCTGATTTTAAGAAAATTTATTCCAGTAATTTCCTTTAATGAGGAGAAAATAATTAACCATTCGTTCAAAGCTTCGTTCAGCGCAATTTTCTTGCGGAGGTCATTCCGCATCGATAATCCTCTTGCTGATTCCCTCGCTATTTTTTGGTATTCTTAGATAAGCGCTAAATTGATCCCGGACATAACTGAACAATGAATGACGGCAAGCAGCAACCTGGTTTTCTCTTCCACGATTACGAGACCTTTGGTACCCATCCGGCGCTGGACAGACCCGCACAATTTGCGGCCATCCGCACAGATAACGATTTCAACATTATCGGTGAACCTGAAGTCTTTTATTGCAAACCCGCAGACGACTATCTGCCACAGCCAGAGGCGGTGCTGATTACCGGTATCACACCGCAGGAAGCACGTGAAAAGGGAGAAAATGAAGCTGCTTTTGCTGCGCGTATTCACGCCCTGTTTACCGTGCCGAAAACCTGCATTCTTGGCTATAACAACGTGCGCTTCGATGATGAAGTGACGCGAAACATCCTGTATCGCAATTTCTACGATCCCTATGCCTGGAGCTGGCAGCACGATAATTCGCGTTGGGATCTGCTGGATGTAATGCGAGCCTGCTATGCCCTGCGTCCTGAAGGTATTAACTGGCCGGAAAACGACGATGGCTTGCCCAGCTTTCGCCTGGAACATTTGACCAAAGCGAATGGGATTGAGCATGCCAATGCCCACGATGCAATGGCCGATGTGTATGCCACGATTGCAATGGCGCAATTAGTCAAGTCACGCCAACCACGTTTGTTTGAGTATCTCTATAGCCATCGTAATAAGCACAAACTGGCGGCGCTAATTGATGTGCCGCAGATGAAACCGCTGGTCCATGTCTCGGGCATGTTCGGCGCCTGGCGCGGTAACACCAGTTGGGTGGCGCCATTGGCCTGGCATCCGGAGAATCGCAACGCGGTTATCATGGTCGACTTAGCCGGTGATATTTCACCACTGCTCGAAATGGACAGTGACGCGCTGCGTGAGCGGCTCTACACCGCTAAGGCAGATTTGGGAGATAACCCAGCGGTTCCGGTTAAACTGGTGCACATCAACAAATGTCCGGTACTGGCACAGGCGAACACCCTGCGCCCGGAAGATGCAGATCGTCTTGGTATTAACCGCCAGCGTTGTCTGGATAACCTCAAAACTCTGCGCGAAAACCCACAGGTACGCGACAAAGTCGTGGCAATCTTCGCCGAAGCGGAACCCTTTGCGCCATCTGATAACGTAGACGCCCAGCTGTACAACGGCTTTTTCAGCGATGCCGACCGTGCCGCAATGAAAATCGTTCTGGAAACCGAACCGCGCAATTTACCGGCGCTGGATATCACCTTTGTCGATAAACGCATTGAAAAGCTGCTGTTTAACTACCGTGCGCGTAACTTCCCCGGCACGCTGGATGAAGCCGAACAACAGCGCTGGCTGGACCATCGTCGTCAGGTATTCACGCCGGAGTTTTTGCAAAATTACGCCAATGAATTACAGATGCTGAGTCAGCAATATGCGGATAACAAAGAGAAGCTGACGCTGCTGAAAGCGCTCTGGCAATATGCGCAAGAGATTGTATAAATCCCACGTATAAAAAAACGGAGAACATGTCTCCGTTTTTTTTCAGCTAAATGCAATTATTACGCGATATCTTCGTCGTACTGCGGGACCGGGTTGCGGAAGCTTTTGGTCACGCAAGCCAGGTAGATCAGACCGATACCCGCCCAGATCAGGCCCAGAACCATTGAGCTTTCTTCCAGGTTCACCCACAGCGCGCCAACGGTCAGCGCACCGCACATTGGCAGGAACAGGTACTGGAAGTGATCTTTCAGCGTCTTGTTACGCTTCTCACGGATCCAGAACTGGGAGATTACCGACAGGTTAACGAAGGTAAACGCCACCAGCGCACCAAAGTTAATCAGCGCCGTCGCCATCACCAGGTCGAAGTTGATTGCCAGCAAAGCAATCGCACCAACCAGAATGATGTTCATGGACGGAGTACGCCATTTCGGGTGTACATAACCGAAGAAGCTTTTCGGGAATACGCCATCACGGCCCATCACGTACATCAGACGCGCAACGCCTGCATGCGCCGCCATACCGGACGCCAGTACGGTAATGGTAGAGAAAATCAGCGCGCCTACCTGGAAGAACTTACCAGCAACATACAGCATGATTTCTGGCTGCGAAGCATCTGGATCCTTAAAGCGCGAGATATCCGGGAAGTACAGCTGCAACAGATAGGTGGAGACGATAAAGATCAGGCCACCAATCAGAGCGGTCAGGAAAATCGCACGCGGGATCACGCGCTCAGCGTCTTTGGTTTCTTCTGACAGGTTGCTGATACCGTCAAAACCGGTGAACGAGAAGCACAGGATGGTCGCACCGGTGATCATCGGGATCACGTGCGCATCACCAGACCAGAACGGACGGCTGCTTGCCAGCGTACCGGCCCCTTCCCCTTCGAACACGCCATAAACGACCATGCCGAGGATCACCGCAATCAGCACCACCTGCAACAACACGATCACAGTGTTGAAATTGGCGACGGATTTGAGGCTACGCAGGTTGAAGGCGGTCATAAAGGCCACCAGCGCCACCACGAACATCCACGATGGAATCGAGGGCACCAGCGCTTCAAAATATATTTTCGCCAACAGAATGTTGATCATCGGCGCGAACAGGTAGTCCAGCAGCGATGACCAGCCAACCATAAAGCCAACGGTCGGGCTAATGGATTTCTGGGCGTAAGTGTAGGCAGAGCCTGCGGACGGATAGCGACGAACCAGTTTACCGTAGCTTAGTGCGGTAAAGAGGATGGCGATCAGTGCAAAGGCGTAAGCTGTCGGGACGTGACCATCGGTCATTCCTGAGACGATACCGAATGTATCGAACAGCGTCATCGGCTGCATATAGGCAAGGCCCATCATGACAACCGGAACCAGCGTAAGCGTTTTACGTAATTCCACGCGAGAGGTGTTTGGAGTAGCGTTATGCGACATGGTTATCCCCCATTACGGCGAAAACCGTCGCGTAAGCAAAAAATTGCCCCATTTTTTGTTAATCCTCAGCGACAACAACTGTCGATTTTTAAGTAAGTATCTATCCGGTACGAAGCCCGGCCTCTTTTATGAATGATTGGTTTGATGCAAAAAAATAACCGACGCGTATTAAAACGTCGGTTAATGTCATTTTTTGCAAGCGGCGTATTTTGCACTAATTTGGGGAGAAATAACAAGAGATTGAAGCAACTGTAAAAAAATATTTTTTCTCAACTGATTGATTTATCAGCATCCGTTTTAACATACACCCCGGCAATAGCACTATTTGCTAAAATCTCATCCCGCCACCAGGCGCTGGCAAGCCCGGCGGTCTGTTCATTCCACCCTATCCACACGGGTTCAAACAGAATTTGTCCGACCACTTTCTTTTCAATCAGCGCGCCGCTGTCCAAAAATCGCTGCGCCAGGTAACGTGGAATATATCCGCATCCCAAACCACTAATTTGCAGCTCCAGCTTGGTTTTGAAGTCAAAAACGGTAATCGCTTCCTGATCGTCCAACACCTGAACGCCGGAGATGTTCGCTTGATGCGCATTATCTCCCACCACGATGGCGCGAAAACGTCGAATAGTACGCCGATGTAATGGTTCCTGTTCCTGCGCCAGGGGGTGATGCGGCGCAACGACAAACACCTGTTCCAAAGCGCCCAGCCGCGCAAAGCCAAATTCACTCCCCGCTGGCGGTTCATGCATAGCACCGACAATAATATCCGCCCGCCCCTGAGTCAGTGCATCCCAGGAGCCGCCCAGAACGCCGTTAATAAATTTCAGACGCGTCACACTATGACGTTGATAGAAAGATTCGATTAGGGGAGCCAGCAAGGAAAAGGGAAACGTATCATCGACGCCGATAACCAGTTCATTCTCCCAGCCTTCATGGAGCTTAATGGCTTGCTTTTCGAGTTCGCGGACGGAGTGCAATACCTCTCGCCCCTTTTCCAGCAGCATTTGGCCGGTGCGGGTAAACTTAGCCCGGTGCCCACTGCGATCTAATAACTGAATATTAAGATCGTTTTCCAGTTTATGGACGGTGTAGCTAAGCGCAGACGGCGTCTTATACAATTTTGCCGACGCCGCCGCGAAACTGCCCTCTTTTTCTAACGCATCGAGGATGATAAGAACGTCCAGCAGTGGTTTCATACTCGCCCCCTGGCGGTATACAGCGACACTCTGCTGGCCTGTCACTCCATCGGCATCACCAGCGGATCGGGATACTGGTACTCAAATCCAAGCTCATTACAAATACGGCTGCCATCAATGACTTTACCTTTACCGTTATCCGCACCGCCGCGAAATTCCGGCGGTTCCATCCCCAACTGGCGGGCCATCTGCGGATAGAACACATTACGCGCCGGATGCAAAGGCGCACATATATTATAGATGTGTCCCCCTTTGGGCGCTTGCAGCAGCAACGTGATGGCAGAAACGACATCATCCAGATGCACCAGATTGACGCCATGGTGCCCATCTGGCGCCGTCTTACCCGCGAAAAATCGGCCAGGATGTCTTCCCGGGCCAACCAGCCCGGCCAGGCGCAGAATATCAACCGAGGTGCCAGGCAAGTTGTGCAGCCAGTCTTCAAGTTCTTTCAGGACACGCCCGCTGGCGGTGACCGGGTTACGCGGTGTTCCCTCTTTCACGATGCCCTGGACATCACCATAGACCGACGTCGAGCTGGTAAAAATAATCCGCGGGATCCGGTACGCCAATGCACTGTCCACCAGCTCCTGCATGGCCTGCAGGTAAAATGCCTCCCCCGGCCCGCTACGGCGCGCAGGTAGCGTAATAACCAGAGCATCAGCGTCCATGAGTGCGTCGAGATCGTCGGCCTCACAGACCAGTTCAGGCTCCAGGCGCAGCGAGTAACTCTCGATACCGCTCATGCGGGCCGCTTCCACTCCATCTAATGTGGTTTTGCTGCCGGTCACCTGCCAGCCTCTCGCCGCCAGCGACATGGCTAACGGCATGCCTAACCAACCTAACCCGACAATTGCGACCTTTTTCATGCCTTCTCTCCTGACTTTTGGCCTATAATGCAAGGCTACGCCAGCCCACGGTGGCTGACAATTCATAGTATCAATATGAAATGAATTAATGATCAAAAAAAGCCCTTGCTTTCCGTAGCTAAAGTGGTTTAGGTTAAAAGACATCAAATGAATAAACATTCATCGAGAAATTTATGACACGCGCTCAATTTAAACACCATCACCACCATCATCCTGACTAGTCTTTCAGGCGATGTGTGCTGGGAGACATTTAAATCTTCCAGCGGTGCATGAGCGTATGAGAAAGCCCCCGGAAGATTTCTTCCGGGGGCTTTTTTTGTGCGTGACCCAAACTGATTCAGACAGGATAACGAGGAACAAATAATGTTAGACAACACCCGTTTACGCATAGCTATGCAGAAATCAGGCCGTTTAAGCGACGATTCACGCGAATTACTGGCCCGTTGCGGCATTAAAATTAATCTTCACACCCAACGCTTAATTGCGATGGCAGAGAATATGCCGATTGATATTCTGCGCGTGCGTGATGACGATATCCCGGGTCTGGTGATGGACGGCGTCGTTGATCTTGGCATCATTGGGGAAAACGTTCTGGAAGAAGAGCTGCTCAACCGTCGGGCACAGGGTGAAGATCCTCGCTATTTTACCCTGCGTCGTCTGGACTTCGGCGGCTGCCGTCTTTCGCTGGCAACCCCGGTTGATGAAGCCTGGGATGGCCCGACCGCGCTGAACGGGAAGCGTATCGCCACCTCTTACCCGCACCTGCTCAAGCGTTATCTCGATCAAAAAGGGGTGTCATTTAAATCCTGTCTGTTAAACGGTTCTGTCGAAGTCGCACCCCGCGCGGGCCTTGCCGATGCGATCTGCGATCTGGTCTCAACCGGTGCGACACTTGAAGCCAATGGTTTGCGTGAAGTGGAAGTGATTTACCGCTCTAAAGCGTGTCTGATTCAGCGCGATGGCGAAATGGCCGCAGCCAAACAGCAGTTGATCGACAAACTCCTGACCCGCATCCAGGGGGTTATTCAGGCTCGTGAATCCAAATACATCATGATGCACGCGCCGAGCGAGCGTCTGGACGAAGTCATCGCCCTGCTGCCTGGCGCTGAGCGCCCTACCATTCTGCCACTGGCGGGTGACCAGCAGCGTGTGGCCATGCACATGGTCAGCAGCGAAACCCTGTTCTGGGAAACAATGGAAAAACTGAAAGCGCTCGGCGCCAGCTCAATTCTGGTGCTGCCGATTGAGAAGATGATGGAGTAACGGCCATGAGCTTCAATACCCTGATTGACTGGAATAGCTGTAGCCCTGAGCAGCAGCGCGAACTGCTAATGCGCCCGGCGATTTCCGCCTCTGAAAGCATTAGCCGCACAGTGGCCGAGATCCTTGAAAACGTCAAAAACAACGGCGACCAGGCACTGCGCGAATACAGCGCGAAGTTTGATAAAACCGAGGTCGGCGCGCTATGCGTCACCGAGCAAGAAATTCAGCAGGCCAGCAGTCGCCTGAGCGACAAGCTGAAACAAGCCATGCAGGCGGCGGTACGTAATATTGATACTTTCCACAGCGCGCAAGTTCTGCCGCCGGTGGATATCGAAACCCAGCCGGGCGTACGCTGCCAGCAGGTTACCCGCCCTATCGCTTCCGTGGGCTTGTATATTCCTGGCGGGTCGGCACCGCTGTTCTCTACCGTATTAATGCTGGCGACCCCGGCGCGCATCGCCGGCTGCAAAAAAGTGGTGCTGTGCTCGCCACCGCCAATTGCCGATGAAATCCTCTACGCTGCGCAGCTGTGTGGCGTGAAAGAAGTGTTTAACGTGGGTGGCGCACAGGCCATTGCCGCGCTGGCGCTGGGCACGGAGTCTATTCCGAAGGTCGATAAAATCTTCGGGCCGGGCAATGCGTATGTGACCGAAGCCAAACGCCAGGTCAGCCAGCGTCTTGACGGCGCAGCCATCGACATGCCTGCCGGACCGTCCGAAGTATTGGTTATCGCCGACAGCGGCGCAACGCCAGATTTTGTCGCCTCCGACCTGCTCTCTCAGGCCGAGCACGGTCCGGACTCGCAGGTGATCCTGCTGACGCCGGACGCTAAGCTTGCCGAGGGAGTTGCCAAAGCTGTTGAACGTCAGCTCGCCGAGCTGTCCCGAGCCGACACCGCGCGTCAGGCGCTCTCTGCCAGCCGCTTAATCGTAGCGAAAGATCTGGCGCAGTGCGTTGAAATCTCCAACGCCTACGGGCCGGAGCACCTGATCATTCAGACCCGCAACGCACGTGAGCTGGTTGACGACATTACCAGCGCCGGTTCGGTGTTCCTTGGCGACTGGTCGCCGGAATCCGCAGGCGACTACGCTTCCGGCACCAACCACGTGCTGCCAACCTACGGTTATACCGCAACCTGTTCCAGCCTGGGGCTGGCTGATTTCCAGAAACGGATGACCGTACAGGAATTAACACCACAAGGTTTCTCTGCGCTGGCCGCCACCATTGAAACCCTGGCCGCGGCTGAGCTGCTGACCGCCCACAAAAATGCCGTCACCCTGCGCGTTAACGCCCTGAAGGAGCAAGTATGAGCACTGACAACTTTCTCAGCGTCACTGATTTAGCCCGTAAGAATGTCCGCGAGTTAACGCCTTATCAATCTGCCCGCCGTCTTGGCGGTAACGGCGACGTCTGGCTCAACGCGAATGAATACCCCACCGCCGTTGAGTTTCAGCTAAGCCAGCAAACGCTGAACCGCTACCCGGAGTGCCAGCCGAAAGCCGTGATTGAGAATTACGCGCAGTATGCAGGCGTCAAGCCGGAGCAGGTGCTGGTCAGCCGCGGCGCAGATGAAGGGATCGAACTGCTGGTGCGCGCTTTTTGCGAACCCGGTAAAGATGCGATTCTGTACTGCCCGCCGACTTACGGCATGTACAGCGTCAGCGCTGAAACAATTGGCGTCGAATGCCGTACCGTCCCGACACTTGACGACTGGCAACTGGATTTACAAGGTATCGCGGACAAGCTTGATGGCGTGAAGGTGGTTTATGTATGCAGCCCCAATAACCCAACGGGCCAGTTGATTAAGCCACAAGATCTGCGTTCGCTGCTCGACATGACGCAGGGTAAAGCTATCGTGGTTGCCGATGAAGCGTATATCGAGTTTTGCCCGCAGGCCACGCTGGCAGGTTGGCTGTCTGAATATCCGCACCTGGTGATTTTACGCACGCTGTCCAAAGCGTTTGCTCTCGCCGGTTTACGCTGCGGGTTTACGCTGGCCAATGAAGAGGTTATCAATCTACTGTTAAAGGTGATCGCCCCTTACCCGCTCTCTACGCCGGTGGCAGATATCGCCGCCCAGGCGCTGACGCCGCAAGGGGTTGCCGCCATGCGCCAACGTGTAGAGCAGATCCTGCAAGAGCGTCAGTATCTGGTAGAGAACCTGAAAACAATTCGCTGTGTAGAACAGGTTTTCGCTTCTGAAACCAACTATGTTCTGGCGCGCTTTACCGCCTCCAGCAGCGTATTTAAATCTTTGTGGGATCAGGGCATTATCTTACGAGACCAGAACAAACAACCCTCGTTAAGCGGCTGCCTGCGAATTACTGTCGGAACCCGTGAAGAGAGCCAGCGCGTCATTGACGCCTTACGTGCGGAGCAAGTATGAGCCAGAAGTATCTTTTTATCGACCGCGATGGAACCCTGATTTCCGAACCGCCAAGTGACTTTCAGGTTGATCGCTTTGACAAACTGGCTTTTGAGCCGGAAGTCGTTCCTGTTTTGCTGAAACTGCAAAAAGCAGGCTATAAGCTGGTGATGATTACCAACCAGGATGGACTGGGAACGCAGAGTTTCCCGCAGGCCGATTTTGACGGTCCGCATAACCTGATGATGCAAATTTTCACCTCTCAGGGCGTGGCATTTGATGAAGTGCTGATTTGCCCGCACCTGCCGACGGACGAATGCGCTTGCCGGAAGCCAAAAGTGAAGCTGGTTGAGCAGTACCTGGTTGAACAGGCCATGGACATAGCAAACAGCTACGTCATTGGTGATCGTGCCACAGATATTCAGCTGGCTGAAAACATGGGAATTCGCGGATTGCGTTATCACCGTGACACCCTGAACTGGGCGATGATCGGCGAACAGTTGACCAAGCGTGACCGCTACGCGCACGTTGAGCGCAATACCAAAGAAACGCAGATTGACGTCAAAGTCTGGTTGGACCGCGAAGGTCAAAGCAAAATCAATACCGGCGTTGGCTTCTTTGACCACATGCTGGATCAAATCGCCACTCACGGTGGTTTTCGCATGGAGATAGCCGTTAAGGGCGATCTGTATATTGACGATCACCACACCGTAGAAGATACCGGTCTGGCGCTGGGTGAGGCCTTAAAGCTGGCATTAGGCGATAAACGTGGCATCAACCGTTTTGGTTTTGTCCTGCCGATGGACGAGTGTCTGGCACGTTGCGCGCTGGATATCTCCGGGCGTCCGCACCTGGAATACCGCGCTGAGTTTACCTACCAGCGCGTGGGCGATCTGAGCACGGAGATGATTGAACACTTCTTCCGCTCACTCTCTTACACCATGGGCGTCACCCTGCACCTGAAAACCAAAGGGAAAAATGACCACCACCGCGTGGAAAGCTTGTTTAAAGCCTTTGGCCGCACGCTGCGTCAGGCAATTCGCGTAGAAGGCGACACGCTGCCCTCCTCAAAAGGAGTGTTGTAATGAACGTAGTGATCCTGGATACCGGCTGCGCCAATCTGAACTCGGTGAAATCCGCCGTTGCGCGCCATGGATACGACCCGGTTGTCAGCCGCGATGCGGATGTGGTGCTCCGTGCCGATAAGCTGTTTCTACCCGGCGTTGGTACCGCGCAGGCGGCTATGGACCAGTTGCACGAGCGTGAACTTATTGAGCTAATTAAGGCCTGTACGCAGCCGGTGCTGGGGATCTGCTTAGGCATGCAACTGCTTGGGCGGCGCAGTGAAGAGAGTAACGGTGTCTCCCTGTTGGGCATTATTGATCAGGACGTCCCTAAAATGACCGATTTCGGTCTGCCGCTGCCGCATATGGGCTGGAATCGCGTTTATCCGCAGGCGGGAAATCGTCTGTTCCAGGGTATTGACGATGGGGCGTATTTCTACTTTGTCCACAGCTACGCGATGCCAGTGAATCCATGGACCATCGCCCAATGTCATTACGGCGAACCGTTTACCGCGGCAGTCCAAAAGGACAATTTCTTTGGCGTGCAGTTCCACCCGGAACGTTCGGGTGCGGCTGGGGCGCAGTTGCTGAAAAACTTTCTGGAGATGTAATGATTATTCCGGCATTAGATTTAATCGACGGCACGGTGGTGCGTCTTCATCAGGGCGATTACGCACAGCAACGTGATTACGGCAACGATCCCCTGCCCCGTCTGCAGGATTATGCGGCACAAGGCGCACAGGTACTGCACCTGGTCGATCTGACCGGGGCAAAAGATCCGCAGAAACGACAAATACCACTGATTAAAACGCTGGTCGCGGGCGTCAATGTTCCGGTGCAGGTGGGCGGCGGTGTGCGTACTGAAGCGGACGTTGCGGCACTGCTTGACGCCGGTGTGGCGCGTGTGGTGGTCGGTTCGACGGCGGTTAAATCCCCTGAGGAAGTTAAGAGCTGGTTTACCCGTTTTGGCGCCGACGCGCTGGTGCTGGCGCTGGACGTGCGTATTGATGAGCAAGGAAATAAGCAGGTTGCGGTCAGCGGCTGGCAGGAAGATTCCGGGGTTTCGCTGGAAGAACTGGTGGAAACCTATTTGCCCGTGGGTCTAAAGCATGTGCTGTGCACCGATATTTCCCGCGACGGTACGCTGGCAGGTTCAAACGTCGCGCTTTATGAAGAAGTGTGCGCCAAATATCCGCAGGTGGCGTTTCAGTCATCTGGTGGCATTGGCGGAATCGAGGATGTAGCGGCCCTGCGCGGGACCGGAGTACGCGGCGTGATTGTCGGACGCGCCCTGCTGGAAGGTAAGTTCACCGTTGAGGAGGCCATCCAATGCTGGCAAAACGCATAATTCCTTGTCTGGACGTTCGCGATGGACAGGTGGTAAAAGGCGTCCAGTTTCGCAATCACGAGATTATTGGCGACATCGTTCCGCTGGCAAAACGCTATGCCGATGAAGGCGCAGATGAACTGGTGTTCTACGATATCACCGCTTCCAGCGATGGCCGTGTAGTCGATAAAAGCTGGGTATCGCGCGTGGCGGAAGTGATCGACATTCCGTTCTGCGTTGCCGGTGGGATTAAGTCCATCGATGATGCGGCGCGTATCCTCTCCTTTGGGGCGGATAAAATCTCGATCAACTCCCCAGCGCTGGCTGACCCGGCGCTTATCACGCGGCTGGCGGACCGCTTTGGCGTACAGTGCATTGTGGTGGGTATCGATACCTGGTATGACGCTGAAACCGGTAAATATCACGTTAACCAGTACACCGGGGATGAGAGTCGTACCCGCATCACGCAGTGGGAAACGCTGGATTGGGTGCAGGAAGTGCAGAAACGTGGCGCGGGCGAAATCGTGCTGAACATGATGAATCAGGACGGCGTGCGTAATGGCTACGATCTGGAACAGCTGAGAAAAGTGCGCGACGTTTGCCATGTACCGCTGATTGCCTCCGGTGGCGCGGGCACCATGGAACACTTCCTCGAAGCCTTCCGGGATGCTGACGTTGACGGCGCGCTTGCCGCTTCCGTCTTCCATAAGCAAATTATCAATATTGGTGAATTAAAAGCGTACCTGGCAACACAGGGCGTGGAGATCAGGATATGTTAACGAAGCAACAATGCCGCGAGCTGGACTGGGAAAAAACCGACGGACTGATGCCGGTTGTGGTGCAGCATGCGGTCTCCGGCGAAGTATTGATGCTGGGTTATATGAACCCGGAGGCGCTGGATAAAACGCTTGAAAGCGGTAAGGTAACCTTTTTCTCGCGGACCAAACAACGCCTGTGGACCAAAGGTGAAACCTCTGGCAACTTTCTTAATGTGGTCAGCATCACACCCGATTGCGATAACGACACCCTGTTAGCACTGGTTAACCCAATCGGGCCAACCTGCCACAAAGGCACCTCAAGCTGCTTTGCTGACACCAGCCATCAGTGGCTGTTCCTGTATCAGTTAGAACAACTACTTACTGAGCGTAAAACCGCCGACCCGGCAAGCTCTTACACCGCGAAACTGTATGCCAGCGGTACCAAACGCATTGCGCAAAAAGTGGGGGAAGAAGGCGTGGAAACCGCGCTGGCCGCCACCGTGAACGATCGTTTCGAGCTGACGAATGAAGCCTCTGACCTGATGTACCACCTGTTGGTACTGCTACAGGATCAGGAGCTTGACCTGACCACCGTGATTGAGAACTTACGTAAGCGTCATCAGTAATCTACAGACGTAAAAAAACCGGGCTTGCCCGGTTTTTTTGTTATTAGATTAGGCTTACTGCGCTCTGGCTTTGTAACCACGCAGTGCATTTCGCCCCAGCACGATACCTGCACCAATCATCCCACCCAGCAATACTGCCAGTACCAGGGTAATTGCTTTTTTCGGGCTATCGCGACGAATCGGCAACGTTGGTTTCATCACATAGCGATAGGAGTGCAGTTTTGCCTTCTCGATTTTTAATGCTTCAATATCCAGCAGGTTTTGCTTGGTCTGATAGTAATTACCAGAGAAAATCAATGGACGCGTTGCTTCGTGCTCAATCATTGATCTCAAAGCATCGCTGCCCAGCAGCAGCATACTATCCTGTGTAACATCCTGAGTTTGCTGAATTTGCGGCTTAGTGACACCGGCCTGTTCTGCATAACGTAACGCTTCCTGGATTTGCTTGATGCGCAAATCTTTTTGCTCCTGAGCAATAACCTCTTGGGTTTTCAGCGAGTCTGTAAGCGCTGTTGTTCGTAATTGAATATTATCTGCCAGATCAACAACCATCTCTTTGGCGACTTTGTCATCAATTTGTTGGATGTATTCAGAAAGCTGGCGCTGCGCCCTTTCCGCAGAATCCCCTACATAAGAGACAACCAATGGTAATTGCTGGCCTTTTACTGACTGCTCAATAGTCAGTTTTTCCGATTTTTCTTGATTGTCCAATGTTTCAACTAATGCAGAAAACGCGGTACTAAAACGCCCAATCACATTCATTTGAAGCGATGCAGGCGCACTTGCACCATACAATACATTCAAGGCATTGTTGTATGCGGCTATCTGCCCAACATCCGGTTGCGTGATAATTGCAGTTGATGTCCATTTCTCTTTCGCAACGGCCAGGTATCCCACGGCCAACACAATCGCGACAACCACACAGACAATTATCGTTACTTTACCACGCCATAATTGTATTAATAAATCAATAAGATCAATCTGATCCGGATCGTTGCTGCGTCCAGATATTTTGTTATCACCTACAGACATAAATACCCTAAACTCTGAATGAGGAAAGACTTAAACTCGAATTAGTTTAGCTATTATTTGAGGCAATGCCATAGGATTAATGATAAAAAAATCAAATTGTTTGAGAGAATTTGATTGGTATTTCAATCACTACTGAAGAAGGAAAAAGGTCAAACAGCAGTGTCAATACACAAGCCTCCTCCTGAGTAAATTATTTCACTCAACGGGTCCCATGCCAGACAGTCGATATAGTCTACTTTTCATTGTCACTGCATAAAATTCACGCCATGAATATTTGCATTCTAATCAGTAAAACGACAAGAGTAAAAAGAGATAACAATTAGCTTTTTAGCCATCTATCGGTATCATCCCATTTTTAGCAATATTCGCTGGTGTCTGGCTGCTTTTTAGCCGAAAAGAGGAACGAACATGAAATACCTGGTTACGGGGGCCGCTGGTTTCATCGGCTTCCATGTTAGCAAACGCCTCCTTGAGGCTGGCCATCAAGTCGTCGGTATCGATAATCTGAACGATTACTACGACGTGAGCCTTAAGCAGGCCCGTCTGGAGCTGCTGGTACACCCCGATTTCCATTTTCATAAGATTGATTTAGCTGACCGGGAAGGCATGTCAGCACTCTTCACATCCGAGCACGTTGATCGTGTAATTCATCTCGCCGCACAGGCTGGCGTACGTTATTCAATCGAAAATCCGCACGCTTACGCAGACTCAAATCTCACAGGTTTTCTGAACATACTGGAAGGTTGTCGGCATAATAAAATTCAGCATTTACTCTATGCCTCTTCCAGCTCGGTATATGGTCTGAATCGCAAAATGCCCTTTTCAACGGATGATTCCGTCGATCACCCCGTATCCCTGTATGCGGCAACCAAAAAAGCCAATGAGCTGATGGCCCATACCTATTCCCATCTGTACGGATTACCCACCACAGGCCTGCGTTTCTTTACCGTGTACGGTCCTTGGGGCCGCCCGGATATGGCGTTGTTCAAGTTCACCAAAGCGATGCTGGAAGGGAAAAGTATTGACGTCTATAACTACGGCAAAATGAAGCGTGACTTTACCTATATTGATGATATCGCAGAAGCAATCATTCGCCTGCAGGATGTTATTCCGCAAGCAAACGCCCACTGGACTGTTGAAACCGGTACACCTGCAGCCAGCATTGCCCCCTGGTGCGTCTACAATATCGGCAATAGTGCACCGGTAGAACTGATGGATTATATCAAGGCGCTGGAAGATGCGCTGGGTATAGAAGCTACGAAAAATATGCTACCGCTACAGCCCGGTGATGTACTGGAAACCAGCGCGGATACTAAAGCACTGTATGATGTTATTGGATTTAAACCTGAAACTACGGTTAAAGATGGGGTTAAGAACTTTGTTGACTGGTATCGTAACTTCTACAACGTTTAATTACTAACCTGTTTAATGTAAAAAGGCCTTTAATAAGGCCTTTTTAGAGAAGATAGTAATTAATCACTGCCGAACAAATCGCGGGTATACACTTTTTCTGCAACATCAGCCAATTCTGACGTCATACGATTAGAAATAATAACATCCGCTTCATTTTTGAACGCGTTAAGATCGCGGATTACCCGAGAGTGGAAAAATTCATCCTCTTCCATGACGGGTTCATAAATAATAACGGGTACGCCCTTGGCCTTAATACGCTTCATGATCCCCTGAATAGAGGAGGCGCGGAAGTTATCCGAGCCAGACTTCATGATCAGGCGGTATACGCCCACCACCTTCGGCTTGCGCGCGAGGATAGAGTCAGCAATAAAGTCTTTACGCGTACGATTAGCATCAACGATTGCACCGATGATGTTATTCGGCACCGATTCGTAGTTGGCCAGCAGTTGCTTGGTATCTTTCGGTAAGCAGTAGCCACCGTAGCCAAAGGATGGATTGTTGTAATGATTACCAATACGCGGATCCAGACATACACCCTCAATAATTTGCCGGGCATTTAGACCTAAGCTCTCAGCGTAGCTGTCTAACTCATTAAAATATGCTACACGCATAGCTAGATAAGTATTAGCAAAAAGCTTAATTGCTTCAGCTTCAGTGGAGTCTGTAAATAGCGTTGGAATGTTTTGTTTTACTGCGCCTTCCTGCAATAACGCTGCAAATCGTTTAGCTCGTTCAGAACACTCGCCAATCACAATACGTGATGGATGAAGGTTGTCATAAAGCGCTTTCCCTTCTCGCAAGAACTCCGGCGAGAAAATGATATTATCTGTTCCCAAACGTTCTTTAATTGACTGGGTAAAACCAACCGGGATGGTTGATTTAATAATCATCACTGCCTGTGGATTCACTTCCAACACATCACGGATGACTGACTCCACGCTAGAGGTATTAAAATAGTTGGTTTTAGGATCGTAATCGGTCGGTGTAGCTATAATGACATAATCGGCATTTTTGTAAGCATCTTGCTTGTCGGTTGTTGCGCGAAAATTAAGATTTTTCGTTAATAGATACTCTTCTATCTCTTTATCAACAATGGGGGATTGCTTCCTGTTAAGCATATCCACTTTAGCCTGCACAATGTCCAGCGCGACTACTTCGTGATTTTGGGCAATCAAAATACCGTTTGAAAGACCGACATAACCTGTTCCTGAAATAGTTATTTTCATTTGATCTGACTTCTTTTGGTTAAACGTTTTGAGAGAATACATTTCGCAACAATCGAAACAACTGTTAGGTTTTTACCTCTGATATCGCTGAACTGTCAAGGCGGGACAGTAAGCTGGAATACCTATATTATATCGCTATTCCGCTCAATCCCCCTACTTACGCTCCCGATACATACTGTTTTGCTCAATAAAAAAGCCCGGAGGAGCGCTCCGGGCCTGGCTTTAGTAGCTGGCTATTTCAGATTAATCCAGCCATTCGGTATGGAACACACCTTCTTTATCAGTACGTTTATAGGTGTGCGCACCGAAGTAGTCACGCTGAGCCTGAATCAGGTTCGCCGGCAGTACCTCAGAACGGTAGCTGTCGTAGTAGGCTACAGCAGCGGAGAATGTCGGTACCGGAATACCATTCTGCACCGCGTAGGCCACGACATCACGCAACGCCTGCTGGTACTCGTCGGCGATGTTTTTAAAGTACGGTGCCAGCAGCAGGTTGGCAATGCCTTTGTTTTCAGCGTACGCGTCTGTGATTTTCTGCAGGAACTGTGCACGAATGATGCATCCTGCGCGGAAGATCTTCGCGATTTCGCCGTAGTTCAGATCCCAGTTGTACTCATCAGACGCAGCACGCAGTTGAGAGAAGCCCTGCGCGTAGGAGACGATTTTGCCCAGATACAGCGCGCGACGTACTTTTTCAACAAACTCCGCTTTATCGCCAGCCAGCTTAGTCTGCGGGCCAGACAGTACTTTAGATGCTGCAACACGCTGGTCTTTCAGAGAAGAGATGTAGCGCGCGAATACAGACTCGGTGATCAGCGACAGCGGTTCGCCCAGATCCAGAGAGCTCTGGCTGGTCCATTTACCGGTGCCTTTGTTCGCTGCTTCATCCAAAATCACGTCAACCAGGTATTTACCTTCTTCATCTTTTTTGGTGAAGATGTCTTTGGTGATGTCGATCAGGTAGCTGCTCAGCTCACCTTCGTTCCACTCGGTGAAGGTGGTAGCCAGTTCTTCGTTAGACAGGTTCAGACCGCCTTTCAGCAGAGAATAGGCTTCAGCGATCAGCTGCATGTCACCGTATTCAATACCGTTGTGAACCATTTTCACGTAATGACCTGCGCCGTCAGCGCCGATATAGGTCACACAAGGCTCACCATCTTCGGCAACGGCTGCGATTTTAGTCAGGATCGGCGCAACCAGCTCATACGCTTCTTTCTGGCCACCAGGCATGATGGAAGGACCTTTAAGGGCCCCCTCTTCACCGCCGGAAACACCGGTACCGATGAAGTTAAAGCCTTCAGCAGACAGTTCGCGATTACGACGAATGGTGTCCTGGAAGAAGGTGTTGCCGCCATCAATGATGATGTCGCCTTTATCAAGGTACGGCTTCAGGGAATCGATAGCAGCATCGGTGCCAGCGCCCGCTTTCACCATTAACAGGATACGACGCGGGGTTTCAAGAGACTCGACGAACTCTTTCACCGTGTAATAAGGAACCAGTTTCTTACCCGGGTTCTCGGCAACAACTTCTTCAGTTTTTTCGCGGGAACGGTTGAAGATGGAGACGGTATAACCACGGCTTTCGATGTTGAGCGCCAGGTTGCGCCCCATCACTGCCATACCGACGACGCCGATCTGTTGCTTGGACATTACATACTCCTGTCAGGTGTGGTCACCGCGCGACATATGCGCGGCTTGAATGTGGCTTAGATGTTAACTCAACTCAGATATAAAATGATAGAAGCAAACTAAATACTATATTAAGTAAGTATTAAGTGCTCTGCCCCAACACATCATGTTTTTTCACATATGATTTATTCACTTTAACAAATTTCGACTCAACAAAATGCCATGAAAGGAATCCAAAAAAAAGTGACACAATGATACTAACAAACATCCCGAAATAAAATTCAAAGTGAAATTTATTTATAATAAATTGTTGGACAGGGAAAGAATATATATATATCCCATATGAATAATCAAATCGACCAGAAATTATTCTATCTTTAAATGAACAGCCAATAACTATCGTAATTGTTGATAATAAAACATACCCCAACACATTAATTTCATTTTTATAAGCGACAGAAAAAAGAATAGTAAATGATATTATTAATATATATTGCTTTGTTTTTTTATCACTCCAATAATTTATCGTGAGAGCCATTATAGCTCCAGTAAAAAAGGATAAAGCTCTCACCGGGAACGCTTGTAAAACCACACCAAAAAAAACTATTGCTGTTTTGTTGAAAAGTAAATAAATAGATATAATAAAGAGCACTACGAAAGCAATCAACATTGCTTTTAAAGAATTTTTAAATAAAAAAAACACCATCCCCAAAAGAAGATAACATAAAAACTCAAGTGGTAATGTCCATAAACTATCGTTAAGAGAGTATGGGTGAATAAAACCCTCAAATATACCTGTGTGAGGCGGTGCACCCTGGATGGTTACAACGCTAATAATATTTTTCAGAATTGATATATTAATATAAGAAGATAAGTCTCCCCACTTTAAGTACACACCTAACACTAGATACATAAAAATCGCGCATGGCAATAACGCTGGGAATATTCTCCTTGCACGCTTTAACATATATGAAACAAACCCTTTACTTCTCATGCAAGATTTGGAAATCAAGAACCCCGAGATAGCAAAAAAAACAATAACCGCCACACCTCCGTAGGTACTCATGCCAAGAAAAATTGGCTCAGACATCCCAGAAAGAGAGTATTGATGGGAGATAATGACAGTAATTGCTGCAAACAATCTAATTATATCAAAACAATTATTTCGATGTTCTATACTTTTCATTTTACAATCTTCATTTTATAAATTTTTATATCCATCACAGACTCAGCGATGTCTTTTATAAGCATAGCGAATTAAAAACAAAGGTAAAACATGAAAAAAGAATTTAATAATCAGAATAATAAACCTCTTAAAACTAGCCTCTTTTAGTTTAAACATATACTTGAAGCGAACAGAGAACTCACTTATTGCTTTCCCAATTCCTCTTCGTCTTGAAAAAGTGCTATCATTAAGCCTGTAGTCCAGCAACACCTCAGGGATATTATGAAAACGATATCCTTTTTCAAGGAGGCAAAACCACAACGCCATATCCTCAGTAAATTTTGTATCTAAAGGGTAACGAATCCCATCTTTGAAAACTGAACTTCTAAACATCACCGTTGGATGTATAAATGGGCAACGGATTATACTGTATGTTTTAAGATCATCATGTTCGAGCGGTACTTTCTTCAATTCAAGTGCGTACTCACTACCAAATTCATGGCAATATCCGCCCAGTACGTCAATATCAGGTCTTTCCTCCATGAACCTAAACTGTATTTCGATACGGTTTAAGCGTGAGACATCATCCGTATCCATCCTTGCAATATATCGATAACCTCGAATTAAAGCCACATCGATAAGTGTATTCAGCGCAAAAGCCAGCCCCTTATTTTCTTCTCCACGCACAACATAGAAATTAGGTTCAGTTTCAAAACTCTCGATCACACTTTCAAGAGACTTATTAACCCTCCCATCAATATAGAGGTAAATATCTGCTTTCATAGTTTGAGAGAAAAGGCTAGAAAGACTTTGATGCAAATAATCTGGTTTTTCTGAATTATAAACACTCAGAATTATTGCTATGCTATGATTCATCCTAAGAAATAATCCATCTGATGAAACCTTAAAAAAAACAAAGGCTATGATTTCGACACAGCCTTATACTTGAACATTACTTTAAAATTCTGAGTATTTCTTCTGTTTTACTTCGCATAAGTTGCTCATCGCCGCGCGATTCCACGTTCAGGCGCACCACCGGTTCGGTATTGGAAGAGCGTAAATTGAAACGCCAGTCGACAAACGACATGCTGATGCCATCCGTTCTGTCCACCGTCAGCGCCTCACGGGAAAAGTGCTGCTCCACGCGTGCAATCGCTGCTGCAGGCTCTGCCAGCGTACTGTTTATTTCTCCACTCGCCGGGTATGCCGCCATCCGGTCACGGACCAGTTCACCCAGCGACTGTCCTTTCAGGCACAGCAGTTCCGCCACCAGCAGCCACGGGATCATCCC
>NZ_SZXG01000029.1:287099-598840 GCF_005281305.1 Citrobacter sp. wls706 | reverse complement strand
GTCTGTACGAAATGAAACCTGCCGGATGCCTTATCCGACCTTCGACTCTATTTCCTCAAACATATCTGAATCCTTTCTCTGCTAATTAAAACCGTGACTTATATCTCATAATTAATTATAACAATTATATAACATTTAATTTACCAAAAAAGACACAACTAGCATTAATAAATTCACGCGATCCTTGGCAGGGGTATAATTCGAATGGCTGATAGCAGTGTAACTGAGAACGGAGCGCTGACAGATGGCGATACTCGTCGCCGTATTTGGGCGATTGTTGGAGCATCATCAGGGAATCTGGTCGAATGGTTTGATTTCTATATCTACTCTTTCTGCTCTCTCTATTTTGCACACATCTTTTTTCCCTCTGGGAACACCACCACCCAACTTTTACAAACTGCCGGCGTTTTTGCCGCAGGCTTTCTGATGCGCCCTATCGGCGGATGGTTGTTTGGTCGCATCGCCGATAAGCACGGGCGTAAAAAATCCATGCTGTTGTCAGTTTGTATGATGTGTATGGGATCGTTGGTGATTGCTTGTCTTCCGGGGTATGAAACGATAGGTACCTGGGCTCCTGCGCTACTGCTGCTGGCCAGATTATTTCAGGGGCTGTCTGTCGGCGGTGAATACGGGACCAGCGCTACCTACATGAGTGAAGTGGCTATTGAAGGTAAGAAAGGTTTTTATGCTTCATTCCAGTACGTAACGTTAATTGGCGGGCAGCTACTGGCATTGCTGGTTGTGGTCATTTTGCAGCAAACGTTAGAAGACTCTGCGCTCAGAGAGTGGGGATGGCGTATTCCATTTGCGCTGGGTGCAGTGCTGGCTATTGTCGCGCTATGGCTGCGTCGTCAGCTGGATGAAACCTCGAAACAGGATGTTCGTGCGTTAAAAGAAGCAGGCTCTCTGAAAGGTCTGTGGCGTAATCGCAAAGCCTTTGTCATGGTGCTTGGCTTTACCGCTGCTGGCTCGCTGTGTTTTTACACCTTCACAACCTATATGCAGAAGTACCTGGTTAACACCGCCGGTATGCATGCCAACGTAGCCAGCGGGATTATGACGGCGGCACTGTGTGTATTCATGCTGGTGCAACCATTGTTTGGCGCTTGGTCAGATAAAATTGGCAGACGTACTTCCATGCTATGCTTTGGCGCATTAGCCGCGATTTTTACCGTTCCCATTCTGACAGCGTTGCAAAACGTGACGTCTCCGTATATGGCGTTTGCTCTGGTAATGTGTGCCTTGTTGATCGTGAGTTTCTATACGTCTATCAGCGGCATTCTGAAGGCTGAGATGTTTCCGGCGCAGGTGCGCGCCCTGGGGGTTGGGTTATCTTATGCGGTGGCGAATGCCCTGTTTGGTGGTTCAGCCGAATATGTTGCCTTATCCCTGAAATCCATCGGTATGGAAACGACATTCTTCTGGTACGTTACCGCGCTGGCAGTCATCGCATTTTTAGTATCGCTGATGCTGCATGGCAAGGGGAAAGGGCTGCGCCTCTAATGATGTGCCAGTTGCCAGACTGCATAGCCGGTTGAGGCGCCCGCTATATCCCAGGCAAAGTCCTTCCAGCTCCAGCCGCTCCCAGCGGGGCGGCTGTCCCACAGCTCTTTTGATGCGCCCAGGCTGACTGAGAACATCAAACCAATAGCCGCACTGCGATCGCGGCTGTAACCCTGATGCTGGGCATATTCATTGCCGGCTGCGGCAAGCATGGCGGAGGCGATAAAGTGTTGAGCTTTGTCTTGTCCGCTCCAGCGGTCGTTTGCCATGTGGCTGCAGCCCGAAATAGCCAGGACACTGGTAAGAATAAACAGGCGCACCGTTGCCTCCATAGGAAAAACCCCGTCACTGGACGGGGTCTTGGTTACAGAATACGGCTAATTAATCTGTCGATACGAATACGGCGTAGTCGACGGATGAGCTTGCGCACCTTGACTGGATAGTCAGCAATGCTTTGCAGGTCGCGGTAGTGCTTCACCACGGTGGTATGCGTGCGGATAAGCTCCAGCTCTTTATCGCGCTGGGGCGCCAGCTCTTGCTTAGGATCGTGGATAAGGATGGCGTTTTCCAGATCCAGACGCCAGGCTCGAGGATTAAGGTTGTTGCCGGTGAGCAGCATCCATTTATCATCAACCCACATGCCTTTCAGATGATAAGTGTTGTCATCATCTTTCCATAAGCGCACGACCAACTGATCGGTATTCACATAATATTGCAGTCTGCTCAGAAAACGGCGCAGATTAATTTCATACAGATAAGGCAGCGCGCCGATGATTTTAAAAGGCTCATCTTCCGGGATGTAAAAGTCGTTGGCAGTTTTATCACCGACAATGATTTCGACCTTTTTCCCTTCACGCAGCAGCTGAATGATATTGCGCACCAGTATGGCGGGCAGATTGAAATAAGGGGTACAAATTGTGAGTTTGTGCTCTGCGCAGGGCATGAGGTGGAAAATAGTCTTATTTAACAGACTGGATTTTCCGAGTCCAACCAGCGGCGTAACAGAAAGCTGTTCATTATCCGCATCCCCCTGAAAATGGAATGACGCATCCCGCAGTTCCTGACGGTACAAGCGAATGTCGTTTTTAATTTCCGGGCTTTTAGGGCGATTGATATCATCAAGACGATTAACGCCGCGACCATTCATCAGGTTTTGCGCCACCCAATTGAACATGATATCGGCCATTTGCGCGTTGCGAATCAACTGATAACGGTCGTAGCGATATTTATCATGCTGATGCAGATAAACATCGTTCAGGCTGGCGCCGCTATACAGGACGCTGTCATCGATGATAAAGCCTTTGAAATGCAGAACGCCAAGGGCTTCGCGCGTGTTAATCGGCACGCCATAGACAGGAATATCGATACCAGGGTTTTCTTGCGCCATGCGGCAATACCAGTCAGCGTTGGTATTTGATGCCGCAGCACCAATGCGCCCGCGCTGGGCTCGGTGCCAGTCGACAAGCACCCGGACATCCAGTTCAGGACGCTGCCGTTTTGCCGCATAGAGCGCGTCGAGTATGCCTTTGCCACCGTCATCCTGTTCCAGGTACAGCGCAATAATGCAGATCCGTCGCGTCGCGCTGGCTATTTTTTCCAGCAGAGTCTCCCTGAAATTAGCGGGAGCATAAAAGAAATCTACATCATCAACTGACTGAGAAATCTTGGGTAGTTGGGCAAGGTGTTGTTGATGTTTATTACGCTTAAATTTTGACAACATCACAGTGCATTTCTTCTCTGTTCATTGAAGGGTCCTCTGTGCTATGCAGACGACATAAGCGGGCAATGATACCACCAGTACCCATTAATGTGGTCAACATTTCCAGTACCTTACTCACGATTCCTCAAATTGGGCCAGATTAAGCGTTAGCCCAACAATCCCCTCTTCGAGTTGGACGTCAACAACGAACCCTAGTTTCCGGGCCAGGGCGACCATACCGCGATTGTTTGGCATCGTAATACCATTCAAACGTCTAAGTCCGTGATCTCGGGTATAGGCAATTAATTTTTCCATCAATCGGCGACCCAGTCCAAGTCCTTTGAGATCAGAACGAACCAGGACGGCAAACTCGGCATCTACGTTATCAGGATCCGAGATAGCTCGCGTCACGCCGAGGATCTCTTCATGATTATCTCTACAACGCACAGCGACAAAGGCCATTTCACGATCGTAGTCGATCTGTGTCATATTGGCTAAATCTTCATGGGTAAATTCGTTGATCTCACTAAAATAGCGATAATAAAGATCTTCTTTTGTTACCTGAGAAATGAACTGCTGCAGATGAGGTTCATCCTCTGGCAAAATGGGGCGGAACAGGCAGCGCTCGCCGTTCTTCAACTCCACCCACTCTTCAAGCTGATGAGGGTAGGGACGTACAGCCAATCTGCTTTCGTTATCGCCTGTGAAGGGGGCAATGTCCAGCGTGACATCCAGCGCGGTAAATTCACCGGCGGAGGCCAGCAGCGGATGGATATCCAGACGCTGAATTTCCGGACAATCGACGATCAGGTTGGATACCTGCACCAGAAGCTGGCTTAGTCCGGCGATATCCAGTGGGCGTAGTGCGCTACGAGCGCGGATCTTCTTATTTTTGATCCCTTGGATCACCAGATAACGCGCCAGATTCATGTTCAATGGCGGCAATGCCACCACGGCTTGCTCTTCTGGTCGCCACTCAACCCCACCTTCACCCAGCATAATCAGCGGGCCAAATACCGGATCGTGTTCAACGACGACGCGAAGCTCCTGCGCGCCAGCGCGATTCGCCATGCTTTGCACTAATAAACCGTGGATGCGCGCCTGCGGCCAGGCCATTTTCACCCGATCAAAAATCGCGTTCGCGGCCTGCTGTACCTCTGTTGCCGTTCTCAGGTAGAGCATTACCCCCTGAACTTCCGACTTATGCGGGATATCAGGTGAACGCAGCTTGAGCGCCACCGGATAGCCGATCTGCTCTGCGATATGCACAGCTTCCGCGCTGTCGCTGGCGATCCAGGTCGGGAGCGTGTGTAAGCCATAAGCTTGTAAAATCGGCTGCACTTCATGGGTATCCAGCGATGTGGCCCCTTCGGCAATCGCCTGCTGTAACAGATTATGCGCCTCGGCGGTGTTAGTGGTCAGGTAGTCCGGTAGCGCAGGCGTTTCTCGCAGTTGCTTCTGGTTACGCCGATACTCGACCATATGCATAAACGCGGTGATGGTCCCTTCCGGCGTACGGTAGGTGGGCAACCCTGCTTCGCTAAATAGCCTACGGGCTTCCTGAGAAGAAAACTCCCCGCACCAGTTGGTCAGTAAGGAGATAAATTTCCCTCGTGGATGCTGCTTTACTGCTTCGATCAACGCTTGTGCGCTTTCGGTCCCGGGGGCGGCGGCGCTGGGCGAATGAATCACCATCAGCGCGTCGAAGTCCTGACTGGCGAGCAAAATATCCAGGGCTTTTACATAGTGTTCGCTACTGGCATCGTCACGCAGATCCAGCGGGTTGCCGATATCAACATGGGCTGGTAGCGCATCGCGTAATTTCTGACAGGTATCTTCACTCAGCGTGGCGAGTTTGCCATTTTTCGACCATAGCTCATCCAATGCCAGTGCGGCAGGTGCGGCGCCGTTACTGATGATCATCAGCCTGTCACCACGCAGCGGGCGCATGTGACTCAGGGTTTCGACCGCTGAGAACAGCTCGTGAGTGTCTTGTACTCGCAATAAACCGGCGCGCTGGATAGCTGCGTCCCAGGCTGGGTCCATTCCGGCGCTGGTGTGCAGTAAACGCTGCGCTGCCGGGCTACGGCCACTCTTAATCACCAGAATGGGTTTGTTGCGCGCGGCGCTACGGGCGGCAGAGACAAAGCGCCGGGCATCGCTCAAATGTTCGAGATAGAGCAATATCGCGCTGGTTTTGCTGTCGCGCGCCAGGTAATCCAGTAGTTCATCAACGTCGATATCCAGGCTGTCACCCAGCGCGATGAAGTAAGAAAAGCCCATTTCTCTCTGCTGTGCCCAGTCGAGTATGGTATTGGATACGGCCGCGGATTGAGAGATAAAAGCCAGCTTGCCGCGCTTAATCGGGACGGGGGAAAAGCTGGCGTTAAGTCCCTGCCAGGGGGCGAGAAGTCCCAGACTGTTGGGACCCAGCAGGCGTATTTTATAGCGTGAGGCGCAGGCCAACAGTTCTGCATGTTGGGCCGCGGGAGCCGAAAGAATAATGCAGGTTTTACAGCCTTTCTCGCCAAGCGCTTCGAGTAATGCCAGGTTACGGCTGGCATTGGTGCACAATACGGCGAGGTCGGGGCTAAAAGGCAAGCTACTGATATTGGGCCAGGCCAGTACACCCAATACCGCTTTCCAGGCGGGCGTCACCGGTAGAACTGGCCCATTGAAACCGCCGGCAAGCAGATTACGCATCATCAGGTAACCCGCGCGGTTAGGCTTCATCGACGCCCCAATCACCGCAATGGATTTCGGTCGCAGTAGTGCTTCCAGACCACGTTGACTCATATCGGCTTCCTTAATGACTCCAGTGACCGAATGATTTTAAACGCTTTCTGTGGAGTCTGCTGTGACGCTCCCCTGATGTTGGGTTTTTCCTGCCAGGTAACGGGTTTTAAAGCGAGTGAAGTGATCGCTTAACCCTTCCGCAGCTTGCGTATCACCAGCCAGATCCAGCAAAGCGATAGCCACTTCGGCAGTACAGTATTGCCCTTCGGCGTGAATACCACGCAGGTGATAAGCAGAAAGGCGCGATAAATCAACGGAGATCACCGGCAGGTGGTCGAGGTACGGGCTTTTGCGGAACATTTTACGCGCTTCCGGCCAGGTGCCATCGAGCATGATAAACAATGGTGGTTTACCGGTTGGCGGCGTGAAAATCACTTCGCGCTCTTCGCCCGCATAGGACGCCGGGAACACGACCATCGGCTGGTAATCAGGATTTTTCACCAGATCAAGCAGCGCCTGCGGCGGTTCGGTGCGTGACCACTGAAAAGCCGCGGTATCTGGCAAAATATCGGCGATTAAACGTCCCGTATTGCTGGGCTTCATTGGCTCGGTATCAAACATGACCAGACAAAAACGGCTTTTGGCCTCAGACGGTACTAACGTTGCGCATAAGCAGAGCTTTAGCGGCAGCAGGCAGCGCTGGCAGCGACGAATACGGTTACCTCGGGCGAGGAAAGGACGGGTGGCGCGCGCGAGGCGCTCAGCGCGTAACTGAAGAACTGCGTTATCGGTCATGGGGGAACACGTCGAAAAACGCTATTGTCGCAGAGGTGAAAACGGGGCACAAGATGCGCCCCGCAGAGATTATAGTGATTCGTTAAGCCAGCTATCAAACGGTGCCTTAGGGACGGCGCCATTGAGCATGTCGACGATTTCACCTTTTCTGAAGATCATGATGGTCGGAATACTGCGGATACCGAAGCGGGCGCTGAGTTCACGCTCGGCTTCCGTATTCACTTTAACAAAACGCACTTTACCGCTACGCTCTTCCGCGACATCTTCAAAAATTGGGGCAAAGTTACGGCATGGCCCGCACCAGGGGGCCCAAAAATCAACCACCACCGGGAGATCGTCTTTTAACAGTTTATCCAGTGTTTCACCGGTCGCATTGATCACCTCCCCATCAAACAGGTCGTGACCACAGCGTCCGCATTTAGCCGCTTCCTGGACACGATCGTCGGGAATGCGGTTGATAGCCTGGCAGCTGGTACAAACGGTATTCATAACTAACCTCTGGATGAGTAGTGTGGACTTCATGGCAGTGACGCCAGTATGTTTCTATTATGTTACATATTATCGGGGAGTCTGTTCTAAACAACAATGCGTTTTATTCAATGAGTACAATAGTCCTTAGCTTTTAAATGAAATAATGGCTAACGACGTGCACATCGGGTAATCTGCGCGCTTCGCGCAGAGCAGGTGGAGAAAAACATGAGCGACGAACTGAAGAACAAAAACGGCAAGGTCAAAGTGATGTACGTCCGCAGTGACGATGACTCGGATAAACGCACCCAAAATCCACGTACTGGTAAAGGCGGCGGACGCCCCGGTACTTCCCGAGCCGAAGGCGGTCGTCGCCCTGCCCGTGATGACAGAAAGGGTCCGAACAGCGAACGCGGCCGTGAACGTGGTCGTGACCGCGATGCAGAACGCGATCGCAGACGTGAAGATTCACCATGGCGTACCGTGTCCCGCGCACCGAATGATGATGTTGCGGATAAAGCCGATCATGGCGGTATTAGCGGCAAGAGTTTTATCGATCCTGAAGTCTTACGTCGTCAGCGCGCGGAAGAAACCCGCGTTTACGGTGAGAATGCTTGTCAGGCTCTGTTCCAGAGTCGCCCGGACGCTATTGTTCGCGCCTGGTTTGTGCAGAGCGTAACCCCACGCTTTAAAGAAGCATTACGCTGGATGGCGGCAAACCGCAAAGCCTATCACGTGGTTGATGAAGCTGAGCTGGCGAAAGCCTCCGGTACTGAGCACCATGGCGGTGTTTGTTTCCTGATCAAAAAACGTAACGGTACCACTGTTAAGCAGTGGGTGGGTCAGGCTGGGGCGCAGGATTGCGTACTGGCTCTGGAAGACATCGCTAACCCGCACAACCTGGGCGGAATGATGCGTAGCTGCGCCCACTTTGGTGTGAAAGGCGTGGTGGTACAGGACGCGGCGCTGCTGGAATCAGGTGCGGCAATCCGTACCGCTGAAGGTGGCGCAGAGCACGTTCAGCCGATCACCGGTGACAGCATTGTCGATGTGCTGGACGACTTCCGTAAGGCAGGTTACACGGTAGTGATGACCTCAAGCGTGAAAGGCAAACCGTTGTTTACTACCACGCTGCCGGAAAAAATGGTGCTGGTATTAGGGCGCGAGCGTGAAGCGCTGCCGGAAGCGGCATGCTCAGCTGACGACCTGTGCGTGGCGATTGACGGTACGGGTAACGTTGAAACGCTCAACGTATCTGTGGCAACCGGCGTACTGCTCGCGGAGTGGTGGCGTCAGAACAAAGCCTGATAATAAAAATGCCAGCGAATCGCTGGCATTTTTTTACTCGCTTTCTGCTGGTAACACCGGCGTCCAGTCAATCGGTTTTTCACCTCGTTGTTCCAACCATTCATTGGCCAGTACAAAGTGATTGCAGCCAAAGAAACCGCGATGTGCTGAGAGCGGTGACGGATGCGGCGCTTTCAACACATGGTGACGTTGGGTATCAATAATCGCGCCTTTCTTTTGTGCGTGTGAACCCCAGAGCAGGAAAACAACGCCTTCACGGTGCTGATTAATCAAGCTGATGACTTTATCGGTAAAGGTTTCCCAGCCCAGGCTGGCGTGAGAATGTGCCTGGCCGGCGCGGACAGTGAGTACGGTATTAAGTAACAGCACCCCCTGACGTGCCCAGCTTTCCAGATAGCCGTGCGTTGGGCGCGTGAAGCCAGGAATCGTCGCTTCCAGCTCTTTGTACATGTTCAGCAGCGATGGGGGAGTGGCAATACCCGGACGAACAGAGAACGCGAGACCGTGTGCCTGGCCTGGACCGTGGTAAGGATCCTGCCCCAGGATGACGACTTTCACGTCGCCAAGTTCGGTAAAGCGAAAAGCGTTAAACACATCTTTTTGCGGCGGGTAAATTGTCATACCCGACTGACGCTCGCCAGCGACAGTATGTAGCGTGTTAACAAAATAAGGCTGCTGTTTCTCATCTGCCAGCACATCGTGCCAGGTTAATTCGGTGGCCATCTCGCTCTCCTGCGAATTTTCAATCCCTCTAGCTTAACTGCTTCTTACTACGTCGCAAAATTCTCTACGTTTCTCAACGGCCTGGGTCTTAAAGATAGTTGAAAATTTATGTAAAAAGTTTAGCTGCGTACGTGGCGTAAGTTGATGTAAAACAATAAAATCCACCTATCACCACTTTTCATGTGTGGTTTTTGTTGATTTAAATCAAAGATTCAAGGGGGTGTGAGGGGTATATATACACTCAAGCAACAATGGTTTTACCAATTGGCCGGATGACGGCCAACCGAGATCAAATAATTTTGCCGGGGAGGCATCAAATGATTACAGGTATCCAGATTACTAAAGCTGCAAACGACGACCTGCTGAACTCTTTCTGGCTGCTGGACAGCGAAAAAGGCGAAGCACGCTGCATCGTTGCGAAAGCAGGTTTCAATGCAGATGACGTCGTTGCCGTCAGCAAACTGGGTGAAATCGAATACCGTGAAGTGCCGGTAGACGTACAGCCGGAAGTCCGCGTGGAAGGTGGCCAGCACCTGAACGTGAACGTTCTGCGTCGCGAAACGCTGGAAGATGCGGTTAAGCATCCGGAAAAATATCCGCAGCTGACCATCCGTGTGTCTGGTTATGCGGTACGTTTCAACTCTCTGACCCCAGAACAGCAGCGCGACGTTATTGCTCGTACCTTTACTGAGAGCCTGTAAGGCTCGCGGGGAATAACCCCGTTTAGCAGAGAATCAAAAGCGGAAGATGCCAGCGCGTCTTCCGCTTTTTTATATCCGTTAGTAAAAAATTCTCACTGCGCAATAAACTAACAGCAGCGCCAGAATGATATTCAACTGTCGGCCGTAACGGCGAAAGAGACGCTGAAAAAGATGGCCTGCCAGCGCCCAACATGCATTACCAAAGGTGCCGATCAGCGCCAGCAGAATACTCACCCCAATCAGCCAGTGAGCTTCCTGCGTATAGGGCAGTACAAACGTGGATAACGCTGTAATGCCGTACAAAATGATTTTGACGTTAACAAACTGCAAGCCAAAACTCGTCCAGAAGCCGATCGGTTCGGACTGCAAATTATCGTTTGCCGCCGGGCTGGTGGCGATTTTCAATGCCAGCCATAAGATATATGCCGCGCCTGCCCAACTGAGCCAGTGGATGATGGCCGGATCCATCGCGGCAAGCGAAAACGAAATCCCGGCACACATCAGCATGACGATTAAAAAGCCCAGACTCATCCCGGCAAGCACGCGCGTACTCTGGCGAAAACCGTGTGACGTCGCAGCACTGAGCGCAAGGATATTGTTGGGTCCGGGGGTTAGCGCGGTAATCAATGTATAGGTCCAGAATGCACTTAAAAGCATGGGGGTCACTTGTCATCTCCTCTGTTTTGGTAGACAGTACCCGAGTTAAAACATTTAAAAAAATGAATGTTTTTGCATTCTGGGTTCGATAATTTCGATGGGTTGGTGCGGATGGATTTACGTCGGTTTATTACGTTAAAAACGGTGGTGGAAGAGGGCTCGTTCCTGCGGGCGTCGCAAAAACTTTGCTGTACGCAATCGACCGTCACGTTTCATATTCAACAGCTTGAGCAAGAGCTATCGGTGCAGCTGTTCGAAAAAATTGGCCGCAGAATGTGTCTCACCAGTGAGGGTAAACGGTTGATGCCGCATATACACGACCTGACCCGCGTGATGGCATCGATTCGCCAGTCAGCGCAGCAGGATGCGCAGCCGAGCGGCGAGCTACGCGTTGCGACCGGCGAAACACTGCTGGCGTATAAAATGCCGCAGGTATTACAGCGTTTTAAACAACGCGCGCCTCATGTGCGGTTGTCCTTACAGTCGCTCAACTGCTATGTCATTCGCGATGCGTTGCTTAGTGATGAGGTTGATCTGGGCGTGTTTTATCGTGTTGGTAATGACGATGCGCTGGAGATGATAGCGCTGGGCGATCAGTCACTGGCGCTGGTTGCGTCGCCTCTGCTGCAGCATGTTGATTTCACCCGGCATAACCAGCACATTCCCTGCAGCTTTATCATTAATGAGCCGCAATGTATTTTCAGACAACGCTTCGAGGGCTTACTGCGTAAACGTCAGATTACGCTGGAAAATACGATTGAGTTATGGAGTATTGAGAGCATCAAGCACTGCGTATCGGCAAATCTTGGCGTCAGTTTTTTGCCGCGTTTTACCATTGAGAAGGAGCTCCGTTCAGGGGAATTGGTTGAGTTACCGTTCAGCGAACAGCCGGAGTTAATTACGGCATTGTGCGGTTACCATGCTGGAAAAGTCGTTAGCCCGGCGATGCGGGTGTTTATTGAGTGTATTGAAGAGAGCTTTGCGACGCATGAAAAAATGCCGGGCTAAACGGCCCGGCATACGGTTTTACTCTTTGTCGGATTGCTGGGGAGCAGTTCCGCTCGGCTTACGACGTTTGCCGATATTTTTGGCGTCGCGGTGACGTTTCTTCACGCGCGGTTTCTCTTTTTCTTTGGCTTTTTGCTCGGCGCGCTTCGCCAGTACTTTCTTGGACGGCTTGCCGTTAGATTTCTCACTTGGTGCGCGAGTCGTCGGACGCAGCTCGTCAATAACGCGTGCTTTCAAAGGTTCGTCGATATAGCGGCTCGCTTTACCAAGCAGCAGGTGGTCGTGCGCTTCAACCAGAGAAATCGCGGTACCTTTACGGCCAGCGCGACCTGTGCGACCAATGCGGTGCAGATAGGCATCACCACTACGTGGCATGTCATAGTTAAACACATGGCTAACGTCAGGAATATCGATCCCGCGAGCGGCAACATCGGTCGCAACCAGTACGTTCACACGACCATCGGTCAGGCGTTTGATCGCTTCGTTACGCTTAATCTGTACCATCTCGCCTTCGAGATAGCAGTTATTAATGCCAGCCTGGCGCAGCCAGCCTGCCAGTTCGTGCACACGCTCACGCTTACGTACAAAAACAATCGAACGGGTTGCTTCCGGCTGTTTTAACAGATGGATCAGCAAAGCCGTTTTGTGCTCGATGTCATCGGCACGGTAGTAAAATTGGTGGATCTTCTTGCGTTCGCGGGTCGATGGATCCGCCGATACTTCGACCGGATCTTCCAGCAGACGCTCGGCAAAATCTTTAATCGCATCGCCTTCCAGCGTAGCGGAGAACAGCATGGTTTGCTTACGCCAGCGGGTTTCACCAGCGATATGCTCGATGTCCTGGGCAAAGCCCATGTCCAGCATGCGGTCTGCTTCATCGAGGATCAGCGTTTCAACCGCGTGGCAGTCGAAGTTCTCTTCTTTGATGTATTGCAGCAGACGACCGGTGGTAGCGACCACGATGTCCTGGTTTTCGCTAAAGACTTCCATGTGGTTCATGTAAGCCACGCCGCCGGTAATCGTGGCGACATCCAGATGCGTATTCTTCGCCAGTTCGCGGGCGTGTTCGGCAACCTGTATCGCCAGTTCGCGCGTCGGCGTCAAAATTAAAATGCGTGGCGGGCCAGATTTTTTACGCGGGAAGTCGAGCAGGTGCTGCAACGCTGGCAGCAAATATGCCGCCGTTTTACCGGTGCCTGTCGGCGCAGAACCGAGTACATCACGGCCATCGAGCGCAGGCGGAATGGCGGCAGCCTGAATGGCGGTCGGGCGAGTGAAACCTTTTTCCTGGAGGGCATCCAGAAGGCTTTCATCGAGTTCAAGTTCGGAAAAAGTCGTTACAGTCATGTTCTACCTCTGTGTGGGGCGCTGATTATAGACGTTACGGCTGCAATCTTCATCTGTTTGTATGGATATAGCTTCTCAGGTATTGTTTTTATCCTATGCTATCGTTTTTTTTCCCAGGAAGGTTGTTCTTCATGCCCCAGTCTACATCCGTACTTAGACGTAATGGATTTACATTTAAGCAGTTTTTTGTGGCACATGATCGTTGTGCAATGAAAGTCGGAACGGACGGTATTTTATTAGGGGCCTGGGCCCCCGTTGCGGGCGTAAAACGGATCCTGGATATTGGTACCGGAAGCGGCCTGTTGGCGCTGATGCTGGCCCAGCGCACTGATGAAAATGTCACCATTGACGCCGTGGAGCTTGATGTTGACGCTGCGCAGCAGGCGCAGGAGAACATCGCGCAATCTCCGTGGAGGCATCGCGTCAGCGTTCATACAGCAGATGCGCAGCAATGGATACCGCGCCAGACCGTGCGTTTTGATTTGATTATCAGCAATCCACCCTATTATGAACAGGGAGTGGAATGCGCCACGCCGCAGCGCGAGCAGGCACGTTATACGACCGCACTTGATCATGAAGCATTGCTGGCACTGGCGGCGGGGAGTATTACAGAAGATGGTTTTTTTTGTGTCGTGCTGCCGGAACAAATTGGTAATGCCTTTACCCAGCGGGCATTAAGTATGGGCTGGCATTTGCGTTTACGTACGGATGTGGCAGAAACTGAGGCCCGGCTACCGCATCGTGTATTGTTGGCATTCTCCCCGCAGGCCGGGGAGTGCTTTAGCGACAGGTTGGTTATCCGTGGGCCAGACCAACGTTACTCTGAAGGTTACACGGCGCTGACCCAGGCGTTTTATCTGTTTATGTGATGACTTAGCGGTGAGAGGATGGACGGGCCTGACTCGGGAAGTTGTTCAGGATAATCCAGCGTGTAGTGCAGGCCCCGACTCTCTTTGCGCATCATGGCGCAGCGTACAATCAGCTCGGCAACCTGCACCAGGTTGCGCAGTTCCAGCAAATTGTTCGACACGCGGAAATGAGCGTAATACTCGTCGATTTCCTGTTGCAGCATGGTGATACGGCGCAGAGCGCGTTCCAGGCGCTTGGTTGTACGCACAATTCCGACGTAGTCCCACATAAATAAGCGCAGTTCATGCCAGTTATGTTGAATCACCACCAACTCATCCGGATTTTCCACACGACTTTCATCCCAGGCGGGAAGTGTATTGACACCGCGTGCGTAAGGCATTCTCCTGTCGATATCTTCAGCAGCTGACCAGCCGTAAACCAGGCACTCAAGCAATGAGTTCGACGCCATACGGTTGGCGCCATGCAGGCCGGTGTAACTCACTTCGCCGATGGCATACAGACCGTCGACGTCCGTGCGGCCAAAGTCATCAACCATCACGCCGCCGCAGGTATAGTGCGCGGCAGGAACGATAGGGACCGGCTCTTTGGTCAAATCGATGCCCAGTCCCAGCAGTTTTTCATAAATCATCGGGAAATGCTGACGAACAAATGCTTCCGGTTTATGGCTGATGTCGAGGAACATGCAGTCAGCGCCCAGGCGTTTCATCTCGTGGTCAATGGCACGGGCGACAATATCGCGGGGAGCCAGTTCGCCACGCTCGTCAAAATCGGGCATAAAGCGCGAGCCGTCCGGGCGCTTCAGGTGCGCGCCTTCGCCACGCAGCGCCTCGGTCAGCAGGAAATTGCGCGCCTGCGGATGATACAGCGCAGTTGGGTGAAACTGGTTAAATTCAAGATTGGCGACACGACATCCTGCGCGCCAGGCCATCGCAATCCCGTCCCCCGAGGAGATATCAGGATTGGTGGTGTACTGATACACTTTTGACGCGCCGCCGGTAGCTAACACCACTGACTTCGCATGGCAGGTTTCGACAGCTTCTTTATTACGGTTCCAGATCCAGGCGCCGACCACCCGACGCGTTCCCGGCAGACCGATCTTATCGGAGACAATCAGGTCTACGGCATTGCTACGTTCAAGAACCCGAATGTTGGGATGATTTTGCGCCCGGCTGACAAGGGTGGTTTCGACTTCTTTACCGGTGGCATCCGCAGCATGCAGGATGCGTCGATGGCTATGACCACCTTCACGGGTCAGGTGATAACTCTCTTCACCGTTGGGCTGAACCTGTGTATCAAACAACACGCCCTGATCGATAAGCCACTGCACACAGGTGCGGGCATTGCTGGCGACAAATTCAACCGCATGACGATCGCAAAGTCCGGCCCCGGCAACCAGTGTATCTTCAACGTGGGAGTCGATACTGTCGGTTTCATCGAAAACCGCGGCAATACCGCCCTGAGCATAAAACGTCGAGCCTTCGCTAACAGGACCTTTGCTCAGTACAATAACCTGATGTTTCTCAGCCAGCCGCAGCGCCAGTGAGAGTCCGGCAGCTCCGCTGCCAATGATCAGCACGTCACAGGATAATTCAGGAGTTGTATTCATGATTTTTGTTTAATTTACTAAACATTGTTTGCTCACAATAGCACCACGACGCGCGTTACTGCACGTTTTATTTTTAGATGTGTTGCAATGGCTAAACATGAAAGAAAAGTAAGACGAGGATGAAATGAGCAAAATTATTTTGTGAAGCAGGCCGTTAGCATCAGATTATGTGATGAAATAAAGTGGCCGTTGGGTTACTCTGCAAGCGGTGAAATGGGCATTTCTTACAGATAGTGCGTTGATCGGGTTATGTAGACTTATAATGAGAGATAAGACCTGTCTACAACATGACAAACAAAAAACAAATGCGTAACGGAACTTTACGAAACTTGAGCACTCTAAGCATTTGCTTGCTCATAGTGAAGCTTATGGAGTGGCGTTTCGACAGCGCGTGGAAATTTGGTTTGGGGAGACTTTACCTCGGATGAGCGAGCAGTTAACGGACCAGGTCCTGGTAGAACGGGTCCAAAAGGGAGATCAGAAAGCCTTTAACCTACTGGTAGTCCGCTATCAGCATAAGGTGGCGAGTCTGGTTTCTCGCTATGTACCGTCGGGCGATGTACCCGATGTAGTACAAGAAGCATTTATCAAGGCCTATCGTGCGCTGGACTCGTTCCGGGGGGATAGTGCTTTTTATACCTGGCTGTATCGTATCGCAGTCAATACAGCGAAGAATTACCTGGTCGCTCAGGGGCGTCGTCCACCTTCCAGTGATATAGATGCGATTGAAGCAGAAAACTACGAAAGTGGCGGTGCACTGAAAGAAATTTCGAACCCTGAGAACTTAATGTTGTCAGAAGAACTGAGACAGATAGTTTTCCGAACTATTGAGTCCCTCCCGGAAGATTTACGCATGGCAATAACCTTGCGGGAGCTGGATGGCCTGAGCTATGAAGAGATAGCCGCTATCATGGATTGTCCGGTAGGTACGGTGCGTTCACGTATCTTCCGAGCGAGGGAAGCTATTGATAATAAAGTTCAACCGCTTATCAGGCGTTGACGATAGCGGGATACTGGAAAAGGTATTAGGCATGCAGAAAGAAAAACTTTCCGCTTTAATGGATGGCGAAACGCTGGATACTGAGTTGCTTAAAGAGCTAACTCATGACCCGGAAATGCAAAAAACCTGGGAGAGTTATCACCTGATTCGCGATTCCATGCGAGGTGATACCGCCGACGTTCTCCATTTCGATATTTCCGCCCGCGTAATGGCTGCCATCCAGGATGAGCCAGTACGTCAGACGGCGCCATTGATTCCTGAGGCCCAGCCAGCACCGCACCAGTGGCAGAAAATGCCATTCTGGAAGAAAATGCGTCCGTGGGCCGCGCAGCTTACCCAAATGGGCGTGGCTGCGTGTGTATCACTTGCAGTTATTGTTGGCGTCCAGCACTATAATGGTCAATCTGAAACGTCCCAGCAGCCCGAAACGCCGGTATTCAATACATTACCGATGATGGGTAAAGCCAGTCCGGTAAGCCTGGGTGTACCTTCTGACGCGACAGCCAGCGGCGGTCAGCAACAGCAGGTACAGGAGCAGCGTCGTCGTATTAATGCCATGTTGCAGGATTACGAACTGCAACGTCGACTGCACTCTGAACAGCTTCAGTTTGAGCAGGCGCAAACACAGCAAGCCGCTGTGCAGGTGCCAGGAATTCAAACTTTAGGAACGCAATCGCAGTAATGAAGCAACTTTGGTTTGCCATGTCACTTGTGGCTGGTAGCCTGTTCTTCTCTGTAAACGCCTCGGCCAATCCTGCGTCCGGGGCGTTGTTGCAGCAGATGAATCTGGCCAGCCAGTCGCTAACCTATGAGCTGTCATTTGTCAGCATCAATAAACAGGGTGTTGAATCCCTACGTTATCGCCATGCCCGCCAGGATAACCGTCCGTTAGCACAACTGCTGCAATTGGATGGACCGCGCCGGGAAGTGGTGCAACGTGGCAATGAAATTAGCTATTTCGAGCCTGGGCTCGAACCGTTCACGCTGAACGGCGACTATATCGTTGACTCTCTGCCATCCCTGATTTATACCGACTTCAAACGCCTTGCACCCTACTATGATTTTATCTCAGTAGGCCGCACCCGCATTGCTGATCGGCTCTGTGAAGTGATCCGCGTTGTCGCTCGTGACGGCACCCGTTACAGCTATATCGTCTGGATGGACACGGAGACCAAGCTACCGATGCGTGTCGATCTTCTCGATCGTGATGGCGAAACGCTGGAACAGTTCCGCGTCATCGCCTTTACCGTAAACAACGGCGTTAGCGACAGCATGCAGACGCTGGCGAAAGCTAATCTACCGCCGTTGCTGTCGGTTCCTGCGGGTGAAAAAACCAACTTCAACTGGAGCCCGTCATGGTTGCCGCAAGGCTTTAGTGAGGTCTCCAGCAGTCGACGCCCGCTGCCGACCATGGATAACATGCCGATTGAATCACGCCTTTATTCGGATGGCCTGTTCAGTTTCTCCGTGAACGTAAACCGCGCGACGCAAAACAGCACCGATCAACTGCTGCGAACCGGGCGTAGAACGGTCAGCACCAGCGTGCGTGATAACGCGGAAATTACGATAGTGGGCGAGCTTCCACCACAAACGGCGAAGCGTATCGCGGACAATATCAAGTTCAGGGCCGCACAATGATCAAAGAGTGGGCAACAGTCGTTTCCTGGCAAAATGGTCTGGCGACGGTCAGCTGTGATGTGAAAGCGTCATGTAGCAGCTGTGCTTCCCGGGCCGGGTGTGGGAGCCGCGTGCTGAATAAACTTGGACCGCAGACCACACATACTATTGTGGTACCCAGCGATGAGCCATTGGCCCCTGGTCAAAAAGTTGAGCTGGGCATTGCCGAGAGGAGCCTGTTGGGATCGGCGATGCTGGTTTATATGTCTCCACTGGCGGGTCTCTTTCTTTTCGCGGCACTGTTCCAGGTGCTATTTGGCTCGGATCTGGCGGCATTAAGCGGGGCTGTACTGGGTGGCGTGGGCGGATTCCTGATCGCCCGCGGATATTCCCGTAAGCTTGCTGAACGTGAAGCCTGGCAGCCGGTCATTCTGAACGTTGCCCTCCCGCCCGATCTTATTCGCGTCGAAACCCAGCAGTGATATTTTTGTCTGATGGCGCTGCGCTTATCAGGCCTACCGCGTTTTCAGATGCAGGCGTAGGCCGGATAAGGCGTTTATGCTGCCATCCGGCAAAAGTTTCACCGACTTTGTAAGGTTGTTTCCAGTTCCCGCTATCCTTGCTCTATGAACATTTCCTCGCCTCAGCGTTGTAGTGTAGAATGCGGCGTTTCACTTAAACAGACGTTAAGCTCAGATCAGCGACTTCTCAGAGCCTGCTCAGGCGGGCGTAAGGCACAATAATTACTCTATATGAAGAACATACGTAACTTTTCAATCATAGCTCACATCGACCACGGTAAATCGACGCTGTCTGACCGTATTATCCAGATCTGCGGTGGCCTGTCTGACCGTGAAATGGAAGCGCAGGTTCTCGACTCGATGGATCTTGAGCGTGAGCGCGGTATTACTATCAAAGCGCAGAGCGTGACGCTCGATTTCAAAGCATCTGATGGTGAAACCTATCAGCTTAACTTTATCGACACCCCGGGCCACGTCGACTTCTCATATGAAGTTTCCCGCTCGCTTGCCGCCTGTGAAGGCGCACTGCTGGTGGTTGACGCCGGGCAGGGTGTAGAAGCGCAAACGCTGGCCAACTGCTACACCGCCATGGAAATGGATCTGGAAGTGGTGCCGGTACTGAACAAAATTGACCTGCCGGCCGCTGACCCTGAGCGCGTAGCGGAAGAAATTGAAGATATCGTCGGTATCGACGCCACCGACGCAGTACGCTGCTCGGCGAAAACTGGCGTAGGTGTGACCGACGTTCTTGAACGTCTGGTGCGCGACATTCCGCCGCCGGAAGGTGATCCGGAAGGCCCGTTGCAGGCGCTGATTATCGACTCCTGGTTCGATAATTACCTGGGCGTGGTTTCGCTGGTGCGTATTAAAAACGGCACCATGCGTAAAGGTGACAAAATTAAAGTGATGAGCACTGGTCAGGTTTACAACGCCGACCGTCTGGGCATCTTCACGCCAAAACAGGTTGATCGTACCGAGCTGAAATGCGGCGAAGTAGGTTGGTTGGTTTGTGCGATTAAAGACATCCTTGGCGCCCCGGTTGGTGATACCTTAACTTCTGCGCGTAACCCGGCAGACAAACCGCTGCCAGGCTTCAAAAAAGTGAAGCCTCAGGTTTACGCCGGTCTGTTCCCGGTGAGCTCTGACGACTATGAAAACTTCCGCGATGCGCTCGGCAAGCTGAGCCTGAACGACGCCTCCCTGTTCTACGAACCGGAAAGCTCCAGCGCACTGGGCTTCGGCTTCCGCTGTGGCTTCCTCGGCCTGTTGCATATGGAGATCATTCAGGAACGTCTGGAACGTGAATACGATCTGGATCTGATCACCACCGCGCCGACCGTAGTGTATGAAGTGGAAACCACGGCGAAAGAGACTATCTACGTCGATAGTCCATCTAAGCTGCCGCCGCTGAACAACATCTACGAACTGCGCGAGCCGATCGCCGAATGTCACATGCTGCTGCCGCAGGCGTACCTTGGTAACGTCATCACGCTGTGTATCGAGAAACGTGGCGTACAGACCAACATGGTTTATCACGGTAACCAGGTCGCGCTGACCTATGAAATTCCGATGGCGGAAGTGGTACTCGACTTCTTTGACCGCCTGAAGTCGACCTCCCGCGGCTATGCGTCGCTGGACTATAACTTCAAGCGCTTCCAGGCGTCTGACATGGTGCGCGTTGATGTCCTCATCAACAACGAACGTGTCGATGCGCTGGCGCTGATCACTCACCGCGACAACTCCCAGAGCCGTGGCCGTGAGTTGGTCGAGAAGATGAAAGATCTGATCCCGCGCCAGCAGTTTGATATCGCGATTCAGGCGGCCATCGGCACGCACATCATCGCGCGTTCAACTGTGAAGCAGCTGCGTAAAAACGTTCTGGCGAAATGCTACGGTGGCGATATCAGCCGTAAGAAAAAGCTGCTGCAAAAACAGAAAGAGGGTAAAAAGCGCATGAAGCAGATCGGTAACGTCGAACTGCCGCAGGAAGCCTTCCTCGCCATTCTGCATGTCGGTAAAGACAGCAAATAATCTTAAGGAGTTGGCATGGCGAACATGTTTGCCCTGATTCTGGTGATTGCCACACTGGTGACGGGCATTTTATGGTGCGTAGATAAATTCATTTTCGCGCCAAAACGCCGGGAGCGTCAGGCAGCAGCGCAAGCTGCTGCAGGTGATTCACTGGATAAAGCAACGCTGAAAAAAGTGGCCCCTAAGCCGGGCTGGCTGGAAACTGGCGCATCCGTTTTCCCGGTATTAGCTATCGTGCTGGTGGTGCGTTCGTTTATTTATGAACCGTTCCAGATCCCGTCAGGTTCGATGATGCCGACGCTGTTGATTGGTGATTTTATTCTGGTGGAGAAATTCGCCTACGGGATTAAAGATCCGATTTACCAGAAAACGTTGATCGAAACCGGCCATCCGAAACGCGGTGATATCGTGGTGTTTAAATACCCGGAAGATCCGCGCCTGGACTACATCAAACGCGCTGTCGGTTTACCGGGAGACAAAGTGACGTACGATCCGGTGGCAAAAGAGGTGACTATTCAGCCTGGTTGCAGCTCCGGTCAGGCGTGTGAAAATGCGCTGCCGGTAACCTACTCTGATGTTCAGCCGAGTGATTTTGTTCAGACCTTTGCTCGTCGTAATGGCGGGGAAGCGACCAGCGGTTTCTTTGAAGTTCCGTTGAATGAAACGAAAGAAAACGGTATTCGCCTCTCCGAGCGTAAAGAAACGCTGGGTGAGGTAACGCACCGCATTCTGACTGTGCCAATCGCGCAGGATCAGGTGGGGATGTATTACCGCCAGCCAGGTCAGCAACTGGCAACCTGGATCGTCCCACCGGGACACTACTTCATGATGGGTGATAACCGTGACAACAGCGCGGACAGCCGTTACTGGGGATTTGTGCCGGAAGCGAATCTGGTGGGTAAAGCGACTGCAATCTGGATGAGCTTCGACAAGCAAGAGGGTGAATGGCCGACCGGCGTGCGTTTAAGCCGTATTGGCGGTATTCATTAATTGCTAATAATCGTTCACGTTGTCGTCATTATGGCGACAGCGTGAATTATTTCTCGGATAAATTCCCGCAGACTAACGACATCCCTTGTCGTTGTGTATAGAATATTCCCCCGAAGTTTTAGGTTGGCACCGACAGGTTGCCACGGCACACGAAACAGCGTTGGTTTGTATACAAAAGCATTCAGACGATGCCAGATGGCTAAATGAATGGCGTATATCAGGTCTGTTTCGTGTGCTGAATTGTTGACGCATTCATTTATTGGTATCGCATGAACCCCATCGTAATTAATCGGCTTCAACGGAAGCTGGGCTACACTTTTAATCATCAGGAGCTGTTGCAGCAGGCATTAACTCACCGTAGCGCCAGCAGCAAACATAACGAGCGTTTAGAATTTTTAGGCGACTCTATTTTGAGCTTTGTCATCGCTAATGCGTTATATCACCGTTTCCCGCGTGTGGATGAAGGTGATATGAGCCGCATGCGCGCGACGCTGGTTCGCGGTAATACGCTGGCAGAATTAGCCCGTGAGTTTGACCTCGGTGAATGTTTACGTTTGGGACCAGGCGAGCTGAAAAGCGGCGGTTTCCGTCGTGAGTCGATCCTGGCGGACACCGTTGAAGCTTTGATCGGCGGCGTCTTCCTCGACAGCGATATTCAAACCGTTGAGCAACTGATCCTAAATTGGTATCAAACCCGTCTGGATGAAATTAGCCCAGGCGACAAACAAAAAGATCCGAAAACGCGCCTGCAGGAATATTTGCAGGGTCGCCACCTGCCGCTGCCGTCCTATCTGGTGGTGCAGGTCCGTGGTGAAGCTCACGATCAAGAATTTACTATCCACTGCCAGGTCAGCGGCCTGAGTGAACCGGTGGTTGGCACAGGTTCGAGCCGTCGTAAGGCTGAGCAGGCTGCCGCCGAACAGGCGTTGAAAAAACTGGAGCTGGAATGAGCATCGATAAAACTTACTGCGGATTTATTGCCATCGTCGGCCGCCCGAACGTTGGCAAATCCACCCTGTTGAATAATCTGCTTGGGCAGAAGATTTCTATTACCTCTCGTAAGGCTCAGACAACTCGTCACCGTATTGTTGGCATCCATACCGAAGGCGCGTATCAGGCGATTTATGTTGATACCCCGGGCCTGCATATGGAAGAAAAACGTGCCATTAACCGCTTGATGAACAAGGCGGCGAGCAGCTCGATTGGTGATGTTGAGCTGGTGATTTTCGTTGTGGAAGGCACTCGCTGGACGCCGGACGACGAAATGGTGCTCAACAAGCTGCGTGATGGTAAAGCCCCGGTAATTCTGGCGGTGAACAAAGTCGATAACGTTCAGGAAAAAGCCGATCTGCTGCCGCACCTGCAGTTCCTGGCCAGCCAGATGAACTTTCTCGACATCGTGCCGATCTCTGCCGAGACCGGTCTGAATGTTGATACCATTGCGGGTATCGTACGTAAGCATCTGCCGGAAGCAATTCATCACTTCCCGGAAGATTACATCACCGATCGTTCACAGCGCTTTATGGCCTCTGAAATCATCCGTGAGAAGCTGATGCGTTTTCTGGGCGCTGAACTGCCGTATTCCGTCACCGTTGAGATTGAGCGTTTTATTTCTAACGAGCGCGGCGGCTACGATATCAACGGTCTGATTCTTGTCGAACGTGAAGGGCAGAAGAAGATGGTGATTGGCAACAAAGGGGCCAAAATTAAAACTATCGGTATTGAAGCGCGTAAAGACATGCAGGAAATGTTCGAAGCGCCTGTTCACCTCGAACTGTGGGTGAAAGTGAAATCCGGCTGGGCCGATGACGAACGCGCGCTGCGCAGCCTCGGTTACGGCGACGATCTCTGAGAATAACCCCGATGGAGGGCTGGCAACGCGCTTTTGTCCTGCATAGCCGCCCGTGGAGCGAAACCAGTCTCGTGCTGGACGTCTTCACGGAAGAATCGGGCCGCGTGCGCCTTGTTGCCAAAGGCGCGCGTTCCAAACGTTCTAATCTCAAAGGCGCACTCCAGCCTTTTACTCCGTTACTGCTTCGCTTTGGTGGGCGTGGTGAGGTCAAAACCTTGCGTAGCGCCGAAGCCGTCTCTCTGGCACTCCCTCTAAGCGGTATTACGTTATACAGCGGCCTGTATATCAACGAGCTTATCTCGCGCGTGCTTGAATACGAGACTCGCTTTTCTGAACTCTTTTTCGACTACCTGAACTGTATTCAGGCGCTGGCAGGCGCGACGGGGTCGCCCGAACCCGCCCTACGCCGCTTTGAACTGGCTTTACTCGGTCATCTGGGTTACGGCGTGGATTTTACCCACTGCGCGGGCAGCGGCGAGCCGGTAGATGACACCATGACCTATCGTTATCGGGAAGAGAAAGGATTTATCGCAAGCGTCGTGATTGATAACGCCACCTTTACCGGACGCCATCTGAAAGCGCTTGAGTCGCGTGAATTTCCGGATGTTGATACGCTTCGCGCTGCGAAACGCTTTACCCGCATGGCGTTAAAGCCGTATCTTGGTGGTAAGCCGTTAAAAAGCCGGGAACTGTTCCGGCAATTTATGCCAAAACGCGCAGTAAAAATTAAAAATGATTAACGAGGATTGTCATGGCTGAATTACTGTTAGGCGTCAACATTGACCACATTGCCACTTTACGTAATGCTCGCGGCACCGCATACCCGGACCCGGTTCAGGCGGCGTTTATCGTTGAACAGGCGGGCGCAGACGGCATTACTGTGCATCTGCGTGAAGACCGTCGCCATATCACCGACAGAGACGTGCGTATTCTGCGTCAGACGCTGGATACGCGTATGAATCTGGAAATGGCGGTAACCGAAGAGATGCTGGCGATTGCCATTGAGACTAAGCCGCATTTTTGCTGCCTGGTGCCGGAAAAGCGCCAGGAAGTTACCACTGAAGGTGGTCTGGATGTCGCCGGTCAACGCGACAAGATGCGTGACGCCTGTAAACGCCTGGCGGATGCCGGCATCCTGGTTTCACTGTTTATCGATGCCGATGAAGAACAGATCAAAGCCGCTGCTGAAGTTGGCGCGCCGTTTATTGAAATTCACACCGGCTGTTACGCTGATGCGAAAACTGACGCGGAACAGGCCAGCGAACTGGCGCGTATTGCGAAAGCGGCAACTTTTGCCGCAAGCCTTGGCCTGAAGGTGAATGCGGGTCACGGTCTGACGTATCACAACGTTAAGGCCATCGCGCGGATCCCGGAAATGCACGAACTGAACATCGGTCATGCCATTATCGGACGCGCAGTGATGAGCGGTCTGAAAGACGCGGTAGTAGAAATGAAACGCCTGATGCTGGAAGCGCGTGGTTAATGGCGATTTTGGGATTAGGTACGGATATCGTGGAGATTGCCCGCATTGAAGCGGTGATCTCCCGCTCCGGTGACCGTCTGGCAAGACGCGTGCTCAGCGACAACGAATGGGCAATCTGGGAAACGCATCAGCAGCCGGTGCGTTTTCTGGCGAAGCGTTTTGCGGTTAAAGAGGCAGCAGCAAAAGCCTTTGGTACGGGTATTCGCAACGGCCTGGCGTTTAACCAGTTCGAGGTCTTTAACGATGAACTCGGTAAGCCGCGTCTGCGGTTATGGGGGGAGGCGTTAAACCTGGCGGAAAAACTCGGCGTCGCACATATGCATGTGACGCTGGCCGATGAGCGTCACTACGCCTGCGCCACGGTGATTATTGAAAGTTAGATTTTGTCCGCGTGATGCATCTGGACGAATTTATCCCACAACTGCTCTTCACTCTCTAAATGTGCCGGATCTTTCAAAATAGTATTGGGGATCGGGCACACCTTCTGGCAGGTTGGCGTGTCATAATGGCCTACGCATTCCGTACATTTGTCACTGTTAATCTCGTAAATGCTGTCACCCATCGAAATCGCCTCATTCGGGCATTCAGGTTCGCACATATCGCAATTGATACATTTTTTAGTGATTAACAGGGCCATCAGGAAACTCTCAAAACATCACAAATCGGGCGGTCATTATACGCGCATTCTTTGCTCAGACCAGTTTTTTTACCAGTGCTTCGCTGTGGCGAATACGTTCCGGAGCATGTTCCAGATCCTGTTGCACCAGCGCCATAAACAGTAAATCAGTGAGCATCATTTGCGCGTGGGTGGAGGAAATCGCTGCGCTGCGTGTGGCCTGTTCCTCAGCAATCGTATACAGACAATGACTTGCGCGTTGCTGGAGGGCATTGGGCGTAAATCCGGTGATGGCGAGAATTTTGGCCCCGGTACGCAGCGTTTCATCTGCCGCCAGATTAAGCTCGCGGCGTTCACCGGTGTACGAAATAGCCAGCAGTAGATCGCCTGGCGAAAGCGCCTGCACCGTCGCCAACAGCGCGTGCATATCGCGTTCTACCACCGCGTTAAAACCAATCTTCAACAGCTTCCAGGCAAAATTCTGCGCTACCAGACCCGATGCGCCAATACCGGTCAGAATAATACGTCGGGCAGAGCGCAGCATCGTGACGCTCTCCAACAGTTTTTCTTCGCTGTTAATATCCAGCGTCGCATGCATCGCCGCCACGTTCTCCTTAATCAGCTTTTCACCCACCAGACGCATAGGGTCATCACCTCGGATCTGATTATGCACCGGAACAGAATGGGGGTTGGGATTGCTGGCCAGCGCTTCGCTAATCGCCAGTTTGAGTGCCGGAAATCCTTTAAAGCCTAATTTTTGCGCGAACTTCACCACGCTGGACTGGCTGACGCCCGCTTCGAAGGCCAACTGCTGTGAGCTGAGATGACGCGCGGTATCCGGTTGAGCAAGGAGATAATCCGCAAGTTTTTTATCGCTTTGCGCGAGGTCCGGGTAACGCTGACGAATGCGAATTAAACAGTTCATGCTGTCTCCTGGCGAAAACGTGATGGCGATTACAAAACAAAATTTCCCTCGCCTGGATGAATATAATATTCCATTATGACAGATTATTATGAATTAAAAATTCCTAAGGACCAAAAAATGAATCTCGGTGCATTAGTTTCAGAAACCCGTAACCCTCAGACCATGGATCTTGATGCGCTCTCCACGCTGGAGTTGGTTCATCGTTTTAATCAACAGGATACGCTGGTAGCAGAAGCAGTAAAAGCCACTCTTCCTGAAGTTGCGCTAGCGGTCGATGCGGCGGCTGATGCGCTTAAGGCGGGCGGACGCATTATATACATGGGCGCGGGTACCAGTGGGCGTCTTGGGGTTCTGGATGCGTCTGAATGCCCACCGACTTTCGGCGTACCGCACGGTCTGGTGGTTGGCCTGATAGCCGGAGGACCGGGCGCGTTGCTGAAGGCGGTTGAGGGCGCGGAAGATAACCCGCAGTTAGGTGAAGACGATCTGCGTACGATCAACCTTACCACAGTGGATCTGGTGGTTGGTCTGGCGGCTTCAGGTCGTACGCCGTATGTGATTGGCGGGCTGAAATATGCCCGGACGGTGGGCTGTACGACGGTGGCGATTTCCTGCAATCCGGACTCTCCTATCGCTCATGAAGCGGATATTGCCATCTCCCCCGTGGTGGGGCCGGAGGCCCTGACGGGGTCTACTCGACTGAAATCCGGCACCGCGCAAAAACTGGTACTCAATATGATCTCCACCGGTGCGATGGTGAAGTTTGGCAAGGTGTATCAGAACCTGATGGTGGATATGCAGGCCACCAACGTCAAACTGGTCGATCGGGCGTGTCGCATGGTGGTTGAAGCCACGGGTATTGCGCGTGAGCAGGCGCAAGCACTGTTAAAGCAGACTGACTTTGAGGTTAAACCCGCCATTTTAATGGCGCTCACCGGCCTGGACGCCGCTGCCGCCCGCGAAAAGCTTGCCGCTCACCAGGGTTTTTTACGCGCGGCGTTAGAACACTAAGAGGTGTATATGGATAAGACGGCGGTGCTGGCCAGCGACATTCTGCTGGGCGTTGGCGGAGAGAAAAATATTCTGCGCCTGGAAAACTGTATGACCCGTGTCAGGGTGGAAGTCCGGGATGAGGGTCAGCTCGATGTATCCCGACTTAAGAAACTGTCCGGTGTCAGCGGTTATGTGAAGCAGGGCGCGCAGCACCAGATCATCGTCGGCCCCGGTAAAGCCGCCAGGGTGGTGGATGCTATGCGCTCCCTGATTGCCGATGGCGGCGAGCGCACCGATGTACATGATATCGAGCGCACGAAGTCAGCGGCTAAAGCGAAATACAAAGCGCCGATGAGCGATGCGTTGCGTAAGCTGGCGAACGTCTTTATCCCTCTTATTCCGGCGTTTATCGCCTCCGGTTTAATTACCGGCATTATTAACATCCTTAAGCGGCCGGATATCGTCGGGGATTTTGCGACCCACTATCCGAATTTACTTGGACTGATGGGCATATTTGGCAGCGCCGTGTTTGCCATTATGAATATTCTGGTCGGGGTGAATACCGCCAAAGTCTTCGGCGGCTCTCTGGCGATGGGTGGGGTGATGGCGGGGATCCTCTCCAGTCCGCAGCTGGCGCAAATTACCCTGTTTGGCGAAACGTTGCAGCCGGGGCGCGGCGGGGTAATCGCCGTGCTGTTGGTGGTAGCGTTGATGTGCTGGATCGAACGCAAATTCCGTGAACTGCTGCCGGAATCACTGGAACTGATCCTTAACCCACTGCTGACCACCATTATTACCGGGGCTATTGCGATAGTGGCGCTGCAACCGTTGGGTGGTTGGATTTCCGAATCTATCGCTCACGGCGCATCCTGGGCTATCGATCGCGGCGGTTTTCTGGTCGGCGCTATACTGGCGGGAACCTTCCTGCCGCTGGTGCTCACCGGGCTTCATCAGGGGTTAGTGCCTATCCACGTCGAACTGGTGCAGGCGCACGGTTATAACGCGCTCTTCCCAATCCTTGCAATGGCGGGTGTTGGGCAAATCGGTGCTGCGATTGCGGTGCTGATGAAAACCCGCAACGCACGACTAAAAAAGGTGATCAAAGGGGCGTTGCCGGTTGGATTATTGGGGATTGGCGAACCGCTGATTTTTGGCGTTACGCTACCGTTGGGTAAGCCGTTTATTGGTGCCTGTCTTGGCGGAGCGGTAGGCGGGGCGCTGATAAGCTACTGGAAAGTGGCGACGGTTATCACCTTTGGTATCTCAGGATTACCGCTGGCATTAACGATTGTTACCGGAAAAGTGATGCTCTATCTGTTAGGCTATCTGGTAGCAGTTATTGCCGGGTTTCTGTTTACCTGGCTATTGGGGTTCAACGATCCAGAGGAATAAAGCTTGACCAATCACCAGCGCCGCGTTGTCTTTTTTGATTTGGATGGCACGTTACATCAGCAGGATATGTTCGGGAGTTTTATTCGTTATCTGCTGCGCCGCCAGCCGCTGAACGTGCTGCTTGTGCTGCCTCTGTTACCGGTGATTGCGCTGGCGTTGTTGATAAAAGGACGCGCGGCCCGCTGGCCAATGAGTCTGCTGTTGTGGGGATGCACTTTTGGTCGTAGCGAGGCGCGTCTGAAAGCGCACCAGGCCGATTTTGTACATTGGTTTCGCGATAACGTGACGGCGTTTCCGCTCGTACAGCAGCGGCTGACCACTTATCTGTTGAGTTCTGACGCCGACATCTGGCTTATCACCGGTTCCCCACAGTCGCTGGTGGAGCAGGTTTACTTTGATACTCCGTGGCTACCGCGCGTCAATCTGATCGCCAGTAAAATGGCGCGGGGATACGGTGGCTGGGTGCTGCCTCTGCGCTGTCTGGGGCATGAGAAAGTGACACAGCTGGAACGCCAGATTGGCGCGCCGCTGCAACTTTATAGTGGTTATAGCGACAGTAAGCAGGACAACCCGCTGCTCTCTTTTTGTCAGCATCGCTGGCGCGTCACGCCGCGTGGGGAACTGCAACAACTCGAATAGAGTAAACGATAGCGTCTGTGTATAATGCGCCCGCTTTGATTACTGGAGTTACCCCCTTTGTCTGAAGTTGAATTTAGCCACGAATACTGGATGCGTCATGCTTTAACGCTGGCTAAGCGCGCCTGGGATGAGCGTGAAGTCCCGGTGGGCGCGGTATTAGTGCATAATAACCGCGTCATTGGCGAAGGCTGGAACCGACCGATTGGTCACCATGATCCCACGGCCCATGCTGAAATTATGGCGCTGCGTCAGGGCGGCCTGGTGCTGCAAAATTATCGTCTGTTGGATGCCACGTTGTACGTCACTCTGGAGCCGTGCGTGATGTGCGCTGGCGCGATGGTGCACAGTCGTATCGGCCGGGTGGTGTTTGGCGCGCGCGATGCGAAAACGGGGGCGGCGGGTTCATTAATTGACGTGCTACATCACCCTGGAATGAATCATCGGGTTGAAGTGACAGAGGGAATCCTGCGGGATGAATGCGCCACGATGCTCAGCGATTTCTTTCGTATGCGTCGTCAGGAAATTAAAGCCCTGAAAAAATCCGCCAATGCGTAAATGCCGGTCTGATTGCCTGATGTTTATCAGGCCGATAAGACTACTTTTCCTCTTTCTTTTGCGCTGAAAACAGCAGAGAAGGGGAGTGCGTCAGGTAGTTTGACGACGTCTGAGACAGAAACGCGGAAAGCGGGAATTTCTCTTTACTTAATAACTCCGCGGGCGACACCGCCGGGTAATCCTGCGCCAGCTGCTGCTTTTCCTGCGCCTGCTTTTCTTTTTCTTGCAGATATCCCACCAGGCTTATCTGGTATTTACGGATATTTTCCACATAGGCGTAGGCTTCATGACCACGCGCATAACCATAGGTCAGCTTGTTGTAATACGGCTTTTGACTGAGCAGCGGTAGCCGCTGTTTTACATCGGACCAGCTATTCGGATTGCCTTTGGTTTTGACCGTCAGCGCCCGTGCGTCCAGCATATGCGCATAACCCATATTGTAGGCGGCAAGCGCAAACCAGATCCGTTCTCCTTCCGGGACAGTATCCGGCACTTTACTCATCATATCCTGCAAATAACGCGCGCCGCCGCTGATGCTCTGTTCTGCATCGGTACGGTCAGTCAGCCCGAGGCTCTGGGCGGTATTTTTGGTCAACATCATCAGCCCGCGTACGCCGGTCGGGGAGGTGGCCTGCGCGTCCCAGTGCGACTCCTGATACGAGATTGCGGCAAGCAGCCGCCAGTCTATTTCTTGCGCATATTTTTCAAATAGCGGCTTAAGGTCTGGCAACACGCTATCGACGGCGCGCAAAAAGGTGCGGGTGTCGACATAGTCAAAATCATCGCCATGCCCGAGGTATTTCTCTTCCAGTCGCGCCAGAGAGCCATCTTCATTCATGGAATTAAAGAAATCCAACAGGGCGGCGGACAGAGTGTTGTCATCGTCCAGTCGACTAAACCAGGTCACCGGTTGTTCGTCGGAGACGTCCAGCGCGACGGCCAGCTCAGGGTGTACGCGTTGGTACAGGCTGATGGCGACGGAATCGGCAATGGTGTAATCCAGCTTACCGGCGATAACATCATCCAGCAGTTCAGTGGTGCCCTTTTTGTCATCCACTTTCCAGCTCAGATCGGGAAATTTTTTCTCTTTTAGCTGCTGGAGGTCGTTAACCACCACGTGCCCCGGGGCGATGGTCAGTTGGTTATCGTTCACGGTGGCCAGGGTTCGGGGGCGATATTGACCGACCCGATACACTAACTGTTGTGAAACCGAATAATAGGTCGGGCCGGGCTGGTAATTTTTCACCCGCTCGCTGTTATACACCAGACCTGCGGCTAACAGATCGGCATCCCCGTTATCCAGGTCGTCAAACAGCTGGCTGATGTTCTGGCGCACAGTGATTTTTAACTTCACGCCTAAGTAGTTGGCGAACGCCTGGGCCAGTTCATAATCCAGACCGAATTTTTTCCCGTTGAGGGTTGCATAAGTTAATGGCGAGTCAATGGTACTGACGCGCAGTTCTCCCCGCGACTGAATGGCGGCGATACGATTTTCGGCTTTACCGAACCAGGGAATGGATGGCCAGAGGGCCGCTGCCAACAACAGCGTTAATATGCCGATGAACAGATAATTAATCTTTAATTTTTTCAATTAGTTAATTCTCTGAACCGTACGTTGTCTCTGCCTGCTGTGGTGTTGTTTAAGAAGTGAAATCGTCATTAATGAGCGGCATTTTGCTTAAACTTGCGTCAGTTGGCAACTTATTCAGAATACAGACCGCATTTGATGATAAGACGAGACCGCGATTTTATTTCGACGCAAACGGTTTCGTCGGCGCGGTAGATTCTTTATAATACCGCCCGTTTCCCCCACTTGGGCACACCGAAAGCTTAGAAGACGAGAGACTTATGATGGAAATTCTGCGTGGTTCACCTGCACTGTCTGCATTCCGTATTAACAAACTGCTGGCACGTTTTCAGGCTGCCAACCTCCAGGTCCACAATATTTACGCCGAGTACGTCCATTTTGCCGATCTGAACGCACCATTGAATGAGGATGAGCACGCACAGCTTGCACGCCTGCTGAAATATGGTCCAGCTCTTCACAGTCACGCTCCTGAGGGCAAACTGCTGCTGGTTACCCCTCGTCCGGGCACCATCTCCCCGTGGTCTTCTAAAGCGACTGATATTGCCCATAATTGCGGCCTACAACAGATTAGCCGCCTGGAACGTGGCGTTGCTTACTATGTCGAAGCTTCTACGCTGACTGCGGAGCAGTGGCAGGAGGTTGCCGACGTACTGCACGACCGCATGATGGAAACGGTTTTCTCTGCGCTAAACGATGCCGAAAAACTGTTTGCGCATCATCAGCCTGCACCGGTCTCCAGCGTCGATCTGCTCGGCCAGGGACGCCAGGCGCTGATCGATGCTAACCTGCGTCTGGGTCTGGCGCTGGCGGAAGACGAAATCGACTATCTGCAGGATGCGTTCAGCAAACTGGGGCGCAACCCGAACGACATCGAATTGTATATGTTTGCGCAGGCTAACTCTGAGCACTGCCGCCACAAGATTTTTAACGCCGACTGGGTTATCGACGGTAAACAGCAGCCGAAGTCGCTGTTTAAGATGATCAAAAATACCTTTGAAACCACGCCGGACCACGTGCTGTCTGCCTATAAAGACAACGCCGCGGTGATGGAAGGTTCCGAAGTCGGACGTTACTTTGCCGACCACGAAACCGGTCGCTACGATTTCCATCAGGAGCCAGCCCATATCCTGATGAAGGTAGAAACCCATAACCACCCAACCGCCATCTCTCCATGGCCGGGCGCGGCAACCGGATCCGGCGGTGAAATTCGTGATGAAGGCGCAACCGGGCGCGGCGCGAAGCCGAAAGCCGGGCTGGTGGGCTTCTCTGTTTCCAACCTGCGTATTCCTGGCTTCGAACAGCCGTGGGAAGAAGATTTCGGCAAACCGGAACGTATCGTTACCGCGCTGGATATCATGACCGATGGCCCGCTGGGCGGTGCGGCGTTCAACAACGAATTTGGTCGCCCGGCGCTGACCGGCTACTTCCGTACCTACGAAGAGAAGGTTAACAGCCACAACGGTGAAGAGCTGCGCGGCTACCACAAACCGATTATGCTGGCGGGCGGGATCGGCAACATCCGTGCCGATCACGTGCAGAAAGGCGAGATCGTCGTCGGCGCGAAGCTGATCGTTCTCGGCGGCCCGGCGATGAACATCGGCCTCGGCGGCGGGGCAGCGTCCTCTATGGCCTCGGGTCAGTCTGATGCCGACCTCGACTTCGCCTCCGTACAACGCGATAACCCGGAAATGGAACGCCGCTGTCAGGAAGTTATCGACCGCTGCTGGCAGATGGGCGATGCCAACCCGATTCTGTTTATTCACGACGTCGGTGCGGGCGGTTTGTCTAACGCCATGCCGGAGCTGGTCAGCGATGGCGGTCGCGGCGGTAAATTCCAGTTGCGCGATATCCTCAGCGACGAGCCGGGTATGAGCCCGCTGGAAATCTGGTGTAACGAATCTCAGGAGCGCTACGTGCTGGCGGTTGCCGCTGACCAGTTGCCGCTGTTTGACGAGCTGTGTAAGCGTGAGCGCGCGCCGTACGCGGTGATTGGCGAAGCCACCGAAGAGCAGCATCTGACCCTGAGCGACAGCCACTTCGACAATCAGCCGATCGATATGCCGCTGGACGTGCTGCTGGGCAAAACGCCGAAGATGACCCGCGACGTGCAGACGCTGAAAGCTAAGGGCGATGCCCTGAATCGTGGCGAAATCTCGATTGCAGATGCGGTGAACCGCGTACTGCACCTGCCGACGGTCGCTGAGAAAACGTTCCTCGTAACCATCGGCGACCGTACCGTTACCGGTATGGTGGCGCGTGACCAGATGGTCGGGCCGTGGCAGATCCCCGTGGCTAACTGTGCGGTGACCACCGCCAGCCTTGATAGCTACTATGGTGAAGCGATGTCTATCGGCGAACGTGCGCCAGTCGCTCTGCTGGACTTCGCAGCTTCTGCCCGTCTGGCTGTAGGTGAAGCGCTGACTAACATCGCGGCAACACAGATTGGCGACATCAAACGCATTAAACTCTCCGCAAACTGGATGGCGGCCGCGGGTCACCCGGGTGAAGATGCCGGGCTATACGAAGCGGTAAAAGCCGTCGGGGAAGAATTGTGTCCGGCGCTTGGCCTGACTATTCCGGTAGGTAAAGACTCGATGTCGATGAAAACCCGCTGGCAGGAAGGCAACGAGCAGCGAGAAATGACCTCGCCGCTGTCGCTGGTGATCACCGCTTTTGCCCGCGTGGAAGATGTGCGTCACACTATTACTCCACAGCTCTCTACTGAAGATAATGCCCTGTTGTTAATTGACCTTGGTCTGGGCCACAACGCACTGGGCGCAACGGCGCTGGCGCAGGTTTACCGTCAACTGGGCGACAAACCGGCCGACGTACGTGACGTGGCGCAGTTGAAAGGCTTCTACGACGCCATTCAGGCGCTGGTCGCACAGCGCAAGCTGCTGGCCTACCACGACCGCTCCGACGGTGGCTTGCTGGTGACGCTGGCGGAAATGGCTTTCACCGGGCACTGTGGTATTGAGGCTGATATCAGCACCCTGGGCGACGATCGCCTGGCGGCGCTGTTTAACGAAGAGCTGGGCGCGGTGATCCAGGTTCGCGCCGCTGACCGTGATGCGGTGGAAGCCATTCTGGCGGCCAACGGCCTGGCAGACTGCGTACACTACCTCGGCAAAGCCGTCGAAGGCGACCGCTTCACTCTCTCCGCTAATGGACAGTCGGTGTTCAGCGAAAGCCGTACCACCCTGCGTATGTGGTGGGCAGAAACCACCTGGCAGATGCAGCGTCTGCGCGACAACCCGGAATGCGCCGATCAGGAACACGACGCTAAAACCAACGACGCCGATCCAGGCCTCAACGTTAAACTGACGTTCGATATCAATGACGATGTTGCCGCGCCGTATATCGCCACCGGCGCACGTCCAAAAGTCGCTGTACTGCGCGAGCAGGGGGTGAACTCCCACGTCGAGATGGCGGCAGCTTTCCACCGTGCGGGCTTCGATGCTATCGACGTACACATGAGCGATCTGCTGGGCGGGCGTATCGGTCTGGGGAATTTCCAGGCGTTGGTAGCCTGCGGCGGATTCTCTTACGGCGATGTGCTTGGCGCCGGGGAGGGCTGGGCGAAGTCGATTCTGTTCAACAACCGCGTGCGTGACGAGTTTGAAACCTTCTTCCATCGCCCGCAAACGCTGGCGCTTGGGGTGTGTAACGGTTGTCAGATGATGTCTAACCTGCGCGAGCTGATCCCGGGCAGCGACTTGTGGCCGCGCTTTGTGCGTAACCACTCCGATCGTTTTGAAGCCCGCTTCAGCCTGGTCGAAGTGACGCAAAGCCCATCTTTACTGCTCAGCGATATGGTTGGATCAATGATGCCGATTGCCGTTTCTCACGGTGAAGGCCGTGTGGAAGTGCGTGACGACGCGCATCTGGCTCAGCTTGAGAGCAAAGGCCTGGTGGCGCTGCGCTACGTTGATAACTTCGGTAAGGTGACCGAAACTTACCCGGCTAACCCGAATGGTTCACCGAACGGTATTACTGCCGTTACCACTGAAAACGGTCGCGTCACCATTATGATGCCGCACCCGGAACGTGTGTTCCGCACCGTGGCTAACTCCTGGCACCCGGATAACTGGGGCGAAGACAGCCCGTGGATGCGTATTTTCCGCAACGCGCGTAAACAGCTCGGTTAATTCGCTCAATAATCATTAAGCCCCTCCCGCGAGGGGCTTTTTTTTGCCTGTCTCTCTGTACGCCGCCATCCGGCAATAAACTCAGCGCTTGCACCGCAAAATTAAAGTGTCGGGAAACCCCGACATAGGTGGGAGTAGGCTGTCGCCAAAAAGAGACATTTAACTATTTGATTTAAAATGGTTTTGTTTTTAGGTGCTACAGGTGTTGCTGATTGGCGACAGGAAGTGCAAAAAAACGGCAAAACCATTTTTAGCGTGAATAACGATATTTTTCATATCTATCATTGTGTTAACAAAGTGTTTTGAATTTTGGCACAGATACTGCATAATATTAACCAGTGGCTCATTCACCTTCTTATGTCAGCCCCTTCGGGAAGCGCTACATAAACTTCGAATGACGCACAACAAGGTGCCTGCCGTCCAACATCTGATATTAGCATGGCTCATATCAACCTCCGGGCGAAACGTCGAGTTAGGCACCGCCTTATTCCACAACAAAGCCGGGTTAATCCCGGCTTTGTTGTATCTGGCGTTCCCCTCAGTTAGCATCAAGTTATTCCTGTCCAATGGGAGTAACGCCTTGAAGCGCTGGTCAGTTTTCCCCCGATCTTTACGTCAATTGGTTATGTTGGCATTCTTGCTGATTCTGCTGCCGTTGTTAGTTCTGGCCTGGCAGGCGTGGCAAAGCCTGAATGCTTTGAGCGCGCAGGCGGCGCTGACGAACCGCACCACGCTGATTGACGCCAGACGCAGTGAGGCGATGACCAACGCCGCGCTGGAGATGGAGCGTAGCTACCGGCAGTATTGTGTGCTTGATGATTCAACGTTGGCAAAGGTCTACCAGAGTCAGCGTAAACGCTATAGCGACATGCTGGATGCGCATGCGGGCGTGTTGCCGGATACCAAGCTTTATCAGGCATTACGTCAGGATCTCAACGACCTGGCGCAATTACAGTGCAATAACAGCGGTCCAGATAGCGTAGCGGCAGCCCGGCTGGAAGCGTTCGCCAATGCCAATACCGAGATGGTACAAGCAACGCGCACCGTGGTCTTTTCTCGTGGCCAGCAACTACAGCAGGAAATTGCCGAACGTGGGCAGTTCTTTGGCTGGCAGGCGCTGGTGCTGTTTCTCGTCAGTCTGGCGATGGTACTGCTGTTCACTCGCATGATTATCGGCCCGGTGAAAGGCATAGAAAGGATGATCAATCGGCTGGGGGAAGGGCGTTCGCTGGGCGACAGCGTATTATTTACCGGGCCGCGTGAGCTGAGGTCTGTCGGTCAGCGCATTATCTGGTTGAGCGAACGTCTTTCCTGGCTTGAGTCGCAACGGCATCAGTTTTTACGTCATCTTTCCCATGAGCTGAAAACGCCGCTGGCGAGTATGCGCGAAGGGACGGAGTTGCTGGCCGATCAGGTTGTGGGACCGCTAACGCCGGAGCAAAAAGAGGTGGTCGGTATTCTGGATGACAGCAGCCGTAACCTGCAAAAGCTGATTGAGCAGCTTCTTGATTACAACCGCAAGCTGGCGGATGACGAGGTTGAGCTTGAGAGTGTGGAAATCGCGCCGCTGGTTGAAAGCGTTGTTTCTGCACATAGTCTGCCCGCTCGCGGCAAAATGATACATACTGAGGTAGCGCTTGAGGCGAACACCTGCCTGGCAGAACCGATGCTGTTGATGAGCGTGCTGGACAATCTTTATTCCAATGCGGTGCACTATGGCGCTGAATCCGGTAACATTTGGATCCGCAGCAGTTTGCATGGCTCAACGGTATACATCGATATAACGAATACCGGTACACCGATTCCAGAAGCAGAACAGACCATGATCTTCGAGCCTTTTTTCCAGGGTAGCCATCAGCGAAAAGGGGCGGTAAAAGGAAGCGGGTTGGGGCTGAGCATTGCCAGAGATTGCATCCGCCGTATGCGAGGCAAACTGTATCTGGTTGATGACTATGCACAAAGCGTTTGCTTTCGCATAGAATTGCCGCTATCTGCTGCAAAAAATCACTAAAATAAACCTAAGTCTGGTGAGTATGCCACACGTTGTTGTCCGAATGCTTAAACGACATTTTTTCCGCCGCATCATCCTCGCAAGCCTGCCGTGTCTGGCGCTGGCCGGGTGCGTGCCGAACGCGGTGAATCATATTATCGGCGACCCCTCGCAGGAGAAAATTCCGCCTTACCAACTGGCGGACTATCTTGCAACCGACTGTAGCGATATCTGGTCGCTGTCTGGTCAGCCCACAGACACCAATCCGCTATACTGGCTGCGGGCGATGGATTGCGCCAATCGCCTGATGCCGGTACAGGCGCGCAGTGAAGCCAGTATGATGGTGCCAGATACCTGGCAGGGGGCTTTCAGGCGCGGGATCCTGCTCGATAACGCCAATATTACGCCACCTGAAAGACGGGAGGCTGTTACGCGCCTCGACGCATTAAGCCCGCAAATTCCGCCGCAAGTAAGACCCCTGTATCAGGTCTGGCTCAGCAGCCAAACGCTACAACTGCAGCTTGCCGAAGAGCGTATGCGCTACAGCAAACTCCAGCAAACATCGGACAGTGATCTGGATACTCTGCGTCAACAGCAGCAGCATTTGCAGTCCCAGCTCGATCTCACAACCCGTAAGCTGGAAAATCTGACCGATATTGAACGTCAGCTTTCCACGCGCAAACCTGCCGGCAGCTACAATCCTGATGCGCCGCACGGAAATGATAAACTCACCACGCCTGATAACGAGGATGGCACTGCGCCATCTGCCGATGAGGTCACACCATGATAAGCCGTAAGCCCGCACATCTGCTGCTGGTGGATGACGATCCGGGCCTGTTGAAATTGCTCGGTATGCGACTGACCAGCGAAGGCTACAGCGTCGTAACCGCAGAAAGTGGGCAGGAAGGGTTACGGGTGCTGAACCGCGAAAAAGTGGATCTGGTTATCAGTGACCTGCGCATGGATGAAATGGACGGCATGCAGCTGTTTACTGAAATCCAGAAAGTGCAGCCTGGAATGCCGGTTATTATCCTCACTGCTCACGGTTCCATCCCTGACGCCGTTGCCGCGACGCAGCAAGGGGTGTTCAGTTTTCTCACCAAGCCGGTGGATAAAGACGCGTTATACCACGCGATTGATGGTGCATTGGAACAGTCTGCGCCAGCCACTGATGACAGTTGGCGTGAGTCCATCGTCACCCGCAGTCCGCTGATGCTGCGTTTGTTAGAACAGGCGCGGATGGTCGCGCAATCAGATGTTAGCGTATTGATTAACGGTCAGAGCGGAACCGGGAAAGAGGTGTTTGCCCAGGCGATTCATAATGCCAGCCCGCGTAGTCACAAGCCTTTTATTGCCATTAACTGTGGCGCGTTACCGGAACAACTGCTGGAGTCCGAACTGTTTGGGCATGCGCGCGGTGCCTTTACCGGGGCGGTAAGCAATCGTGAGGGCCTGTTTCAGGCGGCGGAAGGCGGGACGCTGTTTCTTGATGAGATTGGCGATATGCCCGCGCCGTTACAGGTCAAATTGCTGCGCGTTTTACAGGAGCGCAAGGTCAGGCCGCTGGGCAGTAACCGCGATATCGACATTGATGTGCGCATTATATCCGCTACCCACCGCGACCTGCCGAAAGCGATGGCGCGGGGCGAGTTTCGCGAAGATTTGTACTATCGCCTCAACGTGGTAAGCCTGAAGATCCCGGCGCTGGCCGAGCGTACGGAAGATATTCCGTTGCTGGCAAACCATCTGCTGCGACAGTCTGCAGAACGGCATAAGCCGTTTGTGCGCGCCTTTTCTACCGACGCCATGAAGCGCTTGATGACCGCCAGTTGGCCGGGCAATGTGCGTCAGTTGGTCAACGTGATCGAGCAGTGCGTGGCCTTGACCTCTTCGCCGGTGATCAGCGATGCGCTGGTGGAGCAGGCCCTGGAAGGGGAGAACACCGCGCTGCCGACGTTTGTAGAAGCGCGCAATCAGTTTGAACTCAACTACCTGCGCAAGCTGCTGCAAATCACAAAAGGCAATGTGACCCATGCGGCGCGAATGGCGGGGCGCAACCGCACCGAATTCTACAAGTTGCTCTCTCGCCATGAGCTGGATGCAAACGATTTCAAAGAATAAATCTGCGGATTATGTTAGTTTTATTCGATCAAAAGACAGGCGACCTTTTCAAGGAATAGCATGAAAAAGATTGATGCGATTATTAAACCTTTCAAGCTGGACGACGTCCGTGAAGCGCTGGCTGAAGTCGGTATTACCGGTATGACAGTGACAGAAGTGAAAGGGTTTGGCCGTCAGAAAGGCCATACCGAGTTGTACCGTGGTGCGGAATACATGGTTGATTTTCTGCCGAAGGTAAAAATTGAAATTGTGGTTACCGACGACATCGTCGATACCTGCGTTGACACCATTATCCGTACCGCGCAGACCGGTAAAATCGGTGACGGTAAGATTTTTGTTTTCGACGTGGCGCGCGTTATTCGTATTCGTACCGGTGAAGAAGACGACGCGGCAATCTAAGCCGCGTCATGCTTGCCGGATGGCGGTGTAAACACCTTATCCGGCCTACAACATCCCGTAGGCCGGATAAGCGCAGCGCCATCCGGCATGACGTGATTACAATACTTTATGCGGGCCGAAGCATTCGTAATGAATGTTCTCGTTTTTCACGCCCAGACCGACCAGTTGCTTCGCGGCGAACTGCATAAAGCCGACCGGGCCGCACAGATAAAACTGCATCGCCGGATCGCTGATTGCCCCTTCCAGTTTGTTCAGATCCATCAGACCAATGCTATCAAACGCACCTTTCGCGCGATCGGCTTCGGTTGGCTCACGATACCAGGTATGTGCGCTAAAGCGTGGCAGCGTTTTGCCGAGTTCTTTTACTTCATCGGCGAAAGCATGTACATCGCCATTTTCCGCCGCGTGGAACCAGTTAACCTGCGCCGTATGATGCGCTTTTGCCAGCGTATCCAGCATCGCCAGCATCGGCGTTTGGCCCACGCCTGCGGAAATCAGCGACACCGGCGTATCGGTCGCAACGTCCATAAAGAAATCGCCTGCAGGCGCGGCCAGGTGAACCACATCGCCGACATTGGCGTGGTTATGCAGCCAGGTTGAAACCTGACCACCATCCTCGCGCTTCACGGCAATACGGTAGCCTTTGCCATCTGGCTTACGGGTCAGTGAGTACTGACGAATTTCCTGATGCGGGAAACCTTCTGGTTTCAGCCAGACGCCCAGGTATTGACCCGGATGGTATTCAGCCACAGCGCCGCCGTCGACGGGTTCAAACTCAAAGCTGGTAATCGCGCGGCTTTGCGGCGTTTTCGCCACGATACGGAAAGGACGCGTACCTTTCCAACCGCCGGTTTTGCTGGCGTTTTCGCTGTAGATTTGCGCTTCACGGTTAATAAACACGCCCGCCAGCACGCCGTATGCTTTGCCCCACGCATCCAGCACTTCCTGGCCCGGGCTGAACATTTCGTCCAGCGTGGCCAGCAGGTGACTTCCTACGATGTTGTACTGCTCTGGTTTAATCTGGAAGCTGGTATGTTTCTGCGCGATTTTCTCAACGGCTGGCAACAGCGCTGCCAGGTTGTCGATGTTGCTGGCATACGCGGCAATGGCGTTAAACAGCGCTTCACGCTGATCGCCATTGCGCTGGTTACTCATGTTGAAAATTTCTTTCAGCTCTGGGTTATGCGTAAACATGCGATCGTAGAAATGGGCGGTCAGCTTCGGGCCTGTTTCAACCAGCAGGGGAATGGTGGCTTTCACTGTAGCGATGGTTTGTGCGTCAAGCATACGGTCTTCCTTTATCTGAAACTTTAATGATGTATGTCAAATGCATCTTATAAAAAATACCCCTGCATTGTAAATGGTTCTTTGTAACTTTGCGTTGTAAAGGTTACATCGTGAAAAATCTGCATCACAAACCTGAAAAGAAATCCGTTGAAATTCAGCAGACCTTTGTTCTCCAAAGCCTTGCGTGCCGTGAAGGTAATCGTTTGCGTAAAATCCTTTGTCAAGACCTGTTATCGAAGAATGATTCGGTTATACTGTTGGCCGTCGTCCAACGGGACTGCCTTTTTAGGCCGAAATTCTATTGTTAGCTGAGTCAGGAGATGCGGATGTTAAAGCGTGAAATGAACATTGCCGATTATGATGCCGAACTGTGGCAGGCTATGGAGCAGGAAAAAGTACGTCAGGAAGAGCACATCGAACTGATCGCCTCCGAAAACTATACCAGCCCGCGTGTTATGCAGGCGCAGGGTTCTCAGCTGACCAACAAATACGCTGAAGGTTATCCGGGCAAGCGCTACTACGGCGGTTGCGAATACGTTGATATCGTTGAGCAACTGGCTATCGATCGCGCGAAAGAGCTGTTTGGCGCTGACTACGCTAACGTCCAGCCGCACTCTGGCTCTCAGGCTAACTTCGCTGTCTACACCGCGCTGCTGCAGCCGGGCGATACCGTGCTGGGTATGAACCTGGCGCAGGGCGGCCACCTGACTCACGGCTCCCCGGTTAACTTTTCCGGCAAACTGTACAACATCATTCCTTACGGCATTGATGAGTCCGGTAAAATTGACTACGAAGACATGGCTAAGCAGGCTAAAGAGCACAAGCCGAAAATGATTATCGGTGGCTTCTCTGCCTACTCCGGCGTGGTTGACTGGGCAAAAATGCGTGAAATCGCTGACAGCATCGGCGCATACCTGTTCGTCGACATGGCGCACGTTGCCGGTCTGATTGCCGCTGGCGTTTACCCGAACCCGGTTCCGCACGCTCACGTTGTCACCACCACCACGCACAAAACCCTGGCGGGTCCGCGCGGCGGCCTGATCCTGGCGAAAGGCGGTGATGAAGAGCTGTACAAAAAACTGAACTCCGCCGTGTTCCCAAGCGCGCAGGGCGGCCCGCTGATGCACGTGATCGCGGCGAAAGCCGTGGCGCTGAAAGAAGCGATGGAGCCAGAGTTCAAAGTTTACCAGCAGCAGGTTGCGAAAAACGCCAAAGCGATGGTGGAAGTGTTCCTGAACCGCGGCTACAAAGTGGTTTCTGGTGGGACTGAAAACCACCTGTTCCTGCTGGATCTGGTTGATAAAAACCTGACCGGTAAAGAAGCTGACGCCGCACTGGGCCGTGCTAACATCACCGTCAACAAAAACAGCGTACCGAACGATCCGAAGAGCCCGTTTGTGACTTCCGGTATCCGTATCGGTTCTCCAGCTGTTACTCGCCGTGGCTTTAAAGAAGCGGAAGTGAAAGAGCTGGCTGGCTGGATGTGTGATGTTCTGGACAATATCAATGATGAAGCGGTAATTGAGCGCATCAAAGGTAAAGTGCTGGATATCTGCGCACGCTTCCCGGTTTACGCATAAGTCATATTGATTGCTGGACCTTATCCGGCCTACAGGTAACTCATGTATAGGCCGGATAAACGAAGAGACATCCGCAAGTTATAGTGACTTAAGCAAGATTGTTTCATCGACTAAAGCTGCCACTGGCGGCTTTTTCTTAGCCTGAATCCATTTCCGCAATAAGCGCATTTCCCGGCCCTGGTTCAACGTCACTGCGCCGACAATGACATCATTCTGCAGACTAAACCATATTGCTTTCTGCGCATCAGGATCGCCACGTACGAGCCAACTTTCTCCCTGCATTTCACCAACAAATTGCAGGTTATCACTGTATTGATCGGTCCAGAACCAGCCCGGCGTGGCTTCTGGCAGGGGTAAACCGAGCATAGCAGCAGCGGCAACCTGCGCCTGGAAGTTGGCATTTTCCCAGCTTTCGATGCGCCTTAACGAGCCGTCCGGCTGGCGAATGAGCGCCACATCACCGGCGGCGAAAATGGCTGGGTCGGTGGTGGCACAGGTGCTATCGACAATAATACCGTTAGCGGTTTCCAGCCCCGCCTCGCGTGCCAGCGCATCGTTCGCCACGATGCCGATGCCGTAAACCACGGCATCAGCCTGTAGCGTTTCGCCATTTTGCAGGGTAAGCGAGAGGAACTCGCCCGCTTCGGCGTGCTCAATGGCGCTATTGAGCAGCACCCGCACGCCGGCTAACTGATGGCGAGCGAGTAAATAATCGCGTACCGGAGCCGGCGCATTGCGGCCCATCACCGTTGACGCCAGTTCGACCACCGTCACCCGGCAGCCACGCTGGGTAGCGCTGGCCGCCAGTTCCAGGCCAATGGTGCCCGCCCCGACAATCACAATGGCTTTGCCCGGCTGTAACGTCGTGCGCAGGCGTTCGGCATCGCCCGCGTGACGCAGGGTAAAGCAGCGCTCGCCCAGCGCATCCAGCAACGGCAGCGGCCTGGCGGCGGCCCCGGTCGCCAGCAGCAGTTGCGTCCAGCGGTAGGTTTGCCCATCGGCGAGCGTTAGCGTACGTGAGGCGCGATCGATCTCGCGTAGCGTAACGCCCAGATGCAGCTGCACGTTGTGTTCCTGCCACCAGCTGGCGGGGAGCACCGGCTGAAGCTGTGGGTTATCGTTCAGCAGCATCGCTTTCGACAGCGGCGGGCGCTCGTAGGGCAGATGCGCTTCGTCAGAAAAGAGGTGTAACGGCCCGCTAAACCCCTGCTGACGTAGCGCAGCGGCGGCCATCGCGCCCGCCTGGCCGCCGCCGATGATGGCAATAATCTGTTCGTTCATGCTTGCTCCTTACAGCTCCAGACCGGCCGCCACGTGGCGGATCCCACGGATCCCCAGACCAGCGTCGGCATTGATCATCACGCCGCTCAGCGTGCGGTTGTTACGCCGCGACGCCAGCATCACGTACGGGCCGGTAAAATCGGCCGGATCGGGGAAGAACTGTAGCGGCAGAATGGCGGCGATTTTCTCCGGCGTAAGCGACTGCATAATCGATGTGTCGTTTTGCCCCAGCGCCTGCGGGCCGCGCAGATCGGTCGCCATGCCGCACGGGCCGACGCCGTTCACCCGCACTTTGGGGGCGAGTTCGTAGGCCAACTGGCGAATCAACCCGGTGGCCGCGTGCTTACTGGCGGTATACAGCGGCCCGCCGCCGCCGGGATACCACGCGGCGTTAGACAGGGTAAAGATGATGCTGCCTTCGCTGGCGATTAACGCCTGGGCGCAGGCTTTTGCACCCAGCAGGTAACCCAGCACGTTAACGTTAAACAGCTCGTGGAAGCCGCTCTCCAGCGCCTCGGCGGACGTATTGACCAGCGAAGCATTGTGATCCCAGATACCCGCGTTGCCGATAAAACAATCCAGCGTGCCGAAGGTGGTGAGGATACTATCCACCGCGCGCTGGTAGTCGGCGTAGAAGGTAACGTTGCCTTCTACCGCCAGCACATGATCGCCAAAGCGCTGGCGCAGGCTGGCAACCTTCGCCGCGGACAGCTCGAGTGTGGCGACTTTCGCACCTTCTTCAATAAAGCGTTCTACCAGTGCCAGCCCCAGCCCGGAGCCACCGCCGGTAATAAACACAACGTTATCGCGTAAATCGCTCATCAGGACTCCTCAGGTAAATCAATAAACACCTCGCCGCCTTCCACATGCACCGCATAGGTGGTGAGCGGATCGGTGGCGGGCAGGCACAGCGCTTTGCCGGTTTTCAGGCAGAAGCTGGCGGCGTGCAGCGGGCACTCCACCGTGGCGTCGTCTTCCAGATAGCCCTCTGACATCGAGGCGTTACCGTGACTACAGCGATCGTTAATGGCATAAAACTCACCGCCAACGTTAAACAGCGCGATAACGGGAGAGGTTTCCAGCCGGAGGGCTTCACCTTCCGGCAGCTCCGTGGCGGAGCAGGCAAATATGCGGCTCATCAGAACAGTACACTCAGGTTGTGGGAGCTGATCACCGCCTGATCGAGCACGATCTCACGCTCCAGTAAGCGCCATTCGTCGCCCGGCAGACGACGGACTTTATCCATGCGCGTGCCGACGTAGAACGTCTCGTCACGCTCTTTTTGTGCGCGGTACAGCAGATAGTTCAGGCGCACGGCGAATACGTCCGGCTGGTCGGTTTCGCTCACCTGCAGGTTGCTGATCATGTGGCGGGTGCGAGAAGGAGGCTCCTCCGCCCACGCCATGCCGGTTTCCAGCCGCGCGATGCGGCGCTCAAGCTGGTCTTTGTTGTCGTTGAAAATCCAGGTGGTCGGCGGCTGTACGCCTTTACGGCGGTCGCGCGTCTGGGCATTCACCGTGGTCCGCATGGTGTAGCGAATGCCTTCATCCAGTTGCGCCAGCCAGTCGCGAAACTGCCAGTCGTCCAGCAGACGCGCTTCTTCATACAGGAACTGGCTGATGCGGTGATGCAGCTCAGGGGAGACTAACGCGCTCATTTCATCACCTCCTGCTGGTATGCGGCGGTTTTTTCCTGCACTTCCTGCCAGCTTTCGCTGCTTAATAAATCGGCCCAACGCTGATACATGCCGCGGGCGGCGGTTTCCGAGAAGATATAGTTGGTGATCCCCGGAATGCCGTCTTCACGGCGTTTTTCCTGGCCGAGACCCATCTCCAGGCACAGGTTGGTGTTGCGTGCCCGGTGGCCTTTCAGAAGTTTTTGAATCTCACACCAGTTTTCCGAGTCGTCCTGCTCAAGGAACCCCGCCGGGCCGAAGGCGCGGGTGGCGCTGTTTTCAAAAGCGGCTTTGACATCATCAGAGGCGGCTTTATCGGCGATGCAGAACGCCCATACTTCGACTTTGTCCGGTCCGCGCGGATGCCAGACGCGCAGCGTGGCGGTGCCGTTCAGCCAGGAGAGCGTGGGGAAAATGTTATTGTGACCGGCGAGACGCAGCGCGCGTACCTTGCCCAGACGCTGCTCGGCCTCTTCATAAGTATCGCGATAGTAGCTGGAGACTTCGCCATCGACCCAGACGTTGGCGTCCGGTTTCTCGGTAAAGAAGAAGCCGCTGCCGTGCCCGTCCTGGCCGAACTGCAGCGCGTCTTTGGCGGTTTCCCAGACCGGGCGAGCGGTTTGACCGTCTCCGAGGCGTTTGTCGCTGCCGTCATCCTTCGCGCCCAGTACCTGCACGGCGGAAGCGTGGCTGAACAGCGCGTGATACTGGTCGCTGGCGAACTGTTCAGCGGGGAATTTCCAGTTACAGTCGATGGTCCATTTCTGCACGCCGCCGACGATTTCAGTGCCGCCTTCACGGCGATCCAGCACGCCGTCGAGATACCAGGCGATGTCGCCGAGATAATCGCGCAGATTTGGCGCGGTGGTATCCCAGTTACCGAAAATCAGCCCTTTGTAGCTCTCGACGCACGGTACTTCGTTCAGGCCCCAGTGGGATTTGCACAGCCCTTGCGGGTAGGAGCGCGGCTCCAGCGGCACGTCGATCAGCTCGCCGTTAATGCCGTACGACCAGCCATGATACGGGCAGGTGAAGGCGCGGGTGTTACCGCAGTCGGCATAACTCACGCGCATCGCGCGGTGGCGGCACTGGTTGAGAAACGCTTTGATGCTGCCGTCCTTCTGGCGCACCACCACCACGGCGTCTTCGCCCATATAAGTGTTAAAGAAATCGCCCGGTTTGGGGATTTGGCTTTCGTGGGCGAGAAACAGCCAGCAGCGTCCGAAGATGCGTTCCAGCTCCAGTTGGTAAATGTCAGGGTCGGTGTAAATCCGTGGGGTTACGCGACCGTGTTGGGTATCAATCAGTTGGTAGATGTCTAAATTTGAGGGTATGGTCATATTTTTTAATCCTGAAAGCTAAGATGTATTGACCTTCTTTTTTTGTACCCTAAGGATGTTGCTGGTTAGTTATCAATCTGTGAAATAGTAAATTTCTACCAGTTGAGACATTTTTTCGATAACAAGGAGAAGGGCATGGAACTGAGGCACTTACGCTATTTTGTAGCGGTGGCGCAGGCGCTGAATTTCACCCGGGCGGCAGAAAAACTGCATACCTCTCAGCCCTCGTTAAGCAGTCAGATCCGCGATCTGGAGGCCTGCGTGGGGGTTCCCTTGCTGGTGCGGGACAAGCGCAAAGTTGCGTTAACGGCAGCAGGTGAATGTTTTTTACAGGATGCGTTGGTGATCCTCGAACAGGCGGAAAATGCCAAAGTTCGCGCCCGTAAAACGGGGCAGGAAGATAACCATTTCGCTATCGGCTTTGTCCCTTCCGCAGAGGTAAATCTGTTGCCCAAGGTGCTGCCTTTGTTTCGTTTAAAACAACCGGATACGCATATTGAACTGGTCAGTTTGATCACCACCGAGCAGGAGGAGAAGATCCTGCGCGGAGAGCTGGACGTTGGCTTAATGCGTCATCCGGTTTACAGCCCAGAGCTGGATTATCTGGAGCTGATTCATGAGCCGCTGGTGGTAGTGTTACCGGTGAATCATCCGCTGGCTAATGAGAAAGCTATATCGGCACAGCAACTGCACGGCGTCAATTTTGTCGGCACCGATCCCGCTTATTCCGGCGCGTTAGCAATGATTGTAAAAAACTGGTTTCAGCAGCAAAAAAGCCAGCCCAATATCGTGCAGGTGGCGACCAATATTCTGGTGACCATGAACCTGGTTGGCATGGGGTTGGGGGTGACTTTGATACCCGGTTATATGAATAATTTTAATACCGGACAGGTGGTTTTTCGCCCCATTATTGGTGATGTTCCAACCATCGCGTTGCTGATGGCGTGGAAAAAGGGGGCACTGAAACCGGCACTGACCGACTTTATCGCCACGGTGCATGAACGTTTAGCCGTGAGCGTTGTGGATTAACGACTACAGCTCGCTAAGTTGTGATTCTACATACAGATAGCCAATTCCCATGAGTTGCTGAGCGCGAGTCAGTTTACCGAAACCGATCTGCGTTGCCCTGGCTCGCGGGTTATCGCCGTGATCGAACGGATTGAATCCGGTTTGTTGTACCAGCGTATTGAGCCAGCTCTCGCCAAATGCGCAGCTCCGCCCATATAACCATATTTGGTTAATATTCAGTATATTCAAAAAGTTATAAAGACTCAGGCCAATAGCGCTGGCGGCATGTTCAGCCCACGCCTGAATGCGGACGTCTCCGTGCCTCCAGGCATCAATAAGCTGGTCGGTGGTCAACGTTTCCGGATCATACAGGGAAGCCGGTTGCGATTTCATCCACACGCGAGCCTGCTTTTTCAGTGCGCTTAATGACGCTACCGTTTCCAGACACCCATAACGACCGCAGTCACAGGCAACGCCGTCCGGATGAATTATTGTATGGCCAATCTGACCGCTGCCATACAAACTGCCCCGCCAGATGTTATCGTTAATCACAAACGATGAGCCAATGCCGTAATCAACGTTAATCACACAAAAATCACCTTTAGCCGCCGGATTTTGCCACTTTTCCGCCAGCGCCAGCATCACGCAGTCATTGTCCAGCCGGACCTGCACACCAAGCATCTCCTCAAGCAGGTATTTTATTTCCACCGGTGTTTTCCACGGAGCCTGAGGCATGGTTTTTGATGCGCCGGTAATCGGATCAACCTGGCCGTGCACGCCTAGCGCCAGATTAATCGTAACCTCTGGAAATTGCCGATGGTATTCTCGCCAGTGTGTCGCCAATGCCGCCAGTAGCGCTTTTGGCGTATCAGGATTAATGACCTCATGGCGCCAGTCACCGACGGCCACCAGACGCGCGTCCGCCAGTTGGCTGGTGATGCTGGTGGGGGTGACGTTGATGCAGAGCGTCCAGGCGCCTGTTTCTGGCAAATGATAACTGCCGCTACTCAAACCGCGCTGGCTTAACGTCTCTAGCGAATGGCTGATTCTCCCTTCATCCATCAGCTCTTCAAGAATATTGCTGACCGCCGGGATTGACAGACTGGTGAGCTGCGCCAACTGCGACTTGCTAAGCTGTTTTTCCCGCCATAGATGCGACAAAAAGATCTGTTTATTTGCCTGACGCACCCTGGCGTTATTGAATCCCAAACGCTGCATACACTTAACTCCCTTTACTATATTGCGTGAGCATTGTGCATTTTAACGCCACTTAACTGCTGCAGAATAGCCTCAGGTTAAATTTTTACTTTTGTTTATTGAGTGGAGAGCGGCATGTACGGTTCAGTTAAAGTCTGGCAGGAAACGATCACCCTCCCAACGTGGACGGTGGGTGAAGAAGACGCTAACCCGATGTTTCTGGAGAAAAGGGTGTATCAGGGATCCTCTGGTGCGGTTTATCCCTACGGCGTGATTGATACCCTGACCGGCAAGCGTGAAATGCGCGACTATCAGGCGGTGTGGATGGAGAATGACTTCATTCGCATCATGCTGCTGCCGGAATTAGGCGGACGCATCCATCGTGCGTATGACAAAGTGCAGCAGCGTGATTTCGTCTACTACAACGAAGTAGTGAAACCTGCGTTGGTTGGCCTGCTTGGGCCATGGATCTCTGGCGGCATTGAGTTCAACTGGCCGCAGCATCATCGTCCAACCACCTTTATGCCGGTTGATTTTACGCAGCAGCAGGGCGAGCAGGGCGAATATACCGTGTGGATGGGGGAGGTTGAACCCATGCGTGGTTTACAGGTGATGACCGGGTTTACACTGTACCCAGATCGCGCGCTGATCGAAATAACCGGGAAGGTGTTTAACGGTAACGCTACCCCGCGCCACTTCCTGTGGTGGGCGAATCCGGCGGTGAAAGGTGGCGACGATCATCAGAGCGTGTTTCCGCCGGATGTAACCGCGGTATTCGACCACGGTAAGCGCGATGTTTCAGCGTTTCCTATCGCTACTGGCACCTACTACAAAGTGGATTACTCGGCGGGTGTGGATATCTCTCGCTACAAAAACGTACCCGTTCCGACCTCTTATATGGCGGAAAAATCGGATTATGACTTTGTCGGTGCCTGGCACCACGGCGAACGCGGTGGATTACTGCACGTGGCGGACCACCATGTTTCGCCGGGGAAAAAACAGTGGACCTGGGGATACGGCGACTTTGGCGTTGCCTGGGATCGTAATCTCACCGATGACAACGGTCCGTATATCGAACTGATGACCGGGGTCTTTACCGATAACCAACCGGATTTTACCTGGCTTGCGCCGTACGAAGAGAAAGTTTTCGTGCAAAACTTCCTGCCCTACAGCGAACTTGGCATGGTGCAAAACGCCAGCACGCAACTGGCGCTTCGGCTGGTGCGTGAGGGAAGCCAGCTTTCAGTGGGCGTTTATGCGATAGCGCCGCTACGCGATGTTCAGGTTACGCTTGCGGCACACGGGCAGCCGTTCTTTGAGAATACACTCTCCCTTGAGCCGGGGCAGAGCTGGTTAGCCGATGTGTCTGACAATGGTCATGCCCGGGTAACGATGACCGTCACTCGCGCCGATGGCTCCACGCTTTTGCAGTACGAAGAGCACCTGGCGCAAGAGTTACCACTACCCTCGGCGGCCAGCGCGCCAGCTCAGCCAGAAGCGCTTGCTAATACCGATGAACTCTATTTTATTGGTCAGCATCTGGAGCAGTACAACCACGCCAGCCGCTATGCCGAAGACTATTACCGCCGCGCGCTGGAGGTCGACCCGCTGGATTATCGCAATAATGTGGCGCTGGGGACGCTGGCGCTAAACCGCGCGGACTGGGCATTAGCAGCCCATTGTGCGGGCAAGGCGCTGGAACGGGCGCACAAGCTCAATAAGAATCCACGTGATGGCGAGGCGAGTATGCTGCTGGCTGCCGCGCAGGAACGCCAGGGCGACGATGACAGCGCCTGGGATAATTATTATAAGGCGAGCTGGAGCGGCAACTGCCGGGACGCGGCTTTCTGGTCGTTAGCGCGCCTGGCGATGAAACGTCAGGACTATGCCGGCGCGTTGGAAAAGGTCGAGCAGAGCCTGCGCTTTAACGGCAGTAATAACCTGGCGATGGGACTGAAAGCGCTGGCGCTGGCTAAGCTTGATCGCAATGCGCAAGCGCTGGAATACATTTGCCAACAGCTGGTTGATTATCCGCTGAGTTACACCCTGCACTATGCGCGCTGGGCTATTTGCCAGGATGAAGCGACTGCACAGGCGCTAATCTCGATTACCGGGCGGCGCGGTACCAACGCGTGTGAACTGGCTGGCTGGTTGATCGCATTGGGGCAAAAAGATGCTGCCCGTGGCGTGCTGGAACTGCTCGACAGCCAGGAAACGCTACCGATGCTGTGGCGCGCTTCGTTGAGCGACAATCCGCAACCTTTCATCGAACGAGCGCGTAAGTGTCTGCAAAATCGCGTCCGTTTTCCCAATACGCTGGATGAAGTACAGATGCTGCAAACCCTCGAGCAGAGCGCTTTTGCCCGCTATTTGCTCGGCTGTTTCTGGTACAGCAAACGCTGCTATGACGAGGCGGTCTCCTGCTGGCAATTTACCCTTGCGCAGGAGCCGGATTTTGCCCCAGTGCATCGCTTATTGGGGATCTATGCCTGGAACAAACAGCACGATGCACAGCAGGCGATACAGTATCTGTCGCAGGCCGTAGCACTGGAGCCGCAAAATGCCCGTTTCCTGTTCGAACTCGACTATCTCAAAAAGCTGATGGCGCAACCGGCTGAACAGCGTTTGCAGCGACTGGAAGCCAGCAAAGATATTGTCTTCCATCGCGACGATCTGACGGTGGAACTGCTTAGTCTGTGGAATGGATTGGGGCGCTACGACGAGGCCGCGGCAATCTTACGTGAGCGTGTATTTCATCCGTGGGAGGGGGGAGAAGGCAAAGCCACCGGGCAATATCTGCTGAATCAGATGCATCGCGCACTGGAGGCTGTTCAGGCGGGCGACCCGCAAACCGCCATCACGCAACTGCAACAGGCGCTGCACTACCCGCAAAACCTTGGGGAGGGGCGTCTGCCTGGGCAAACGGATAATGACATCTGGTATTTGCTGGGTTATTGCGCCCAGCAGCAGGGGCATTTCGAGGAATCCCAGCGTTACTTCTCCCGTGCCACACGTGGCGGTAGCTCACTGGATGCCGGACGTTACTACAACGACCAGCCGGTGGACTATCTCTTCTGGCAGGGGATGGCGCAGAGAAAACTTGGCGATGATGCAGAGGCGGACGCTCTGTTCAACAGCTTCCTACAATGGGTTGAGTCGCATCGCGACAACATCCCGGATGTCGATTTCTTTGCCGTATCGCTGCCCGATCTGGTGGTACTGGATACCTCAGCACAAGCAAAACACCAGCAACACTGCCTGTTTATCAATGCGCTTGGGCATCTGGGACTGGGAAATAGTTCTGCTTGCCAGCGCGATCTTGATGAGCTTCTGCAACTCAATCCGGCGCATGACAAGGCGTTACTGCTGCGTCACGCCATAAACGTAAGGCTGTTCCAGTAATACCCGAAACGGGTGGGGGCAACCTCACCCGAAACCTTCTGTCCCCTGCGTTTCCCTGAAAGAGGAATCATAATGAATAACGCGCAGACACATTTAAAGATTGGTTACGTCTGGACTATCTGCCTGGTTGCCGCCTGCGGTGGTTTACTTTTTGGCTATGACTGGGTGGTAATCGGCGGGGCAAAGCCCTTCTATGAAGCTTATTTCTCGATTACCGATCCGGCGCAATCTGGCTGGGCGATGAGCTCGGCGTTGGTTGGTTGTATCTTTGGTGCGCTGATTTCCGGCTGGTGCGCCGATAAATTTGGCCGAAAGATGCCGCTGATTCTCTCGGCGATCCTCTTTAGCGCTTCAGCCTGGGGGACCGCAGTTGCCAGCAATTTTGACATGTTTGTTGTTTATCGCATCGTTGGCGGCGTGGGGATTGGTCTGGCATCCGCGCTAAGCCCGCTGTATATCGCTGAGGTCAGCCCGGCGGAAAAGCGTGGTCGCTTTGTTGCCGTTAACCAGCTCACCATCGTGATTGGCGTCCTGGCGGCGCAGCTTATCAACCTGATGATTGCCGAACCTGTCGCCACAGGCGCTACGCAGCAGGCGATTGTGGAAAGCTGGAACGGTCAGACGGGCTGGCGCTGGATGTTTGGCGCTGAATTAGTGCCCGCGGTAATATTCCTGGTGCTGATGTTCTTTGTCCCTGAATCGCCGCGCTGGTTGGTGAAGGCAGGAAAAGCCGAACGTGCGCGCACCATGCTGCAGCGCATTGGTTCGGCAGAATATGCCGGGCAAACGCTGAAAGAGATTGAACATACGCTACAAAAAGATAACCACAAGGTCGCGTGGTCATCACTGTTACAACCGCAGATCAAACCGATAGTGATTATTGGCATGGTGCTGGCAGTGTTCCAGCAGTGGTGTGGGATCAACGTTATTTTCAACTATGCGCAGGAGATATTTGCTTCCGCCGGATTCGACATCAACGGCACGTTAAAATCGATCGTAGCGACCGGGATCATCAATCTGGTCTTTACCCTTGCCGCTCTGCCGCTGGTGGACAAAATTGGGCGTCGTAAACTGATGCTGTTTGGTGCATCAGGGCTGACGGTTATCTACGTACTTATTGCCGGGGCATACGGGTTGGGCATTCTGGGCTGGCCGGTTTTGGTTCTGGTGCTGGCGGCGATTGCCATTTACGCCCTGACGCTGGCCCCGGTAACCTGGGTGCTGCTGTCCGAAATCTTCCCCAACCGTGTTCGCGGGTTAGCGATGTCGCTCGGCACGCTGGCGTTGTGGATTGCCTGCTTCCTGCTGACCTATACCTTCCCACTGCTGAATGCGAGTCTGGGCGCATCGGGAAGTTTCCTGCTCTATGGTGTGATTTGTGCGATGGGCTTTATCTATGTTCTGCGTAATGTGCCGGAAACCAAAGGCGTGACGCTGGAAGCGCTGGAAGAACGGCTGGCGGCGCAGCATACGAAAGTTGGCGCATCAAGCCAGCAACGAAGCGCCCGCTAATGAACTCTCTGCTGATGTTACAAAACGCACATCTACGGATGTGCGTAGATCCACAGGGCGGTTCGCTATTGAGTCTGGTTTCGTTACAACATCAACAGGCAATATTACGCGAAGGTCATGGTCAGCAGCCCGGTGATTGCGGCCTGTTCCCGATGTTACCGGTGGCAAATAGGGTGGCGGGCAATCGTTTTGTGTTACGTGGGGAAGAGGTTGTGCTACCGCACCATGAGGCGGATGCACACTTCTTCCTGCACGGTGACGGTTGGCTGCAGCGCTGGCAGGTTATCACTGCTACGCAAAGCGGTTGTTTGCTACAGTTGCGCAGTTGGCATCCCTGTGGTTACGACTATACGGCGCAGCTTTGCTACCAACTGGAAGCGTCAAGCCTGCATGCTTCATTGACGCTCACCCATTGCGGGGAACAACCGATGATCTATGGCTGCGGGTTCCATCCGTTTTTTGCCTTTGATACGCACAGTACGGCCCAGTTCACCGCCAGCGGCTACTGGCCGGAGGGGGAACAGCATCTGCCACTGGACTGGCAAAGTAATATTCCACCCGCAGCAGATTTCATGCATGCGCAATACGGTGAAGATGCCTGGTTGAATGTGGGTTATTCTGGCTGGAGCGGGCGGGCCGTTATTCAGCATGATGTGATGAAAGTCACGATTTTAGCGCAAACTCCGTGGTTGATGCTGTTCAGAATGTCGGGTGAACCATTCCTGTGCCTGGAGCCGCAGACGCATCCGGTGAATGCCCACCACATGCAGGGGCAGCCGGGATTGCAGGTTTTAGCGCAGGAAGAACGCTGTCATTTTGCGATGCAAATTTGCATCGAATAGGGCGAAAATCATGTTATCTGCCTGTTAATGGTCTCTTGCGCCAGCCAGAGTTTATCGCCAGACTACCGTCTCCAAACGGGAGGGATTCATGGCTTTGCATTCCACGCGCTGGCTGGCGCTCGGTTATTTCACCTATTTCTTTAGCTACGGTATTTTTCTGCCTTTCTGGAGCGTCTGGCTCGAAGGGCTGGGGCTGACGCCGGAAACCATTGGTTTACTGTTGGGCGCGGGGCTGATTGCCCGTTTTCTCGGTAGCTTGCTGATTGCGCCGCGCGTGAGCGATCCCTCTCGTCTGATTACCGCTTTACGTATTCTGGCTCTGTTGACGTTGGTGTTTGCGCTGGCTTTCTGGGCGGGGACCAACGTGGCGTGGCTGATGGTGGTGATGGTCGGATTTAACCTGTTTTTCTCACCGTTGGTGCCGCTGACCGACGCGCTGGCTAACACCTGGCAAAAACAGATAACCATGGATTATGGGCGGGTTCGACTGTGGGGATCCGTGGCCTTTGTAATTGGCTCTGCGCTGACCGGTAAGCTGGTGAGCCTGTTTGACTATCGGGTGATCCTTATTCTGCTGTCGCTTGGCGTCGCCTCGATGCTGCTGGGCATGATGATTCGCCCGAGCGTGCAGCCAGCAGGTGAAACCCGTCAGCAGGAGAGTGCGGGATGGCCCGCCTGGCGCGCGTTAATAACGCAAAGCTGGCGTTTTCTTGCCTGCGTGAGTCTGCTGCAGGGCGCACATGCCGCCTATTATGGTTTTAGCGCCATTTACTGGCAATCCGCCGGTTATTCCGCCTCGGCGGTGGGCTATTTATGGTCATTGGGCGTTGTGGCGGAAGTGATCATCTTCGCGCTGAGTCACAAGCTGTTCCGCCGCTTTAGCGCCCGCGATCTGCTGTTGCTTTCCGCCGTTTGCGGCGTGGCGCGTTGGGGGCTGATGGGCTGGAGCACCGATCTGCCGTGGCTGATAGTGGTGCAGATCCTGCACTGCGGTACCTTCACCGTCTGTCACCTGGCGGCAATGCGCTATATCGCGGCGCGACAGGGCAGCGAAGTGATTCGTTTGCAGGCGGTCTATTCCGCGGTGGCGATGGGCGGCAGTATCGCCATCATGACCGTTTTCGCCGGCTACCTGTACCAGAACCTGGGCAGCGGCGTATTCTGGGTGATGGCGCTGGTGGCGCTACCGGCTATCGTGCTGCGCCCGAAAGTGGTGGCGCAGCCTGCGACGTTATGATTCGAGGATTTTGCGGATCTGCTGCTGCTGGTGAGACGTCAGCGCCAGATCCGCATGAATCAACGGCGGTGAAAACAGCGGCAGCGGCGTAGTGTACGGTGTGACGATCAGCGTTACGCCACGCGGCGCGCCCTCTTTTTGAAAGTCCTGCATTGGCATATGTTTTACGTTGAGCGGCAGCAGCGTCAGTTCGCGTAGCTGCTGTTCTATATGCGCTTCGAGTTGTTCATTACTGCCGGTCAGCAGGATAATCTGTTTTTCGTGCAAATCCTTCTCCTGCATCAGCCAGGCACCGAAAATCACCGCCACCAATCCGATCTCTTCTTCTGAAAACTGCACATCGTATTCCGCTTCGAATCCGTGTATCGCCTCGCGGGTGGTGCGTACCAGCCGGGGATAAAGTCGGCTGAACTCTTCCGGTAGCGTGTTATCAATGCCAATAGCAAACACACTGCGGTTCAGCGCCTGGGCAAGGTGGATATACAACTGGTCGTTCAGCCCTTGTTCATCGCTGAAGCGAACGTTGCCATACTCGCGAAAACGCAGCACCAGCCGCGCGATAGCCAGACGAAGACGGCGATCCTGCTGGTGGTTATCGCGGATGGGGTCGGGGATGCGAATCATTGAGAACAGCAATGCCATAAACAGCGATTCGCCCGGCGGCGCACTTTGCATGACGTGACGTTGCCAGTGGCGGGCGATCTCCTCAGCCAGAGCGTACTCCGCGCAGGATTGCGCCCAGCGCTGCTGGAGTGGATTAAACTCCGGGGTGATCCCCGCGTGATGTTGCAGCAGGCAGTATTGTAAAAACAGCCGCAGGAACTGGATATCACGACACTCAAAGGGCTTTTGCAAGCGTCGGGAGCAGAGGTTAATCAGCGCATGCAGATTGGTGTCATCATACAACGTGCGCGCTATGCCCTGCTGTTTCAGCGCCATTTTCAATGCGGGTGTGAAATGTTGGGCGATAAAGGTCGGGCAGATCCGCAGGCCACGGCGCAGCCAATGCAACAGGCACAGACGCTGGTTCAGCGGGGCGCCTTCGATCGCATAGCCGCCATTCTGGGCGGAAATAATGGCGAGCCGATGATAACGCTGGATTTCAAGCCCCGCGCCAATGATATCCTCCTGAACGGTGGCATCATCGACGCCATTGAGACTGCTGAAGGTCTGCGCGGTAGCTATCTGCCCCGGCAGAAAAAGCGTCAGCAGTACCTGGCAACGGCGTTGGGGAGCGGAAAGTACAGATGGCGGGGCGAGCGTTGACATCATCTGTAGAATCTCCCGTGAGTATGTTTGATAAGAATAGTTAAAGTTTGCGCATAGATTTGAGGAATGGAAAGCTTTACGCCAGGAATGCTGGGGAGCGTCACAGAATTTTTAACGTGCGGAACAGATAGCGGTAGTGGAACGCAGCGCGTTAATCCGCTTTTTCACTGTTTTATCTTTAGTTGGGATATAAAAAATGCCAGAGGGGGGAATGCGGCGGAGGGAGGTATAAACATGCTATCGCAGAGAAAGGTTCCGTTCACCTCATGTTCATCGCTTTTCTGTACACTGAACGCCAGTGAACGTGTTAAGGGTGCTATCGCCGCACCCTTAACAATCCCGGCTCCCGGCGGGAAAATTGCCGCTCCGCGGTTCCCTCCGCTTATTCCTCCTGGCTACCGGGGCGGGCGCGATGTAACGTCCCTGTAAAGCGCGCCCTGAGCCAGCATCCATGCTGGCTCTCCCGGCCTTACGGAAACACGTCGGCAATTTTCAGCCGGACCAGCCACGCCTGACCATCTGTATTTTTATTTGAACATGTTTGAACAGCAAAAAGGATATAGCTGAAAGTCAGAGCGTTGAGGTGAACGGAACCCTGAGCCGGAATTACATGTTCTCCATCACGCCTGCCCACGGCTCAGCGTTAATCCCACATCGCCGCCGGGATGCACTGCCAGCAGTGTCTCCTTCGAGTAGCCGCTTTCACTCATCAAACAGGCGCAGGCGGCGTCAAAGATCGCCAGTACCAGCAGAATTGAGGTCGTCGCCAGCATGTTCAGCGGGTCGGCCTCACGCTGGACGCCGGTGGAAATCACCAGCCTCGACGCTTTAGCGATGGCCGAATCAGCGTTTTCCGTCACGCTCAGGATCGGCACATTTCTCGCCGCCAGCCCAGGCAGCAGCCGGGTAAGTTCATCCGAATTGCCTCCGCGTGACAGCATAATAACCAGGTCGTCGGCGCGTAAAAAACCCAGATCGCCGTGCGCCGCATCGGTGGCATTGAGATAAATCGCCGGGCGCTCCACGCAGGCGAGCATATGCGCGATTTTACGCGCCGCAATGCCGGAGGTGCCGACGCCGGTAACGACGATTTTTCCCTGACAACCGCGCAGTTCCGCCATCAGCGACTGCCAGAGCGGTTCAGTCAGGTGCTGTCCCAGACCCGCAAGGGCATCGCTGTAGCTCTGGAATACGCCGGTGGCCTGAGACCAGGAGTCACTCATGCTTCCTCCTGCATCAGTTGGCGGTATTTCATATCGTCCTGATACATCTCGTGGAATACCCGATATTTGCGATCGTAGTACTGCTTAATACGGTTGGTTTGCGGGGTGACCGTTTTACCAATCCGGCTCATCGCCGACATCGCTTCCGGGAAGGTGTCAAATACACCGGCGGCGATAGTTCCCATCATGGCACCGCCCAACAGCATGGCTTCACTCTCTTCCGGCAGCAGCATGGCGCAACCGGTGGCGTTGGCGTGTTCCTGAACGAAGATCGGGTTTTTCGTCCCGCCGCCGCTGGCCATAATCGTATCGATGGTGTAGCCACTTTGATTCATCGTTTCAATGATATGTCGCGTACCGAGGGCAATGGCCTGGATAGTCGCCAGATACTGTCGCGCCATATCTTCCGGCGTGCGCGACAGCTTAAGTCCGGTGATTGTCCCCGTAAGCGTAGGGTTGGCGCGCGGCGAGCGATTGCCGTGGAAATAGGGCAGGATATGCATATCGCGGGTCAGGAAGGCGATATCTTCCGGCTCACCGGCCATTTTACGCAGCAACGCATTCAGCACTTCATAAATGGTCTGTCCCTGCGACTTAGCCTGCGCCAGTAAGGTGTCGTAGCACGGATGCGACTGAATTACGTGGTCGATTAACGCCCCTGTTGCCGACTGCCCGCCTTCGTTAAGCCAGTATTCCGGCAGTACGGCAGAGTAGTAAGGCCCCCAGACACCGCCGATAAAACGCGGCTCTTTGGAAATCGCCATGTGTCCGGTGGAGGTGCCGCCAATCAGTGCGATACGACGGTCGAAATCCGGCACCTCGCCGGAAACTCCGCTGGCGCCGAGCGTACCGAGGGTACCGGCGTGGGCATCAATAATCGATACGCTGACCGCGGTGCCGGGGATCAGACCCATTTCGCTGGCGGCGCGTGCTGACAGCCCATGGCCGAGCGGTTCGCCCATGGTTTTCACGTAGCGGCCAATTTTAGCGGCATCGTGTTCCAGCAAATCTTCCAGCCCAATCTGGCGGAAATAGCTGGCATCCCATTTATCTTCATGGCCCATATAGGTCCATTTACACACCGTCGAGCACAATGAGCGTGTGTCATCGCCCGTTGCGCGCCAGGTGAGGAAATCAGGTAGGTCAAAGTAGTAACCGGCGTTAGCCCAGGTATTGGGCATGTGCTGCTTCAGCCACAACAGTTTTGGCGTTTGCATCTCCGGGGAGATAATGCCGCCGACGTAGTCCAGTACCCGATGATGCAGGGCGTTAATGCGATCGGCCTGAGTAATGGCGCGATGGTCCATCCACACAATAATGTTCTGTTCACTGCGCCCGGAAGGGCTGATGGTGAGTGGATTACCTTCTTTATCCAGCACCACCAATGAACAGGTAGCGTCAAAGCCCAGACCTTTCACCTGAATAGGATTGATATCCGACTGGTTAATCGCATCGCGAACCGCGTTACACACAGCCTGCCAGATGTTATCGGAAGACTGCTCAACAAAATCGGCCTGCGGACGGTAAATCTCGATGGCCCGACTGGCCTGACCGACCATTCTGCCGTTGAGATCAAACACGCCAGCACGGGCGCTTCCGGTTCCGACATCCACACCAATAAAGTAACTTGCCATAATTTTTTCTCCTGAAATCAGGCTTTACGATTCTGTAATGCGATAAAGAGGATCAGCACCGCGCCCCACAGCGCCATCGTCAGATAGCTGCTGACCCCCAGCAAGTTAAGGCCGCTTTCCAGCATTTGCAGCACAATCAGCGCCAGTACCAGGCCGATAATGCGTCCGAAGCCGCCATCCGGGTTAATGCCGCCGAGCACAGAGGCAAGGATGGTGACCAGCAGGTAGGATTCACCGTATCCGGCTTTGGCCGAGTTGAATTTCGCCATCATCAGAATGGCGGCGACCCAGCCGAGCAGGGCTGAAATAACGTACACCGAAATTTGTACCCGTACGGTATTCACGCCGCTGTAGCGGGTAGCCTGCTCATTGGAGCCGACGAGATACAGGCTGCGCCCAAGCGTGGTGTGCTCCAGCAGCACCCACAGCAGGATTGCCACGAGGAAAAAGAGCAGTAGCGCCACCGGAATACCGGCAATTGTGGCGTTGCCAAGATACTGAATGGCAGTCGGGAAACCTGAAATCACCGTCCCGTTGGAAAGCAAAATATTCAGCCCGGAGATCAGCGTCATCGTGCCGAGGGTGGCGAGAATAGGCGAGACGCCGACCCAGGCAATTAAAGCGCCGTTGAGCGTGCCGATAGCCACCGCCACCGCAGCGCCAGCAACCAATGCCAGTACCAGAAACAGCGGGTTATCCGGGTGGGTGACGATTATCGCCGCCATCACCAGCGAGCAGGCATTTGCCCCGGCAATAATCGACAGGTTAATGCCGCCGGTCAGCATGGTCATGCCCATCCCGAGGGCCAGCATGCCGAGGATTGGCAACTGCGAGCCAATCGACTGGAAGTTAGCGACGCTGAAAAAACGGCTGCCGAGCAGGGCCGAGAAGACCAGGGCGACGGCCACAATAATGACGCATTGCAGACGAATGATGGCATCACCGGGTAAAAATCTGGCGATTGTTTTCATCTCAAAGCTCCCTTGCCAGTTTACGTTTTTCGTTCCAGGCCGTGGCGCTAATGCTGACCAGGATAATGGCGCCGCTGAACACGGTGTGCCAGTAAGAGGAGACGCTCAGCAGCGTCAGACCATTTTGCAAGAACGCCAGCAGCACAACACCCAGTAGCGTTCCGGTTAACGTACCGCGCCCGCCGCTCATGCTGGTGCCACCGAGCACGACCGCCGCCAGCACCGTTAACTCAAAGCCGAGTAGGGAATTGGGGGCAACAGACTGGGTGATTTGCGCCTGAACCACGGCGGCAACGCCTGCCAGAATGCCCATATAGCCATAGACGTAGAAATGCAGCTTCAGCAGATTCAGCCCCAGGCGCGAGGCCGCGTCGCGGTTGCCGCCCATGGCGTAAACCTGACGGCCAAGACGGGTATAGTTCATCAGTACGGCGGTAAAGATGATCACCGCAGCCAGGCACAGCAGGGGCAGGGTTAAACCGTAGTCGTAGCCGTCTGTCGCGGTGAACGACAACCAGTTGATACCGTTCATAAACCAGTCCGGGAAGCCGTACAGCCAGGTACCTTTGGTGGCATAAACCAGCAGGCCGTAGTAGACGTTCAGCGTGGCGATGGTAATGATGATCGCCGGAACGCGCAGCCAGTAGACCAGGAAGCCATTAATCAGCCCAAGCAGCAGACCTACCGCCATTGCGATGGTTAAAGCCAGTACGAAGTTGCCGCCGTGAGCGATCACCCAACTGGCCATCGCATACTGGGCAATCGCGGTCATCGCTGGAAATGAGATGTCGATCCCGCCGGAAATCAGCACCACAAACAGCCCGCAGGCGAGAATACCGAGAATCGCGTAGCTGGTGGCGACATCTGTGAGATTGCCCAGCGACAGGAACTCATCGGTACTGACGCTCAGCCCGACGGCGAGCGCCACGACCAGCAGGCCCAGCCAGAATTCATGTTGCCCGATTAAACGGGAGAGACGCAGACTATTCATTGATTACCTCGACCACTTCAGCAATCTCCTCTTCACGGCAGTGATGAGGATTAAATTCCGCCACCAGTTTGCCGCGGCGCATCACCAGCACACGATGACTGTTGTAATACGCTTCCGGGATTTCATCGCAAATCATCAGCACCGCCATTCCCTGTTCCGCCAGATCGCGGGCTATCTGGTAAATCCCCTCTTTGTTGGCGATATCCACGCCGACGGTAGGGGAGTCGAGGATCAAGATGCGCGGGTGGGTTGCCACCCATTTGGCAATGGCAATGCGTTGGGCATTACCGCCGGAGAGCGTTTTGACCGGCAGATGCGGATCGGAGACTTTAATGTTCAACTCACGGATTAAATCGGCGACCAGCTTTTGCGCTTTACGATGATCGAGCAGACCGCTGCTGGTATGCAGTTGGTCAAACACCGTGACGATGGTGTTGTCATAGATCGACTGCTCCATGATCAGCCCCTGCGTCAGGCGATCTTCAGAGACATAGCCGATCCCGTGTTTGATGGCGTCATGATTATTGCGCAGAGTAACCGGCTGGCCGTTAATGCGCATTTCGCCGCTTTCCGGCTGGGTCATGCCGAACAAACTGAGGCAAAGCTCGGTGCGACCGGCACCCAGCAGACCGACAATGGAGACAATCTCACCGCTATGTAGCGATAAATTGATGTTCTGGTATTTCCCCCGGCGGCTGAGGTTGCGCAGCTCGAGCAGCGGCTCTTGCTCAATAGCAGGTCTTTCCGGCAGCGGGCTGTAGTGGAAGCGTTGTCCGGTCATCAGGAAGGCCAGTTCGTGACTGTCGAGTTCGCTGGCCGGGTAAGTCCCCACCAGTTTGCCGTCGCGCATCACGCTGATACGGTCCGCCACTTCCATCACTTCATCCAGACGGTGGCTGACAAACACCACGCAAATCCCGGCCGCTTTCAGTTCGTTGACGACCCGTAGCAGGCCATTGACCTCCTGGCGGGTTAACGAAGCGGTGGGTTCATCCATAATCACCAGACGCGCATCGGCGGCAATAGCCCGGCAAATGGCGACCAGTTGCCGGTCGGCAATCGACAGTTTTTCGACTTTTTTATCGGGATCGATGTTCACGCCGATGCGTTTCATAGCGGCCAGCGCCTGCTGTTTCATCGCGCCACGGCGCACCCAGATATCGCCACCGGGCAGATAGCGGTTGACCGCGATATTTTCAGCGACGCTAAAGTTAGGGAATAACGACAGGTCCTGATAAATAACCTGAATACCATAATGGGAAGAAAGCTGCGGCGTCAGGTGATGGAATAATTTGCCATCGAGTAAAATCTGCGCGCCTTTTTCCGGATGATACACTCCAGAGATCACTTTAATAATGGTGCTTTTACCACAGCCGTTTTGACCCGCCAGACAGTGAACTTCGCCTTTTCTCAGCGTCATATTCACGTTATCCAGCGCCAGCACGCCCGGGAATTGTTTGCTGATATTCTCAAGAGTGATAAATGCGGTGGTGTCTGTCATGGACAATACCCCTGCGCACGTCCGCATGGACGCTAAGTGTTAGTTTGGTTGATAGCGCCGACCAGACGGTCGGCGTTAAGGTTCCCTGGTGTCGGCTAAAGCCTTAGAAACCGAGTGATTGTGCGTTGTCTTTGGTGACTTCGAGGATCTTGTTAAAGCGGATCACTTTCTTCTCCGTGTCGATATCGGCTTTCCCTAAACCATCGATACTCAGATCAGCGTTCACTTCTTTACCCTGCAACAGCTGATCGGCCACCGTTACCAGCGCATAGCCCGCGTCTTTTGGATCCCACAGCAGCGCTTTCTTAATATCACCGCGCATCAGGTAAGGTGCAGCCTGTGCTGGCATGGCGATCCCGACGACGGCGATTTTATCTTTGGCGCGTTTTTTCTGTACCGCCTGACCCGCACCGATAGGACCCAGCGAGCCAAAGCCGATAATGCCCTTCATCTGCGGATAGGTTTTCATCAGGTCCAGCGTGGTGGCGTAGGATTTATCGATGCTTTCCGCGACCGGCAGACGTGAAGTGACCTCGAACATCTCCGGATATTTTTCTTTCTGGTACTTAATTGCATAATCTGCCCACGCGTTATGAAGTGGGACCGTCAGCGAACCGACATAGATGGCATACCCGCCTTTGCCGCCCATGTTTTTTGCTAATTCATCGACGTTAGCCTGCGCATATTTTTCACTGTCGATGGTTTCAATATCCCACTGGCCAATCTGCTCGTCCGGGGATTCGTGCGTCAGCACCACGATGCCTTTGTCGCGCGCTTTTTTCAGCACCGGCTCAAGGACCTTGGCATCATTCGGCACTACGATGATTGCGTTAACATTTTTGGCGATCAGATCCTCAATGACTTTCACCTGCTGAGCCGGATCTGGCGTGGAAGGCCCGGTCTGGTAAGCATTCACATCCAATTTTTTTGCTGCTTCATTCACGCCGGTTTCCATGCGGTTAAACCATGGGATCCCGGTGACTTTGGCAACCACAGCAATTTCATATTTTTCCGCCGCAAAGGACGTGCCGGACAACATGCATGCAGAAACCAGGGTTGCACTGAGTAATGCGAGTTTGAATTTCATAGTTGTACCTTTCGTAGGGGGCAGGACATGTCACGGGGTGAAGTTAACTACGAATGGAAGAGGGAATGAATCATGAGTTTCATGAATGTGATCTATGCCCAGTATTGTGAATTTATGGAAAAATAATGGTTAAAAATTGGTTAAATTAAAGGGGTTTTATATCCATGACAGCAAAGTTATTGTTAATGGATTATTAAAATGAAACCATAAATTAACAATTAATTATCATTTTGCGTAAATTGTGGTGGCGAGAAGGGATTTAGACGGGTGTTGCTGGAAAAAGAAATCTCGAAATTGAGAACTGAATCGATACCGGAAAAGGGTGCTCAACATTTTTTCGTTCAATGATATCCTCAGCACTCTTTCGCCAAACATACCATTATTTCTGGCAGCCTGGATTTTTATCGTGGAGAAGCCATGCAGCGCGTTAAACGCATCATTGTCACGTTGTTTCTTGCTGTCCTGTCTTTTGACGCAGGCGCTCATCCCCATAGCTTTATCCATTTGAAAACTGAGATCGTGAGCGAGAATAATCAGTTCGTGGCGCTGAAAATGCGCTGGACGATGGATGAAATCACCTCGGCTGATCTGCTTTACGATGCGGGGAATGCCAAACCTGGCTCGGAGATCTGGAAAAAACTGGCGGCGGAAGTGATGGCGAATGTGCTTGGGCAGCATTATTTCACCGAAGTGTGGCATGACGGGCAAAAGGTAAAGTTTAAAAACAGGCCGACGGAATACGGCATGGAACGGGAGGAACATCAGGCGGTGCTAACGTTCGTTTTACCATTAGCTGAACCGCAGCCGCTGAGTGGTCAAAAATATACCATTTCAACCTTCGATCCGACCTACTACGTTGATATGAGCTATGACCAGGACAGCGACGCTATGCTGGGGCAGGCCATTAGCCAGCAATGCCGACTCACTGTCCATACCCCGACGCCGAATGAACAAACGCTGAGCTTTGCCCAGTCGCTGGATAAAGAAGACGCCCCGCCGGAGGATATGGAGTTGGGTAAACAGTTCGCACAAACGGTAACGCTGCAATGTCAGTAATTTATCAGCCACGCCCCGCCGGACGCCGCTGGCTTACGCTGTGGCCGCTGGCACTATTTTTCCTGCTGGCGGCAGGCGGCATACTGTGGCTATGGCAGGCCTGGCCGCAGGTGATGATGAAAAGCATCGTCTGGCAGCGCGAAGTAAACCAACAGATGAGCGGATTGCTGAAAGCGGTTGCTGCCAGTCCGACCCAGGCAGGGGGATCGCTGCTACTGTTTAGTTTTCTCTATGGCGTCCTGCATGCACTGGGGCCGGGTCATGGAAAAGTGGTGATTACTACCTGGCTTGCGACGCACCCGTCAAAACTCAAATCAAGTATCGGCCTGACGCTGGCGTCGTCTTTATTACAAGGACTGGTCGCGATTGGTCTGGTCGTTATCGTGCTCACCGTCTTGCAGTTACCTGCGCGGCAGCTGCATATGAGCAGCTTCTGGCTGGAAAGAGGGAGCTATGTGCTGGTAGGCGTGTTGGGCCTGCTGCTGTGCTGGCGGGCGCTGAAAAAACTGCGCTCATTGCTAAAACGGCCAACGTTTACCGCTTTCACACCGCACCATGTGCATCACGACGGCTGTGGCTGCGGGCATCAGCATTTACCGCAGCCGGAACAGTTGCAAAGCGGTGATGACTGGCGCGCCCGGTTGATGATTATTCTGTCTATGGGGATGCGCCCATGCTCCGGGGCTATCATGGTGCTGCTGTTCAGTAAAGTGATTGGCGTCTTTAGCTGGGGCATGGCCTCGGCGCTGGCGATGGCGGCGGGAACTTCTTTGACGATTACGTCACTGGCTTTATTGGTACACAGTTTCCGCTCGCTGGCGGTAAGACTTAGCGGGCATAAAGCGCCGGTGCTGTGGCGACAGATTGGCTGGACAACGCTGGCATTAGCCGGTGGGGCGATATTGATTGCGGCGGCGGTGGTGATGTGGATGAGCGCGGTGCCGGTAGGTAGGGGATTAAGACCGTTTTAGATTAGTGAGCGGCAGGAATTGTAGGCCGGATAAGACGCGAAAGCGTCGCATCCGGCACCACAGCAGATTAACGCTTCAGCGCGTCGCTCAGTTCATCACGCATGTTAGCCAGCATGGCTTTCACTACGCGCGGGTTACCTGCAACGATGTTGCCGGTTGCCATGTAGTTATGGCCGCCGGTGAAGTCGCAAACCAGTGCGCCGGCTTCACGAGCAATCAGCTCACCTGCGGCGAAATCCCACGGGCGCAGACCAATTTCGAAATAACCGTCAACGCGGGCTGCGGCAACGTAGGCCAGATCCAGCGCGGCAGAGCCGGTGCGGCGGAAGTCAGCGCATTCGGTAAACATGTTGCCAAGGATTTTCATGTAAGAAGCAGCGTGCTGTTTCGCTTTGAACGGGAAGCCGGTGGCAATGATGGTGCCGTCCAGATCGCGAGCCGTGCTGCCACGCAGACGGTAACCGTTAAGCTGAGCGCCTTGGCCGCGGGTTGCGGTGAACAGTTCATTACGCATTGGATCGTAAACAACGGCAACTTCAGTACGGCCTTTAATGCGTACTGCGATAGATACCGCGAAGTGCGGCAGACGTTTTACGAAGTTGGTAGTGCCATCCAGTGGATCGATAACCCATTGAACATCCAAATCTTCACCAACATGTTCACCGCTTTCTTCGGTGATGATGGTGTGCTGTGGGTAAGATTTGCGAATCGTTTCGATAATAATCGCTTCGGCGGCTTTATCGACGTTAGTCACGAAATCATTGCTGCCTTTCTGGCTGGTTTCTACAGAGTCTGGGGTTTCGTAGTGTTTGGCAATTACATTACCCGCCTTGCGCGCTGCGCGCACGGCGATGGTCAGCATCGGATGCATCGGTCTCTCTCACTGGATGTTAAAGAACGGGAAAACGGCGCAGAGTATAGCAGCGAGTTCGGAATATGTCTTCGTTTTATGATAATATGCCCGAATAATCTTTAGCCGAAGAAATACAATGCTGCAAAATATTCGAATTGTGCTGGTGGAAACCTCTCACACTGGCAACATGGGCTCTGTGGCCCGCGCAATGAAAACCATGGGTTTAACCAATCTGTGGCTGGTTAATCCACTGGTCAAACCGGACTCGCAGGCCATCGCCCTGGCGGCAGGCGCCAGCGATGTGATTGGCAGCGCGCAGATCGTCGATACCCTCGATGAAGCGCTGGCGGGTTGTAGTCTGGTAGTAGGCACCAGCGCGCGTTCCCGTACGTTGCCGTGGCCGATGCTGGACCCGCGCGAATGCGGCTTAAAAAGCGTCTCTGAAGCGGCGAATACGCCGGTGGCGCTGGTATTTGGCCGTGAACGCGTTGGCCTGACCAACGAAGAACTGCAAAAATGCCATTACCACGTCGCCATTGCCGCGAACCCGGAATACAGTTCGCTCAACCTGGCGATGGCGGTGCAGGTTATCTCTTATGAAGTCCGCATGGCCTGGCTGGCGACGCAGGAAGGTGATAAGACCGTCGAATACGAAGAAGCTGAGTATCCGCTGGTGGATGATTTAGAGCGTTTTTACGGTCATCTGGAACAAACGCTGCTGTCGACCGGATTTATTCGCGAAGGCCATCCGGGACAAGTGATGAACAAGCTGCGTCGTCTGTTTACGCGTGCGCGTCCTGAGAGTCAGGAGCTGAACATTTTGCGCGGAATTTTGGCGTCGATTGAACAGCAGAATAAAGGCAAGTAAGCGAAACGCCTCCTGCAAGTGAAAACGGCACTGAAGGTTAAATACCTGACTAAATTAGTCAAGTAAATAGTTGACTGATTTAGTCGGGAATGTCAGACTTGCCCCTGCTATGCAATACCCCCATTTTACAATAAAAAACCCCGGGCAGGGGCGAGTTTGAGGCTAAGTAAGACATGAGACTGACATCAAAAGGGCGTTACGCCGTGACCGCAATGTTGGACGTTGCGCTCAACTCCGAAACGGGCCCGGTACCGTTGGCTGATATTTCTGAACGTCAGGGAATTTCCCTGTCATATCTGGAGCAGCTGTTTTCCCGTTTGCGTAAAAACGGTCTGGTTTCAAGCGTACGTGGACCTGGCGGCGGGTATCTGCTGGGTAAAGATGCCGGGAGCATCGCAGTAGGTGAAGTCATTAGCGCTGTCGACGAGTCTGTAGATGCGACCCGTTGCCAGGGCAAAGGCGGTTGTCAGGGCGGCGATAAATGCCTGACCCACGCGCTGTGGCGCGATCTGAGCGATCGTCTGACCGGTTTCCTCAACAACATTACGTTGGGCGAACTGGTGAATAATCAGGAAGTCCTGGATGTGTCTGGTCGCCAGCACACGCATGACGCTCCACGCACTAATCGTGCTCAAGACGCGATCGACGTTAAGTTGCGCGCATAATTTGCCCGTTATATTTCGTGCCGCAACTGCGTTGGCCGCACTTGCTCGCCCCAGTCACTTACTTGATGTAAGCTCCTGGGCACTCTCAAGTTTGCCGCCTTGCTGCAACACGAACTATTTAGGGCAAAGATAATAAGATATTAGAATCAGGCCGGGGTGTTCGACGCCCCGTTAACTCGGTCGTACATCCAGCCGGTTGCCTGGTTCCTTGCATTGAAGCGATGTACGGAGTTTATAGAGCAATGAAATTACCGATCTATCTCGATTACTCCGCAACCACGCCGGTGGACCCGCGTGTTGCCGAGAAAATGATGCAGTGTCTGACCCTGGACGGAAACTTTGGTAACCCAGCTTCCCGTTCACACCGTTTTGGCTGGCAGGCTGAAGAGGCGGTAGATATCGCCCGTAACCAGATTGCCGACCTCGTGGGCGCTGACCCGCGTGAAATCGTATTTACTTCCGGTGCGACTGAATCCGATAACCTGGCGATTAAAGGTGCAGCCAACTTTTATCAGAAAAAAGGCAAGCACATCATCACCAGCAAAACCGAACACAAAGCCGTGCTGGATACCTGTCGTCAGCTGGAGCGCGAAGGGTTCGAAGTTACCTACCTCGCCCCGCAGCGTAACGGCATCATCGATCTTAAAGAACTTGAAGCGGCAATGCGTGACGACACCATCCTCGTGTCCATCATGCACGTGAACAACGAAATCGGCGTGGTGCAGGATATCGCGACTATCGGCGAAATGTGCCGTGCGCGCGGCATCATCTATCACGTTGACGCCACTCAGAGCGTGGGCAAACTGCCGATCGACCTGAGCCAGCTGAAAGTTGACCTGATGTCCTTCTCCGGCCACAAAATCTATGGCCCGAAAGGTATTGGCGCGCTGTACGTGCGTCGTAAACCGCGTATTCGTATTGAAGCGCAGATGCACGGCGGTGGTCACGAGCGCGGCATGCGTTCCGGTACTTTGCCTGTTCACCAGATCGTGGGCATGGGTGAAGCGTACCGTATCGCTAAAGAAGAGATGGAAACCGAGATGGCGCGTCTGCGCAGCCTGCGTAACCGTCTGTGGAACGGCGTGAAGGACATGGAAGAAGTGTACCTGAACGGCGATCTCGAACAGGGCGCACCGAACATTCTCAATGTCAGCTTCAACTTTGTTGAAGGCGAGTCGCTGATTATGGCGCTGAAAGACCTGGCGGTATCCTCCGGTTCTGCATGTACTTCAGCAAGCCTGGAGCCATCCTACGTGCTGCGCGCGCTGGGTATGACCGACGAGCTGGCACACAGCTCAATTCGTTTCTCTTTAGGTCGTTTCACTACCGAAGAAGAGATTGACTATGCCATCAATCTGGTTCGCAACTCCATTGGCCGTCTGCGCGACCTTTCTCCACTGTGGGAAATGTTCAAACAGGGCGTGGATTTGAACAGTATTGAATGGTCACATCACTAATTCGGCACCGATAAGGAGAATTCAACATGGCTTACAGCGAAAAAGTTATCGATCATTACGAGAATCCACGTAACGTGGGCTCTTTTGACAACAGCGACGAGAACGTGGGTAGCGGCATGGTCGGTGCACCAGCCTGTGGCGACGTGATGAAGTTGCAGATCAAAGTCAACAATGAGGGTATCATTGAAGACGCGCGTTTCAAGACTTACGGCTGCGGTTCCGCTATTGCCTCCAGTTCTCTGGTTACCGAATGGGTAAAAGGGAAATCTCTGGACGAAGCACAGGCGATTAAAAACACCGATATCGCCGACGAGCTTGAACTGCCACCGGTGAAAATTCACTGCTCTATCCTGGCTGAAGACGCGATTAAAGCCGCGATTGCGGATTACAAAAGCAAACGTGAAGCAAAATAATTAAGAGTTGAGGTTTTATTATGTCGATTACCTTAAGCGACAGTGCAGCAGCGCGTGTAAATACCTTCCTGGCAAACCGCGGTAAAGGGTTTGGTCTGCGTCTGGGCGTGAGAACCTCCGGCTGCTCAGGTATGGCCTATGTACTGGAATTTGTTGACGAGCCGGCGGCTGAAGATACCGTGTTTGAAGACAAAGGCGTTAAAGTTGTGGTCGACGGTAAGAGCCTGCAATTTCTCGACGGTACGCAGTTAGACTTCGTCAAAGAAGGTCTGAACGAAGGGTTTAAGTTCACTAACCCGAACGTGAAAGACGAATGTGGATGCGGCGAAAGCTTCCACGTATAACGCGCTCACCGATAACCCCACACGCATGATTTTACGTGTGGGGTTTGTTCTAACAGGCTACCCCTGAGATAGTTATGGATTACTTCACTCTCTTCGGATTACCCGCTCAATATCCTATTGATCTCCAGGCTCTGACGATCCGTTTTCAGGATCTCCAACGTCAGTATCATCCTGATAAATTCGCCAGCGGTTCTCAGGCGGAGCAACTTGCTGCGGTTTCGCAGTCCGCCACCATTAACCAGGCCTGGCAAACGCTGCGTCATCCCTTGATGCGCGCCGAATACTTATTGTCTTTACACGGCTTTGATATTCGCAATGAGCAGCACACAGTGCGTGATACCGCGTTCCTGATGGAGCAACTGGAGCTGCGGGAAGAGCTTGACGAGATTGAGCAGGCGAAAGACGAATCGCGACTGGAAAGCTTTATCCAGCGCGTGAAAAAAATGTTTGAAAGTCGCCATCAACTGATGGTTGAACAGCTGGATAACGAGATGTGGGACGCGGCGGCGGATACCGTGCGTAAGCTGCGTTTTCTCGATAAACTGCGAAGCAGTGCAGAACAACTCGAAGAAAAACTGCTCGATTTTTAATTTCCGGAAGCGAAAATGGCCTTATTACAAATTAGTGAGCCTGGTCTGAGCGCCGCGCCGCATCAGCGTCGTCTGGCGGTAGGCATCGATTTAGGCACCACCAACTCCCTGGTTGCGACCGTACGCAGCGGCCAGGCCGAAACGCTGGCAGACCACGAAGGTCGCCACCTGTTGCCGTCAGTGGTTCACTATCAGCCGCAGGGCTACTCTGTCGGTTACGATGCTCGCGCCAATGCCGCGCTTGACCCGGCCAATACCGTTAGTTCGGTAAAACGCATGATGGGCCGCTCTCTGGCGGATATCCAGGCGCGCTATCCGCATCAGCCTTATACATTTCAGGCCAGTGAAAACGGCCTGCCGATGATTGAAACCGCTGCCGGTTTACTTAATCCGGTGCGCGTATCCGCTGACATTCTGAAAGCGCTGGCCGCGCGGGCAACCGAATCGCTGTCCGGTGAACTGGACGGCGTCGTGATCACCGTTCCGGCATATTTTGACGATGCGCAGCGTCAGGGGACCAAAGACGCCGCGCGTCTGGCTGGCCTGCACGTATTACGTCTGCTGAATGAGCCGACCGCTGCGGCGATTGCTTATGGCCTGGACTCCGGTCAGGAAGGCGTGATCGCGGTCTATGACCTTGGCGGCGGTACCTTTGATATTTCTATTCTGCGCCTGAGCCGCGGCGTGTTCGAAGTGCTGGCGACCGGCGGTGATTCCGCACTCGGCGGTGATGATTTTGACCATCTGCTCGCCGATTACATTCGCGAGCAGGCGGGAGTTACCGATCGTAGCGACAACCGTGTACAGCGTGAACTGTTGGATGCCGCCATTGCGGCGAAAATTGCGCTCAGCGACGCCGATTCTGTGGCGGTTAACGTGGCGGGATGGCAGGGTGAAATCACCCGTGAAACCTTCAATGAACTTATTTCCGCACTGGTTAAGCGTACGTTGCTGGCCTGTCGTCGCGCGCTGAAAGATGCGGGTGTTGAGCCGCAGGATGTGTTGGAAGTGGTGATGGTCGGTGGTTCAACGCGCGTGCCGCTGGTACGTGAACGCGTGGGTGAGTTTTTTGGCCGTACGCCGCTGACCTCTATTGACCCGGACAAAGTTGTCGCTATCGGTGCGGCAATCCAGGCGGATATTCTGGTCGGAAATAAACCGGACAGCGAAATGCTGCTGCTGGACGTCATCCCGCTGTCCCTGGGACTGGAAACCATGGGCGGCCTGGTGGAGAAAGTGATCCCGCGTAATACCACTATCCCGGTGGCGCGTGCGCAGGACTTTACCACCTTTAAAGACGGCCAGACCGCAATGTCCATCCACGTGATGCAAGGCGAGCGTGAGCTGGTGCAGGACTGCCGCTCACTGGCGCGTTTTGCGCTGCGCGGTATTCCGGCGCTGCCAGCAGGCGGCGCGCATATCCGCGTGACCTTCCAGGTGGATGCCGATGGGCTGCTGAGCGTCACCGCCATGGAGAAATCCACAGGCGTTGAGTCCTCAATCCAGGTTAAACCGTCCTACGGTCTGACTGACGGCGAAATCGCCTCCATGATTCAGGATTCGATGAGTTTTGCCGAGCAGGACGTCAAAGCCCGTATGCTGGCAGAACAGAAAGTCGAAGCGGCACGTGTACTGGAAAGTTTATCCGGTGCGCTGAACGCTGATGCCGCGCTGTTAAGCGCCGCAGAACGTCAGGCTATCGACACCGCCGCCGCGCACTTGAGCGAGGTTGCGCAGGGTGACGATGTTGACGCGATAGAACAAGCCATTAAAAACGTAGACAAACAAACCCAGGAATTCGCCGCTCGCCGCATGGACAAATCCGTCCGTAGCGCGCTGAAAGGCCATTCCGTGGACGAGGTTTAATATGCCAAAGATTGTTATTTTGCCTCATCAGGATCTCTGTCCCGATGGCGCAGTTTTGGAAGCTGAGACCGGCGAAACCATTCTCGACGTTGCCCTGCGTAACGGTATCGAAATTGAACACGCCTGTGAAAAATCCTGTGCCTGTACGACCTGTCACTGCATTGTACGTGAAGGTTTTGATTCTTTGCCGGAAAGCACGGAAGAAGAAGACGACATGCTGGATAAAGCCTGGGGTCTGGAGCCGGAAAGCCGTTTAAGCTGCCAGGCGCGGGTAACCGAGGACGATTTAGTGGTCGAAATCCCACGTTACACAATCAATCATGCACGTGAGCATTAACAGAGGGTAGTATGGGACTGAAGTGGACCGATAGCCGTGAAATCGGTGAAGCGCTGTACGATGCCTTCCCCGACCTTGATCCCAAGACCGTTCGTTTCACCGATCTGCACCAATGGATCTGTGACCTGGAAGAGTTCGATGATGATCCACAGGCATCGAACGAAAAAATCCTTGAGGCCATTTTGCTGGTCTGGCTGGACGAAGCCGAATAAGTCAACGGGCTGCCCACGGGTGGCCCGTTTTCCTGTATGCGCGAAAATAAGGATAAATAAAATGACAGAAGCCATGAAAATTACGCTTTCCACGCAACCTGCCGATGCCCGCTGGGGTGAAAAGGCAACATACAGCATTAATAATGAAGGCATTACCCTGCACCTGAACGGAAAAGATGACCTCGGTCTTATCCAGCGCGCCGCGCGTAAAATCGATGGCCTGGGTATTAAACACGTGCAACTGGACGGTGAAGGTTGGGATACCGAACGCAGTTGGGCTTTCTGGCAGGGTTATAAAGGACCAAAAGGCAGTCGCAAAGTTGAGTGGGCTGCCCTGGACGAAGCACAGCGCAAAGAGCTGGATAACCGTCTGAAGATTATTGACTGGGTGCGCGATACCATTAACGCCCCGGCGGAAGAACTGGGTCCGGAACAACTGGCGCAGCGCGCGGTCGACCTGCTGTGCGGGGTGGCCTGCGATAACGTCTCTTACCGCATCACCAAAGGTGAAGATCTGCGCGAGCAGAACTACATGGGACTGCATACCGTGGGGCGCGGTTCTGAGCGTCCTCCGGTGCTGCTGGCGCTGGACTACAATCCTACCGGTGATAAAGAAGCCCCGGTTTATGCTTGCCTGGTTGGTAAGGGAATTACCTTTGACTCCGGCGGTTACAGCATCAAGCAAAGCGCATTTATGGACTCAATGAAGTCCGATATGGGCGGTGCGGCAACGGTCACTGGCGCGCTGGCGTTTGCCATTACCCGTGGTCTGAACAAGCGTGTGAAACTGTACCTGTGCTGCGCGGATAACCTGATCAGCGGCAACGCCTTTAAACTGGGCGATATTATTCACTATCGCAACGGCAAAAAAGTTGAAGTGATGAATACCGATGCGGAAGGACGCCTGGTGCTGGCGGATGGTTTGATCGACGCCAGCGCGCAGAAACCGGAGCTGATTATTGATGCAGCTACGCTGACCGGTGCCGCGAAAACCGCCCTGGGTAACGATTATCACGCGTTGTTCAGCTTTGACGACAAGCTGGCTGCCCGTCTGCTGGCAAGCGCGGCACAAGAAAACGAGCCGTTCTGGCGTCTACCGTTGGCTGAGTTCCACCGTAGTCAGTTGCCATCTAACTTTGCTGAACTAAACAACACCGGTAGCGCGGCCTACCCGGCGGGTGCGAGCACGGCGGCGGGCTTCCTGTCCCATTTTGTGGAAAACTACCAGCAAGGCTGGCTGCACATCGACTGCTCTGCAACCTATCGCAAAGCGCCGGTTGAGCAGTGGTCTGCGGGCGCAACCGGTCTGGGTGTGCGCACCATCGCGAATCTGCTGACCGCATAATTCATGACTGTATTGCCGGATGGCGCGACGCTTATCCGGCCTACATGTATTCATCCAATTTGTGATCCTTATGACCGAAACAAAAAATGAATTAGAAACGTTGCTGGAACAAGCGGCGACAGAGCCTGCGCATCGACCGGCATTTTTCCGTACTTTACTTGAATCCACCGTTTGGGTGCCGGGTACTGCTGCAGAAGGCGAGGCGGTGGTTGAAGACAGCGCTCTCGATCTGCAGCACTGGGAAAAAGAAGACGGCACAACCGTGATCCCGTTCTTTACTTCCCTTGAGGCTTTGCAGCAGGCGGTTGAAGATGAGCAAGCATTTGTCGTTATGCCGGTGCGTACGTTGTTTGAAATGACGCTTGGCGAAACGCTGTTTCTCAACGCGAAACTGCCGACCGGCAAAGAGTTTATGCCTCGTGAAATCAGTCTGCTGATCGGTGAAGAGGGGAGTCCGCTAAGCACCCAGGAGGTTCTGGAAGGGGGGGAATCGCTGATCCTCTCTGAAGTCGCTGAACCGCCAGCGCAGATGATTGACTCGCTGACCACGCTGTTTAAAACCATCAAGCCGGTAAAACGTGCGTTTCTTTGCTCAATCAAAGAAAGTGCGGAAGCTCAGCCAAACCTGTTGATCGGGATTGAAGCTGACGGTGATATTGAAGAGATCATCCACGCTGCGGGCAGCGTCGCGACCGACACATTACCGGGCGATGAACCGATTGATATTTGCCAGGTGAAGAAAGGCGAGAAGGGTGTCAGCCACTTTATCACCGAGCATATCGCGCCGTTCTACGAACGCCGCTGGGGCGGCTTCCTGCGCGATTTTAAACAGAACCGGATTATCTGAGTAAAGGAAAGCCGCCCCGAAGGGCCACGGAGAATAATATCTCACGTTGTGAATAATTTCTCGGCTAACTAACTTGACTTTTACTCCCTTAAAAGGGAGTATTAAATCACTACGATGTGCCTGCGTTGCTATGGCAACACAGCCTGCCAGAAAGGCCGCGAACCGGACTGGCACAAAAAAACCGCTCAACTGAGCGGTTTTTTTGTCGGCGAAAAAGAAGGGTAAATCAGATTTTATTTAGCCTCAGTCGGTTCTACCGGTAAATCGTTGCGCGCTCCCCATTCGCTCCACGCCCCGTCATACAATGCGACGTTCGAAACATCCAGAGTGGCAAGCGCCAGTACCACCACGGCAGCCGTTACGCCGGAGCCGCAGCTGGCGATAATGGGGCGGTCAAAGCTCACGCCGTGGCTGAAGAAAATAGCATCCAGTTCGTCGGTAGTTTTCAGTTCGCCGTCACGAACCAGCTCTGTCCACGGTACGTTAAGCGCACCAGGCACATGACCACGCTTCAGACCAGGACGCGGCTCGTCAACTTCGGCATTAAAACGTGCAGCCGGGCGGGCATCGACGATCTGCGCCGTTTTTTCATGACTGGCCAGCAGCACATCAGTGACGCGCACCACGGCTTCAGGCGTAAATGCGGCGTTAAATTCGCCTTCGGGTAACTCCTCGTTTCCTTCCTGCAGCATTAGCTCATCGCGCTGCCAGCCAGCAAGACCGCCCGCCAGAATGGAGACATTCTCGACGCCAAAAGTCCGCAGCATCCACCATGCGCGGGGGGCGGAAAAAAGGTTGCCGTCATCGTAGACAACCAGATGTTTATCCTGATGAACACCCAATTCGCGCATCGCGACAGCGAAGGCTTCCGGGCGCGGCATCATGTGCGGCAACGGCGAGGTATGGTCAGAAAGCGCTTCAATATCAAAAAAAACGGCGCCAGGAATATGACCCGCACGATACTCCTCGCCAACATCGCGATCTTCCTGACCTGGAGGTGCCATCCGGGCATCAAGGATTTGTATTTCCGGGTCGTCAATGTGTTCGGCAAGCCAGTCGGCAGCGACAAAGAAGGCGGTGGTCATAGGCATCTCCATTTTTACCAGGTTTTGGCAAATTGTCGGACGTTTAGTGCAAAGCGACAAGTAAAAGAGGCTGATTTGGCAGGCGAATCCACATTAATCACGAAAATTAGGACAACGTTGTTCATTTACTGGCTTCCACAGCCAGAAAACTAACGCATAATAGTTGTTCTACGTAGCTAACGGGCCACTACGGCCAGGGATGAACAATGAAACATTTACGCGTAGCGGCCTGCATGCTGATGCTGGCACTTGTCGGGTGCGATAATAATAACGAAAAATCGACGACGGCTGCGAAGCCGGATGCACCTGCGCCGCAGACCGCGCCCGCAAAAGACAAGGCTCAGTTAGAAAAGCTGATGCAACAAAGTCAGGGCAAGTCGCTGACGCTGTTGGATGCCTCAGAGGTCCAACTCGACGGCGCAGCAACGCTCGTATTGACCTTCTCCATTCCCCTCGATCCGGAACAAGATTTTTCCCGTGTAGTGCACGTTGTCGATAAAAAAAGCGGCAAAGTCGATGGGGCGTGGGAACTGGCGCCAAACCTGAAAGAGCTACGCTTACGCCACCTCGAACCTAACCGGGAACTGGTGGTTACCATTGAGCGTGATTTACTGGCGCTGAATAAAGCGACGTTTGGCATCGATTATGAAAAAAACATCACCACACGTGACGTCCAGCCGAGCGTAGGGTTTGCCAGTCGCGGTTCGCTACTGCCGGGAAAAGTGATTGAAGGGCTGCCGGTGATGGCGCTCAACGTTAACAGTGTGGATGTGAATTTTTATCGCGTGAAGCCAGAGTCGCTTGGCGCGTTCGTCAGCCAGTGGGAATACCGCAATTCGTTGTCGAACTGGGAATCCGATAATCTGCTGAAAATGGCGGAACTGGTCTATACCGGACGCTTTGATCTCAACCCTGCGCGTAACACGCGCGAAAAGCTGTTGCTGCCGCTGAGCGAAATCAAACCGTTGCAGCAGGCCGGCGTTTACATCGCGGTGATGAATCAGGCCGGAAAATACAACTACAGTAATGCCGCGACGCTGTTTACGCTCAGCGATATTGGTGTGTCGGCGCATCGTTACCACAATCAACTGGATGTCTTTACGCAGAGTCTGGAAAACGGCGCAGCGCAGCAGGGCATTGAAGTCACATTACTCAACGAAAAAGGGCAGACGCTGGCGCAAGCCACCAGCGACGCACAGGGTCATGTACAGCTTAAGACTGATAAAGAAGCTGCCTTATTGCTGGCCCGCAAAGACGGGCAGACCACGCTGCTTGACCTGAAACTTCCGGCGTTGGATCTGGCTGAGTTTGATATTGCCGGCGCGCCGGGATACAGCAAACAGTTCTTTATGTTTGGTCCGCGCGATCTCTATCGCCCCGGTGAAACGGTGATCCTCAATGGATTACTACGTGACAGCGACGGTAAAACGTTACCCGACCAGCCGGTGAAGCTGGAAGTCGTTAAGCCCGACGGACAGGTTTTACGCTCGGTTGTCAGCCAGCCGGAGAACGGTCTGTACCGCTTTAGCTGGCCGCTGGACAGCAGCGCGCCGACCGGGATGTGGCATATTCGCGCCAATACTGGCGACAACCAGACGCGGATGTGGGATTTCCACGTCGAAGATTTTATGCCAGAGCGGATGGCGCTCAATCTCACCGCCAGCAAAATGCCGGTAGCGCCAACTGATGAAGTGAAATTCTCGGTGGTGGGTTACTACCTGTACGGCGCGCCCGCCAGCGGCAACGCGCTGCAAGGGCAGCTTTTCTTGCGGCCATTGCGCGAGGCGGTGCAGGCGTTGCCAGGGTTCCAGTTTGGTAATATTGCCGAAGAAAACCTTTCCCGCAGCCTTGATGAAGTTCAGCTCACGCTGGACGATCACGGTCGTGGCGAAGTGACCACCGCCAGCCAGTGGCAGGAGACGCACTCCCCGTTACAGGTGGTGTTGCAAGCTAGCCTGCTGGAGTCGGGTGGCCGCCCGGTGACGCGTCGGGTTGAACAAGCCATCTGGCCTGCGGATACGCTGCCGGGGATTCGACCACAGTTTGCGGCGAAAGCCGTTTATGATTATCGCACTGACACCACGGTGAACCAGCCTATCGTCGATGAAGACAGCAATGCCGCTTTCGATATCGTTTATGCCGATGCGCAAGGCGATAAAAAAGCGGTGTCCGGCTTGCAGGTGCGTTTGATCCGGGAACGTCGTGATTATTACTGGAACTGGACTGAAGGCGAGGGCTGGCAATCACAGTTTGATCAAAAAGATCTGATCGAAGGTGAGCAGACGCTGGATCTTAAGGCCGATGAAACCGGTAAAGTGAGCTTCCCGGTTGAGTGGGGCGCCTATCGTCTGGAAGTAAAAGCGCCGAATGATGCGGTGAGCAGCGTGCGCTTCTGGGCCGGTTATAGCGGGCAGGATAATAGCGACGGCAGTGGCTCTGTTCGTCCCGATCGTGTAACCCTGAAACTGGATAAACCCGGCTATCGTCCTGGCGATACCATGAAGCTGCATGTTGCCGCCCCCGCGGCTGGCAAAGGTTATGCGATGGTGGAGTCCAGCGAAGGACCGCTGTGGTGGCAAGAAATAGACGTGCCTGCGAATGGCCTGGATCTCTCTATTCCTGTCGATAAAACCTGGAATCGCCACGATTTGTATCTCAGTGCGCTGGTGGTTCGTCCTGGCGACAAATCCCGTTCGGCGACGCCAAAACGGGCGGTTGGATTGCTGCATTTACCGCTGGGCGATGAAAATCGTCGTCTGGGACTGACGCTGGAAAGCCTGGCGAAAATACGTCCAAATCAGCCGTTAACCGTCAAGATTAAAGCCAGCGTTAAAAATGGCGACGTGCCAAAGCAGGTTAACGTACTGGTCTCTGCCGTTGATAGCGGGGTGTTGAACATCACTGATTACGTCACGCCCGACCCATGGCAGGCGTTTTTCGGGCAAAAACGCTATGGCGCGGATATTTATGATATTTACGGTCAGGTCATCGAAGGGCAAGGTCGTCTGGCGGCGCTGCGCTTTGGTGGCGATGGCGATGAGTTAAAGCGTGGCGGTAAGCCTCCGGTCAATCACGTCAATATCGTGGCGCAGCAGGCGTTGCCGGTCACGCTTAACGAGCAGGGCGAAGGTACGGTGACGTTACCGATTGGTGATTTCAACGGCGAGCTGCGGGTCATGGCGCAGGCCTGGACGGCGGATGACTTTGGCAGCAGCGAAAGCAAAGTGATTGTCGCCGCGCCGGTGATTGCTGAACTGAACATGCCGCGCTTTTTGGCCGGGGGAGATACTTCGCGCCTGACGCTGGACGTGACCAACCTGACCGATAAACCGCAGACGCTGAATATTAAGCTCGCGGCCAGTGGTTTACTGGAACTGATAGGGCAAGATCCTACGCCTGTGAATCTGGCGCCAGGCGTACGGACTACGCTGTTTATTCCGGTGCGCGCGCGGGAAGGCTTTGGCGAGGGCGACATTCAGGCGCAGATTAGCGGTCTGTCCCTGCCAGGGGAAACGCTGCCTGTGCAGCACAAACAGTGGAAGATTGGCGTGCGCCCGGCGTTCCCTGCGCAAACCGTCAATAATGGCGTTGCGCTCCAGCCGGGGGCAACCTGGCAGCTGCCAGGCGAAGAGTTGGCTAATTTCTCTCCTGTGACGATGCAGGGGCAACTGCTTTTCAGCGGTAAGCCGCCGCTGAATCTGGCGCGCTACATCCGTGAACTGAAAGCTTACCCTTACGGTTGCCTTGAGCAAACGGCGAGCGGGCTGTTCCCCTCTTTATACACCAATGCCGCGCAACTAAAGGCGTTAGGTATCGCGGGCGACAGTGATGAAAAACGCCGTGCGGCAGTAGAGATTGGCATCTCCCGTTTACTGCAAATGCAGCGCGATAACGGCGGTTTTGCGCTGTGGGATAAGAACGGATCAGAAGAGTACTGGCTGACCGCGTATGTAATGGATTTCCTCGTCCGTGCGAACGAACAAGGCTACAGCGTCCCGGTTGAGGTGATTAACCGGGGTAATGAGCGGCTGCTGCGTTATTTGCAGGATCCGGGGATGATGTCGATTCGTTATACTGATGACTCGTCTGCAAGCCGGTTTGCTGTACAGGCCTACGCCGCGCTGGTGCTGGCTCGTCAGCAAAAAGCCCCGCTTGGCGCACTGCGTGAAATCTGGGAGCGCCGCGCTCAGGCGGCTTCTGGTTTACCGCTGTTGCAACTGGGGATCGCGCTGAAAAACATGGGCGATGCTAATCGTAGTGAACAGGCGCTTACGTTGGCGCTGAATACTCCGCGTCGCGATGCACAGCAGTGGATGGCGGATTACGGCAGTCAGCTACGCGACAACGCGCTGATGCTGGCCTTGCTGGAAGAGAACAAGCTCAAACCTGAAGAGCAGAACACGTTACTGAATACCTTGTCAGAACAGGCCTTTGGTCAGCGCTGGCTTTCTACTCAGGAAAATAATGCGTTGTTCCTTGCCGCACGTACGCTACAGGATTTACCAGGCACGTGGCAGGCGCAAACATCACTCTCTGAACAGCCGTTAGCAGGTGAGAAATCGCAAACCAGGAATCTGGATGCCGACGAGCTGTCCACGTTGAGCGTCACGAATACCGGTAATCTGCCGCTGTGGCTGCGTCTGGATGTCAACGGGTATCCGCAAACATCACCTACGCCTGCCAGCAACGTCCTGCATATTGAACGTCAGATCCTGGGACTCGACGGGAGCAGCAAATCACTGGATTCTCTGCGCAGCGGCGAGCTGGTGCTGGTCTGGTTGGAAGTGAAAGCCAGCCAGAACGTGCCGGATGCGTTGGTCGTCGACTTACTGCCTGCCGGACTGGAGCTGGAAAACCAAAATCTGGCCAACGGCAGCGCCAGCCTGCAGGATAGCGGTAGCGAAGTGGCGAATCTGCTCAATCAGATGCAGCAGGCGGATATCCAGCATATTGAGTTCCGAGACGATCGCTTTGTTGCTGCGGTGGCGGTCAATGAAGGACAGCCGGTTACGCTGATGTACCTGGCGCGGGCAGTAACGCCGGGGACGTATCAGGTTCCCGTCCCACAGGTGGAATCAATGTATGTTCCACAGTGGCGGGCAACCGGTGCGGCAGAGGGGCTTTTGATTGTCAGACCGTAAATGATGCGCAGGTTGGGTAAACGCGGCTGCTGGCTCTGGCTGGCAGTCGTTGCGCTAGTGTTGGTGACGGCAATTTGGGCGGCAGATAAAATCTGGCCACTGCCGCTTCACGAGGTGGATCCCGCACGTGTCGTGGTGGCGCACGATGGTACGCCTCTCTGGCGCTTCGCCGACGCGGACGGTATCTGGCGTTATCCGGTGACGATTGATGAGGTGTCACCCCGCTACCTTGAGGCCTTAATCAACTACGAAGACCGCTGGTTCTGGAAACATCCTGGCGTCAATCCATTTTCAGTGCTGCGCGCCGCATGGCAGGACCTCTCCTCAGGGCGTGTTGTTTCGGGCGGCAGTACGCTCACCATGCAGGTGGCACGTTTACTCGACCCCCACCCACGCACCTTTGGCGGCAAGTTTCGCCAGCTCTGGCGCGCTTTGCAGCTGGAATGGCATCTGTCCAAGCGCGACATTCTGACGCTGTATCTTAACCGTGCGCCGTTTGGCGGCACGTTGCAAGGTGTGGGCGCAGCAAGCTGGGCCTATCTTGGCAAATCGCCTGCACAACTGAGCTACTCCGACGCCGCACTGCTGGCTGTGCTGCCACAGGCGCCGAGCCGTCTGCGTCCGGACCGTTGGCCGGACCGCGCTGAAGCGGCGCGTAATAAAGTGCTCGAACGTATGGCAATTCGGGGCATTTGGCCCGCAAAACAGGTGCAGGAGTCACGTGAAGAGCCAGTCTGGCTGGCCCCCAGGCAGATGCCGCAGTTAGCGCCGTTATTTTCGCGCATGATGCTGGGAAAAAGCCGCAGCGATAAAATCGTGACTACCCTTGACGCCGGGTTGCAGCGCCAACTCGAAGAGCTGGCGCAAAACTGGAAAGGGCGGTTACCGGCGCGCAGTTCGCTGGCGATGATTGTGGTCGATCACACCGATATGAGCGTGCGTGGCTGGGTGGGATCAGTTGATATGAATGATGACTCCCGTTTTGGTCATGTGGATATGGTGAATGCGATCCGCTCACCGGGATCGGTGCTGAAGCCGTTTATCTATGGTCTGGCGCTGGATGACGGATTAATTCATCCCGCTTCGTTGTTGCAGGATGTACCACGGCGAACCGGTGATTATCGACCGGGGAATTTTGACAGTGGTTTTCACGGACCGGTAAGCATGAGTGAGGCGCTGGTACGTTCACTGAATTTACCCGCGGTCCAGGTACTGGAAGCCTATGGTCCGAAGCGTTTTGCCGCATCGTTACGTAACGTCGGTTTACCGTTATATCTGCCTGCAGGGGCTGCGCCGAATCTGTCGCTGATTTTGGGCGGTGCGGGGGCAAGGCTTGATGATATGGCGGCGGCGTATAGCGCCTTTGCCCGCCACGGGAAGGCGGGTAAACTGCGCCTGCAGCCGTCAGACCCGCTACTGGAGCGCCCGCTGATGTCGGCAGGCGCGGCGTGGATTATTCGCCGGATTATGGCTGACGAAGCACAACCGCTACCGGATAACGCACTGAGCAGAGTGGTTCCGCTGGCGTGGAAAACGGGTACCAGCTATGGCTATCGCGATGCGTGGGCGATTGGGATTAACGCCCGTTATGTGATTGGCATCTGGACCGGCAGGCCCGACGGTACGCCGGTGGTGGGGCAGTTTGGCTTTGCCAGCGCCGTACCGCTGCTCAATCAGGTCAACAATCTTCTGCTCTCTCGCGGGACGAATCAGCCGGAAGATCCTCGTCCTGAATCCGTTAGCCGCGGCGTGGTATGTTGGCCGGGCGGGCAATCTCTTGCGGTTGGAGACAGCAACTGTCGCCGCCGTCTGGCAACCTGGTTATTGGAAGGCAGTCAGCCGCCAACGCTGTTATTACCCGAGCAGGAAGGCGTTAATGGCATTCGTTTTCCTGTCTGGCTGGATGATGAAGGCAAACGCGTGGCGGCGGATTGCCCACAGGCGCGCGAACAGACGCTTATCGTCTGGCCATTGCCGCTGGAGCCATGGCTGCCGGAATCAGAGCGCCGTGGGGCGAGATTACCGCCTGTTTCTGCCATATGTCCGCCGTTGGGACAGGATCCCGCGTTACCGTTGCAGTTGACAGGTCTGCGCGATGGCGCGATTGTGAAGCGTTCACCCGGTTCACCAGAGGCTTCATTGCCGGTGCAAACCAGCGGTGGAACAGGCGATCGCTGGTGGTTTCTTAACGGACAACGTCTGGACGAGCGCGGGCGTCACCTGACGCTACGTCTGACGGTCAAAGGGGATTACCAACTGCTGGTGATGGATGACGCCGGACAGGTGGCGACGGTGAGATTTTCGTTGCAATAGACCAGTTGCTGACTATTTGTTGCTAAAACTCATCTTATTTTAAAGAAATGTTACCTTCATCAATAGTCAATTGCCGGGATGCTCTTTATAATCCGCGCCAGGTCGTACATCTATATAGACAACAACAGAACATATTACAGAGGTTATCAATGGCTATTGAACGTACTTTTTCCATCATTAAACCAAACGCGGTGGCAAAAAACGTTATTGGGAGCATCTTTGCGCGCTTTGAAGCTGCAGGGTTCAAGATTGTCGGGACTAAAATGCTGCACCTGACCGTTGAGCAGGCGCGTGGCTTCTATGCTGAGCACGACGGCAAGCCGTTCTTTGACGGTTTGGTTGAATTCATGACCTCCGGTCCGATCGTTGTTTCTGTTCTGGAAAGCGAAAACGCCGTACAGCGTCATCGCGATCTGCTGGGCGCTACCAACCCAGCGAACGCGCTGGCCGGTACCCTGCGTGCCGACTACGCTGACAGCTTCACCGAGAACGGGACTCACGGTTCTGATTCCGTTGAATCTGCCGCTCGCGAAATCGCCTATTTCTTTGGTGAGGGCGAGGTTTGCCCGCGTACGCGCTAATCTCCTGCGTCTGCAACGCCGTTGAGATGAATTAGCGATTTACATATTATTTTCGCTAATGCTTCGTGCAAACGTGGCATCCCTGCGCCAGACTTTGTACAATGCAACGCCCCGGAAGAGCAGACCGCTTGCCGGGGCGTTTCTTTTTAACCCTCCACGGGCCACAACGTGTAACAACGAGGCCGGAAAAAATTATGTCTGAATTAGTTAACACCTCTGAAGTCGTCATTCCTGCGGTTCCAAATAAAAATGGAAAAATTAACCTGCTGGATCTGAACCGTCAGCAAATGCGCGAATTCTTCAAAGAGATGGGCGAAAAGCCGTTTCGTGCCGATCAGGTCATGAAGTGGATGTACCACTATTGCAGCGACAACTTTGATGACATGACTGACATCAATAAGGTGCTGCGCAACAAGCTGAAAGAAGTCGCTGAAATTCGCGCCCCGGAAGTGGTGGAAGAGCAGCGTTCCTCTGACGGCACGATCAAATGGGCTATCGCGGTTGGCGATCAGCGCGTTGAAACTGTTTATATTCCTGAAGACGATCGCGCGACCCTGTGTGTTTCTTCACAGGTTGGTTGTGCATTAGAGTGTAAATTCTGCTCTACGGCGCAACAGGGATTTAACCGTAACCTGCGAGTGTCGGAAATCATTGGCCAGGTTTGGCGTGCGGCGAAAATCGTTGGCGCGGTCAAAGCAACGGGCGTACGTCCTATCACCAACGTGGTGATGATGGGGATGGGCGAGCCGCTGCTCAACCTGACTAACGTGGTGCCGGCGATGGAAATCATGCTGGATGACTTCGGTTTCGGGCTGTCCAAGCGTCGCGTTACGCTTTCCACCTCAGGGGTTGTACCTGCGTTGGATAAGCTGGGCGATATGATTGACGTCGCGCTGGCGATCTCTCTGCATGCGCCAAACGATGAAATTCGTGACGAAATTGTGCCTATCAACAAAAAGTACAATATCGAAACGTTCCTCGGGGCAGTACGTCGTTACCTGGAGAAATCCAACGCCAACCAGGGACGTGTGACCATTGAGTATGTCATGTTGGATCACATCAATGACGGTACCGAACACGCGCATCAACTGGCTGAACTGCTGAAAGATACACCGTGTAAGATCAACCTGATCCCATGGAACCCGTTCCCTGGCGCACCGTATGGTCGTAGCTCTAACAGCCGTATCGATCGTTTCTCCAAAGTGTTGATGAGCTATGGTTTCACCACCATCGTGCGTAAAACACGTGGCGATGACATCGATGCAGCCTGCGGTCAATTGGCCGGCGATGTTATCGACCGTACCAAGCGTACTCTGCGCAAGCGTATGCAGGGTGATGCTATCGACATCAAAACCGTTTGATGTCGAGTGCACTACGGTATAATTCATGTACCGTAGTGCAATGTAAGCCAGATGAGGTTCTTTGGTTGTTGTCGTCAGGTCAATAATAACGGTGCGTTTTTGTCGACTTTAAGGCAGTATGTAACGGCGCAACAAGAGTTTAGCCCTCAGGTTTACGCTTTTTTGTCATTGGTAGTCTGACCGTTTTATACTGTCTGACGAAGGTTAACTGACCAGATGTTTCGCGGTGTGGGTGAGCATTGTGACTCGCCGGCGCCAGAACCCAAATTTACGCAGCTGTAGCGAATGAATACTGAAGCCACGCACGACAAAAATGAAGCACTCTCCACCGGCGTTCGTCTGCGCAATGCCCGTGAACAACTCGGATTCAGCCAGCAGGCAGTCGCGGAGCGACTGTGCCTGAAGGTCTCCACGGTACGTGATATTGAAGAAGATAAGGCACCAGCCGATCTCGCTTCAACATTCCTGCGTGGATACATCCGTTCTTATGCGCGTCTGGTGCATATTCCTGAAGAAGAACTGTTGCCAGGGCTGGAAAAACAGGCGCCAATTCGTCCTGCTAAAGTCGCGCCGATGCAGAGCTTCTCGCTCGGTAAGCGTCGTAAAAAGCGCGATGGCTGGTTAATGACCTTCACCTGGCTGGTGCTGTTTGTCGTTGTCGGACTGACAGGGGCCTGGTGGTGGCAGAACCATAAAGCGCAGCAGGAAGAGATCAGCACCATGGCCGATCAATCTTCCGCTGAACTGAATGCCGGTAAAGACACTGCGCAGAATGTACCGTTAGATACCAGCGCCGCAGCAGGTCAGGAGACAACTCCGGCTGCGGGCGATGGCGTGGTGGCGGACGCAGCGCCAGCGACTGATGCCCCGACAGCCCCGGCACCAGCCGCGGATGCGCAACAGAACGCCGTAGTGGCGCCTTCTCAGGCTAACGTCGATACCGCAACCGCCGCGCCAACAGCGCCAGCGAATGCGGCACCGCTGCCGACTGACCAGGCGGGTGTGACTACCCCAGCAGCCGATCCTAACGCGCTGGTAATGAATTTTACCGCTGATTGCTGGCTGGAAGTAACCGATGCAACCGGTAAAAAACTGTTCAGCGGTATGCAGCGTAAAGACGGCAATCTCAATCTGACCGGTCAGGCGCCGTACAAACTGAAAATTGGCGCTCCGGCGGCAGTGCAGATTCAGTTCCAGGGGAAACCTGTCGATCTGAGTCGTTTTATCAGAACTAACCAGGTTGCACGTCTGACCGTTAATGCCGAACAATCACCGGCTCAGTAACAGACGGCAATGCGGGAGATTTTTTAATGCATAACCAGGCTCCAATTCAACGTAGAAAATCGACACGCATTTACGTTGGGAACGTGCCGATCGGCGATGGCGCGCCCATCGCCGTACAGTCTATGACCAATACGCGTACCACTGACGTGGAAGCGACGGTTAATCAGATTAAAGCGCTGGAACGCGTAGGCGCAGACATTGTTCGCGTCTCTGTTCCGACAATGGATGCCGCAGAAGCGTTCAAGCTGATCAAACAGCAGGTTAATGTGCCGCTGGTTGCCGATATTCACTTCGATTACCGCATTGCGCTGAAAGTCGCGGAATACGGTGTCGATTGCCTGCGTATTAACCCAGGCAATATCGGTAATGAAGAGCGTATCCGCATGGTGGTTGACTGCGCGCGCGATAAAAATATCCCTATCCGCATCGGCGTAAACGCCGGCTCGCTGGAAAAAGATCTGCAAGAGAAATACGGTGAACCGACGCCGCAGGCGCTGCTGGAATCCGCTATGCGTCATGTGGATCATCTGGATCGTCTGAACTTCGATCAATTCAAAGTCAGCGTTAAAGCCTCTGACGTTTTCCTCGCTGTAGAATCCTATCGCCTGCTGGCGAAACAGATCGATCAACCGCTGCACCTGGGGATCACCGAAGCCGGTGGCGCACGTAGCGGGGCGGTGAAATCCGCGATCGGTTTAGGATTACTGCTATCTGAAGGGATCGGCGATACGCTGCGTGTTTCTCTGGCCGCCGATCCGGTAGAAGAGATCAAAGTGGGCTTCGATATTCTGAAATCGCTGCGCATTCGCGCGCGCGGGATCAACTTTATCGCTTGTCCAACCTGCTCACGTCAGGAATTCGACGTTATCGGTACGGTTAACGCGCTGGAGCAACGTCTGGAAGACATCATTACGCCAATGGATGTTTCGATCATCGGCTGCGTGGTAAATGGTCCTGGCGAAGCGCTGGTTTCTACGCTGGGCGTGACGGGCGGTAACAAGAAAAGCGGCCTGTACGAAGACGGTGTGCGTAAGGACAGACTCGACAACGACGATATGATCACGCAGCTTGAAGCCCGTATTCGCGCTAAAGCGAGTATCCTGGACGAAGCGCGTCGTATCGACGTGCAGCAGCTTGAAAAATAACAACGTGATGGGAAGCGGCGTGCTTCCCGTGTATGATTGAACCCGCATGGCGCCCGTATTGTTCGGGTTAGCGCTGAGGGTTCATTTTTATATTCATAAAGAGAATAAACGTGGCAAAAAACATTCAAGCCATTCGCGGCATGAACGATTATCTGCCTGGCGAAACCGCCATCTGGCAGCGCATTGAAGGCACTCTCAAAAACGTGCTCGGTAGCTACGGTTACAGTGAAATCCGCTTGCCGATTGTAGAGCAGACCCCGTTATTCAAACGCGCGATCGGTGAAGTCACCGACGTGGTTGAAAAAGAGATGTATACCTTTGAGGACAGAAATGGCGACAGCCTGACTCTGCGTCCTGAAGGGACAGCGGGCTGCGTACGCGCCGGCATCGAACATGGTCTCCTGTACAATCAGGAACAGCGTCTGTGGTATATCGGGCCGATGTTCCGCCACGAACGTCCGCAGAAAGGACGCTATCGTCAGTTCCATCAGTTGGGTGTCGAAGTGTTTGGCCTGCAAGGCCCGGACATCGATGCTGAACTGATTATGTTGACCGCTCGCTGGTGGCGCGCGCTGGGTATATCTCAGCATGTCAGCCTGGAGCTGAACTCAATTGGTTCGCTTGAAGCCCGCGCTAACTACCGTGATGCGCTGGTCGCCTACCTGGAACAGCATAAAGAGAAGCTGGACGAAGACTGCAAGCGTCGCATGTACACCAACCCGCTGCGCGTGCTTGATTCCAAAAACCCAGAAGTGCAGGCGCTGCTCAACGATGCACCTGCGCTGGGTGATTATCTTGATGACGACTCTCGCGAGCATTTCGCGGGTCTGTGCAAACTGCTGGAATCCGCAGGGATTGCCTACACCGTCAATCAGCGTCTGGTTCGTGGCCTTGATTACTACAACCGCACCGTATTTGAGTGGGTTACCAGCAGTCTGGGCTCGCAGGGTACCGTGTGTGCCGGTGGTCGTTACGACGGTCTGGTAGAGCAACTTGGCGGTCGCGCAACGCCTGCTGTGGGCTTCGCCATGGGCCTGGAACGACTTGTTTTATTAGTTCAGGCAGTTAATCCGGAATTTATTGCCTCCCCTGTTGTCGATATATACCTGGTTGCTTCAGGCGCAGACACACAGTCGGCGGCAATGCGGCTTGCAGAACGTCTGCGTGATGAAGTTCCTGGTGTGAAACTGATGACCAACCACGGCGGCGGCAACTTTAAGAAACAGTTTGCCCGTGCCGATAAGTGGGGCGCCCGCGTTGCACTGGTACTGGGTGAGTCCGAAGTGGCTGACGGTACCGTTGTAGTGAAGGATTTGCGCTCTGGTGAGCAAACGGCAGTAGCGCAGGATGGCGTTGCCGCGCATTTGCGCACTCTACTGGGCTAAGGAGAAGGACAGCGTGGAAATTTACGAGAACGAACACGACCAGGTTGATGCGGTAAAACGCTTCTTTGCCGAAAACGGCAAAGCGCTGGCGGTTGGGATAATTTTAGGGGTTGGCGCGCTGGTTGGCTGGCGTTACTGGACCAGCCATCAGACGGAGTCCGCACGCTCTGCTTCTCTGGCATACCAAAATACGGTGACCGCGGTTAGCGCGGGTAAAGCGGATAGCATTCCTGCGGCAGAGAAATTTGCCGCAGAGAATAAAAATACCTACGGCGCGTTAGCTTCACTGGAACTTGCGCAGCAGTTTGTTGACCAAAATGAACTTGAGAAAGCCGCCAGCCAGCTGCAACAAGGCCTGGCTGCAACCAGCGATGATAATCTCAAAGCGGTGATTAACCTGCGTCTGGCTCGTGTTCAGGTTCAGCTTAAACAGGCTGATACCGCGCTGAAAACACTCGACACCATTAAAGGTGAAGGGTGGACGGCCATTGTTGCCGATCTGCGCGGTGAAGCGTTGCTGAGCAAGGGCGACAAACAAGGTGCGCGTAGCGCATGGGAAGCGGGTGTGAAAAGCGATGCCTCTCCTGCTCTGAGCGAAATGATGCAGATGAAAATCAATAATTTGTCCATCTGAGAGGGACCCGATGCAATTGCGTAAATTACTTCTGCCAGGGCTGCTTTCCGTTACCCTATTGAGCGGCTGTTCACTGTTTAGTGGCGAAGAAGATGTCGTTAAGATGTCCCCATTACCGGTGGTTGAAAACCAGTTTACTCCGTCTACGGACTGGAGCACTTCCGTGGGCAACGGTATTGGTGATTTCTATTCCAATCTTCATCCTGCGCTGGCGGATAACGTTGTCTATGCAGCCGATCGCGCAGGTGTCGTGAAAGCGTTGAACGCAGACGACGGCAAAGAAGTGTGGTCTGTTAATCTGGGTGAGAAAGACGGTTGGTTCTCCCGTGCATCTGCACAGCTTTCTGGCGGCGTAACCGTGTCCGGTGGTCATGTTTACATTGGCAGTGAAAAAGCGCAGGTTTATGCGTTGAATACCAGCGATGGTACCACCGCATGGCAGACGAAAGTCGCCGGTGAAGCGCTGTCTCGTCCGGTTGTGAGCGATGGCGTGGTATTAATCCACACCAGTAACGGTCAATTGCAGGCGTTGAACGAAGCTGACGGCGCCATCAAGTGGACCGTTAACCTCGATATGCCATCCCTGTCTCTGCGTGGCGAATCTGCCCCTGCGACGGCCTTTGGCGCAGCTATTGTTGGTGGTGATAACGGTCGCGTAAGCGCCGTGCTGATGCAGCAGGGTCAGATGATTTGGCAGCAACGTATTTCTCAAGCGACAGGCCCAACGGAAATCGATCGTCTGAGTGACGTTGATACCACGCCGGTTATCGTCAATGGCGTTGTTTACGCGCTGGCTTATAATGGTAACCTGACCGCGCTGGATCTGCGCAGTGGCCAGATTATGTGGAAACGTGAACTGGGCTCGGTGAATGATTTCATCGTCGACGGAAACCGTATCTACCTGGTCGATCAAAACGACCGCATCCTGGCGCTGACTACCGACGGCGGCGTGACGCTGTGGACGCAAAGCGATCTGCTGCACCGTCTGCTGACGTCTCCGGTATTGTATAACGGCAATTTAGTTGTGGGCGATAGCGAAGGCTACCTGCACTGGATTAACGTTGAAGATGGTCGCTTTGTTGCCCAGCAGAAAGTCGACAGCTCCGGTTTCCTGACTGAGCCAGTCTCTGCTGATGGTAAACTGCTGATCCAGGCGAAAGACGGTACGCTGTACTCCATTACGCGTTAATCGTCCTGGCCGCTCGCTTTGAAAAACGGCTCCTGGTGCAGGGGCCGTTTTACTGTTTTTAACAACGGCGCAAAATGTGCCCGTTGTCTGATGATTTTTTAAATGAGGCTTTAAACATGGTACCTGTGGTCGCGCTTGTCGGGCGCCCTAACGTTGGCAAATCCACGTTATTTAACCGTCTAACTCGCACCCGAGATGCGCTGGTTGCGGATTTCCCGGGTCTGACTCGTGACCGTAAGTACGGTCGTGCGGAAATTGAAGGCCGCGAGTTTATCTGCATTGATACCGGCGGTATTGATGGCACCGAAGACGGTGTTGAAACCCGCATGGCTGAACAGTCTCTGTTGGCTATCGAAGAAGCGGACGTTGTGCTGTTTATGGTGGATGCGCGTGCTGGCCTGATGCCAGCGGATGAAGCCATTGCTAAACATCTGCGTTCACGCCAGAAACCGACGTTCCTGGTGGCCAACAAAACTGACGGACTGGATCCCGATCAGGCGGTTGTTGATTTCTACTCGCTGGGTCTGGGTGAAATTTATCCGATTGCTGCCTCCCATGGTCGCGGCGTTCTCAGCCTGCTGGAGCATGTTCTGCTGCCGTGGATGGATGACGTTGCGCCGCAGGAAGAAGTCGATGAAGATGCGGAATATTGGGCGCAACTGGAAGCCAAAGAAAACGGTGAAGAAGAGCCTGAAGACGACTTCAACCCGCAGGATCTGCCGATCAAACTGGCGATTGTGGGTCGTCCGAACGTAGGTAAGTCCACACTGACTAACCGTATTCTGGGCGAAGACCGCGTGGTGGTTTACGACATGCCTGGGACCACGCGTGACAGCATTTATATTCCGATGCAACGCGACGAACGTGAATATGTGCTGATCGACACCGCGGGCGTGCGTAAGCGCGGGAAAATTACCGAAGCGGTAGAAAAATTCTCAGTCATCAAAACGCTGCAGGCGATTGAAGATGCCAACGTGGTCATGCTGGTGATTGATGCGCGGGAAGGTATTTCCGATCAGGACCTGTCGCTGTTGGGCTTTATCCTCAATAGTGGGCGCTCACTTGTTATTGTCGTCAACAAATGGGACGGCCTGACGCAGGAAGTGAAAGAGCAGGTCAAGGAAACGCTGGACTTCCGTCTGGGCTTTATTGATTTTGCGCGTGTACACTTTATCTCTGCACTGCACGGTAGCGGCGTCGGTAATCTGTTTGAATCGGTCCGCGAAGCGTACGACAGCTCGACCCGTCGCGTTAGTACCGCGATGTTGACGCGTATCATGACCATGGCGGTAGAAGATCATCAGCCGCCGCTGGTACGTGGTCGTCGCGTGAAGCTGAAATATGCCCATGCCGGCGGTTATAACCCGCCGATTGTGGTGATTCATGGTAATCAGGTGAAAGATCTGCCGGATTCATATAAGCGCTATCTGATGAACTACTTCCGCAAAACTCTGGACGTGATGGGGACACCGATCCGCATTCAGTTCAAAGAAGGGGAAAACCCGTTTGCGAATAAACGTAATACGCTGACGCCGACCCAGATGCGTAAACGTAAGCGTTTGATTAAACACATCAAAAAAAGCAAATAATTGTTGCTGATGTTGATAAAAACCCGCGCTTGCCGCGGGTTTTTTTTCGTTATTCCATCGCCAGCTTCAGCCCGTGCGATGTCAATCACTATTCGTTTTTTACCAAGTTTAAATCTAAGAAAGTAGACATTTGTCGAGTTTTCATCTTAAAGTCCGGGGGCTGGTACTTGACAAAACTAGCCTTAAGTTATCAAATGGTTAAATAACTTTTCGCCGCATGTAAAAAATCGGTCAGATACGTAACTGGCTGGCGTACATCGCGGTGTTTACACGCACGACGACATAACTTTCGGGAGAATTATGCAATCCTCTGTTAATCAAAAAGAAAGCCGAACTTTCTTCGGTCATCCTTATCCGCTCGGCTCGCTGTTCTTCACAGAGATGTGGGAGCGTTTCTCGTTTTATGGCATTCGCCCATTACTGATCCTGTTTATGGCGGCTACCGTCTATGACGGCGGCATGGGGCTGGCCCGTGAAAACGCCTCGGCGATTGTGGGTATCTTTGCCGGTACGATGTATCTCGCTGCGCTGCCGGGTGGTTGGCTGGCGGATAACTGGCTCGGCCAACAGAAAGCGGTATGGTACGGCTCCATCCTGATTGCGCTTGGTCATCTGTCGATTGCGCTTTCGGCCATTATGGGTAACAACCTGTTCTTTATCGGCCTGATGTTTATCGTGCTCGGTTCCGGTCTGTTTAAGACCTGTATTTCGGTCATGGTTGGCACATTGTATAAAAAAGGCGATGCGCGTCGTGACGGCGGTTTCTCGCTGTTTTACATGGGCATCAATATGGGATCATTCATCGCCCCCTTGATCTCCGGTTGGTTGATTAAAACCCATGGCTGGCATTGGGGCTTCGGTATCGGTGGTATCGGGATGCTGGTGGCGTTAATCATCTTCCGTGTGTTTGCCGTTCCGTCGATGAAACGCTACGACAGCGAAGTGGGACTGGACTCGACCTGGAACAGCCCGGTAGTGAAGCGTAACGGTGTGGGCGCATGGCTACTCGCGCTGGCTGTCGGTGTGGCGGTTATCGTTACGCTGATTGCGCAGGGCGTGATTGTGATTAATCCGGTCGCGGTTGCCAGCATACTGGTGTACGTGATTGCCGCCTCTGTTGCGCTCTACTTTATCTACCTGTTCATCTTTGCCGGCCTGAATCGCAAAGAGCGCGCCAGACTGCTGGTTTGCTTTATCCTGCTGGTTTCCGCCGCATTCTTCTGGTCGGCGTTTGAGCAAAAGCCAACCTCGTTCAACCTGTTCGCCAACGACTACACGAACCGTATGATCGGTGATTTTGAAATTCCGGCGGTCTGGTTCCAGTCGATAAATGCCCTGTTTATCATCCTGCTGGCGCCGGTATTCAGCTGGGCGTGGCCGAAGCTGGCGAGCATGAACATTCGCCCGAGCAGCATCACTAAGTTTGTTATCGGCATTTTGTGTGCGGCGGCAGGCTTTGGCTTGATGATGTTGGCGGCGCAAAACGTTCTCAGCAACGGCGGGGCGGGCGTTTCTCCATTCTGGCTGGTGGGCAGTATCCTGATGCTGACGCTTGGCGAGCTGTGTCTGAGCCCGATCGGCCTGGCGACCATGACGCTGCTGGCACCGGAAAGAATGCGTGGGCAGATGATGGGTCTGTGGTTCTGTGCCAGTGCGCTGGGTAACCTGGCCGCAGGTCTGATTGGCGGTCATGTGAAGGCTGACCAACTGGATATGCTGCCGGATCTCTTCGCTCGCTGCTCGATTGCGCTGCTGATCTGCGCCGCGGTCCTGATCGTCCTCATTGTGCCGATTCGTCGCATGCTGGAGAATACGCAAACTAAACCGGCAACCAGCGCCTGATAACACCTCGATTGTGCCGGGGCAGAGGCTATGCCCCGGTCATTCAATTGATGAGGTATGATGTTTTGTTGGGCCTGGGCGACATTCAGCGTAGCGTGTTAAACTCAACACAAGAATGGAGCCCTGTACTGGAGTTGTTATGTCTATCATTTGCCCGGATTGCCACGCTGAACTGGAACCACAAAACGGTGCGGCGCACTGTGAGAGTTGTCAAAAAGATCTTCAACTGGAAGCACGTTGCCCAGAGTGCCATCAACCACTCGAAGTACTAAAGGCCTGTGGCGCGATAGATTATTTCTGTCAGCATGGCCATGGGCTTATTTCGAAAAAACGCGTGGAGTATGTGCCGGTTTAAACCGGCTTTTTCTTCCGCGTTTTTTTCGCCGCCGTTACGCCCCTAACTTCGCTTTCCACCCAGCCATCTGCTAGTCGGGTGGTGATGACATCGCCTGCGCTGACCTGTTTGATCTGTTTCAGTACGCCGCCGCCAGTGGTGGTAGAAACGCTATAGCCGCGCGCCAGGGTCGCCAGCGGACTGACCGCTTCGAGATGAGTAACCGCATTACCAAAACGTTCGCGCTGTTCGCTGAGGCGCGCGCGAATGGTTTCGGCCAGGCGATATTCCAGTTGCTGGATACGGGTTTGTGCGCGATAAATGCGTGGCTGCGGGTTTTGCTGATTGAGACGTTGCAGCATGCGTTGCTGACGCTGATTTGCCTGTTTAATCTTATTTTCAAGCGCAAATCCCATCCGCTGGCGCAACCGCTCCAGCGACGTTTGCTGACGGGCCAGACGCAGCTGCGGATGCTGCTGTTGCAAACGGTGATGAAGCTGGGTAAATCGACGAGTACGGTTGGCGATGTAGTAGTCCATCGCCATTTCCAGACGCTGCTGGATGGACTGGATCTGACGCAACAACTCCTGCTGGTTGCGGCTGACAATTTCTGCCGCTGCCGACGGCGTCGGCGCACGCAGGTCGCCGACAAAATCAGCGATAGTGACGTCGGTTTCGTGGCCGACGGCGCTAACCACCGGAATACGGCTGGCAAAGATTGCCCGCGCCACGCGTTCGTCGTTAAAACTCCATAAATCTTCCAGCGAGCCACCGCCGCGCCCGACAATTAACACGTCGCACTCGCCGCGGGCGTTGGCCAGTTCAATCGCGCGCACGATCTGCCCCGGCGCATCGTCGCCCTGTACCGCGGTGGGGTAAATCACCACCGGCAGCGATGGGTCGCGGCGTTTTAGAACGTGGAGAATATCGTGCAGTGCCGCACCGGTTTTCGAGGTAATCACCCCGACACAGTGGGCCGGGGAGGGCAGAGGCTGCTTATTTTGCTGATCGAACAATCCTTCCGCCTGCAGTTTGGCTTTCAACTGCTCATATTTTTGCTGCAATAGCCCTTCGCCCGCAGGCTGCATACTCTCGACGATAATCTGGTAGTCGCCGCGTGGCTCATACAGCGTGATGTTGGCGCGCACCAGCACCTGTTGCCCGTGCTGCGGGCGGAATGTTACCCGACGGTTGCTGTTGCGAAACATCGCGCAGCGTACCTGGGCGGTGTCATCTTTGAGCGTGAAATACCAGTGACCGGAGGACGGCTGAGTGAAATTCGAGATTTCACCGCTGATCCACACTTGTCCCATCTCCTGCTCAAGCAGCAAACGAACCGTCTGGTTCAGGCGGCTTACGGTAAAAATTGAGGTGGTCTGAGAGGATAACATGTGAGCGGGATCAAATTCTAAATCAGCAGGTTATTCAGTCGAAAGTAACATGCTCACAGAGGAGCGCAAGGTTTTTTTGCAAAAAAGTGTGGATGCAATCGGTTACGCTCTGTATAATGCCGCGGCAATATTTAATAACCTCCCAGGTGAGATATTGCCCATGCTACGTATCGCAAAAGAAGCCCTGACGTTTGACGACGTCCTCCTCGTTCCCGCTCATTCTACCGTTCTGCCGAATACTGCTGACCTCAGCACCCAGTTGACGAAAACCATTCGCCTGAACATTCCTATGCTCTCCGCAGCAATGGATACCGTGACGGAAGCGCGCCTGGCAATTGCCCTGGCACAGGAAGGCGGCATCGGTTTTATCCACAAGAACATGTCTATCGAGCGCCAGGCTGAAGAAGTTCGCCGCGTGAAAAAACACGAATCTGGCGTGGTAACCGACCCGCAGACGGTGCTGCCAACCACCACCCTGCGTGAAGTGAAAGAACTGACCGAGCGTAACGGTTTTGCGGGTTACCCGGTAGTGACTGAAGACAACGAGCTGGTTGGTATCATCACCGGTCGTGACGTGCGCTTTGTGACTGACCTGAACCAGCCGGTTAGCGTATACATGACGCCAAAAGAGCGTCTGGTGACTGTGCGTGAAGGTGAAGCACGTGATGTCGTGCTGGCCAAAATGCACGAAAAGCGTGTAGAGAAAGCGCTGGTTGTTGATGACAGCTTCCATCTGCTCGGCATGATCACCGTTAAAGATTTCCAGAAAGCGGAACGTAAACCGAACTCATGTAAAGACGAGCATGGTCGTCTGCGCGTCGGTGCAGCTGTAGGCGCTGGTGCTGGTAACGAAGAACGTGTTGACGCGCTGGTTGCTGCGGGCGTTGACGTGCTGTTGATCGACTCCTCTCACGGTCACTCTGAAGGCGTGCTGCAACGTATCCGTGAAACCCGTGCTAAATATCCTGACCTGCAAATCATCGGCGGTAACGTCGCCACTGGCGCAGGCGCTCGCGCACTGGCGGAAGCTGGTTGCAGCGCGGTGAAAGTGGGTATCGGCCCTGGCTCCATCTGTACGACTCGTATCGTTACTGGCGTGGGCGTTCCGCAGATCACTGCCGTTTCTGACGCGGTTGAAGCGCTGGAAGGTACCGGTATTCCGGTTATCGCTGACGGCGGTATCCGTTTCTCCGGCGACATAGCCAAAGCGATTGCTGCTGGTGCCGCTGCCGTCATGGTTGGCTCGATGCTGGCCGGTACCGAAGAATCCCCGGGCGAAATCGAACTGTACCAGGGCCGCTCTTACAAATCTTACCGCGGTATGGGCTCTCTGGGTGCGATGTCCAAAGGTTCTTCCGACCGTTACTTCCAAAGCGACAACGCCGCTGACAAACTGGTGCCGGAAGGTATCGAAGGTCGCGTAGCGTATAAAGGCCGCCTGAAAGAGATCATTCACCAGCAGATGGGCGGCCTGCGCTCCTGTATGGGTCTGACCGGTTGTGGTACCATCGACCTGCTGCGTACGAAGGCTGAATTCGTGCGTATCAGCGGTGCGGGTATCCAGGAAAGCCACGTTCATGACGTGACTATCACCAAAGAGTCCCCGAACTACCGCTTGGGCTCCTGATAAGTTTCCGCGCCCGGTTTTAAACCGGGCGTTTTGTTATTGTTTCACTTGCCTCGGAATTATCGTCAAATGACAGACAATATTCATAAACATCGCATTCTCATCCTCGATTTCGGATCGCAGTACACCCAACTGGTTGCACGTCGCGTACGTGAACTGGGCGTCTACTGTGAACTGTGGGCATGGGATGTTACTGAAGCACAAATCCGTGAGTTCAACCCGAGCGGCATCATCCTCTCCGGTGGCCCGGAAAGCACCACCGAAGCAAACAGCCCGCGCGCGCCTGAGTACGTCTTCAACGCCGGCGTGCCGGTCTTCGGCGTCTGCTACGGTATGCAGACCATGGCAATGCAGCTGGGTGGCCACGTTGAAGGTTCTAACGAGCGTGAATTCGGCTACGCCCAGGTTGAGGTACAGACCGACAGCGCACTGATTCGCGGTATCGAAGATTCTCTGACCGCCGACGGCAAACCGCTGCTTGACGTGTGGATGAGTCACGGCGACAAAGTGACCGCGATCCCGGAAGGCTTCGTTACCGTTGCCAGCACCGAGACCTGCCCGTTCGCCATTATGGCGCACGAAGAAAAACGCTTCTACGGCGTGCAGTTCCACCCGGAAGTGACCCACACCCGTCAGGGCATGCGCATGCTGGAGCGCTTCGTACGCGATATCTGCCAGTGTGAAGCCCTGTGGACTCCGGCGAAAATCATCGATGATGCCGTTGTCCGTATTCGCGAGCAGGTTGGCGACGACAAAGTGATCCTCGGCCTTTCCGGCGGCGTGGATTCTTCCGTAACCGCCATGCTGCTGCACCGCGCAATCGGTAAAAACCTGACCTGTGTGTTCGTAGACAACGGTCTGCTGCGTCTGAACGAAGCCCAGCAGGTGATGGACATGTTCGGCGACCACTTTGGCCTGAACATTGTTCACGTGGAAGGCGAGCAGCGCTTCCTGGAAGCGCTGAAAGGCGAGAACGATCCGGAAGCCAAACGTAAGATCATCGGTCGAGTGTTCGTGGAAGTGTTCGACGAAGAAGCGCTGAAGCTGGAAGATGTGAAGTGGCTGGCGCAGGGCACCATCTATCCGGACGTGATCGAATCCGCAGCTTCCGCGACCGGTAAAGCGCACGTCATCAAATCTCACCACAACGTGGGCGGCCTGCCGAAAGAGATGAAGATGGGTCTGGTTGAACCGCTGCGCGAACTGTTCAAAGACGAAGTGCGTAAAATTGGTCTGGAACTGGGCCTGCCGTACGACATGCTGTACCGTCACCCGTTCCCGGGCCCTGGTCTGGGCGTGCGTGTGCTGGGCGAAGTGAAGAAAGAGTACTGCGACCTGCTGCGTCGTGCGGACGCTATCTTCATTGAAGAGCTGCACAAAGCTGACCTGTACAACAAAGTCAGCCAGGCGTTTACCGTGTTCCTGCCGGTACGTTCCGTTGGCGTGATGGGCGATGGCCGTAAATATGACTGGGTTGTCTCTCTGCGCGCGGTCGAAACCATCGACTTTATGACCGCACACTGGGCGCATCTGCCGTATGACTTCTTAGGCCGCGTCTCTAACCGTATCATCAACGAAGTGAACGGCATTTCCCGTGTGGTGTATGACATCAGCGGTAAGCCACCGGCTACCATTGAGTGGGAATAATATCCCTCTCTGTAAGCGGTTTCTGAATTCGTAATATCAAAAAACCCTCTGTTTATAGAGGGTTTTTTATTGCTCTCATTTCAGAAGGAAATTCTGATGGATGATGTTCTAATCAACCAGTTGAAGCTGAGGTTGAGAGTGGGATGCTACGTTCTCCACGCGAATATCCATCTGCGGATACGGCAGGTCAATATGATTAGCATCCAGGGCCTCTTTAATGTTTTCCAGCAAATCGTAATAGGTGTTCCAGTACTCAATATTAGGCACCCACACGCGGACGTAAAAATTGAGCGCAGAGGCACCTAACTCACCCAGACGAACGGTTACCCCTCGTTGCTTATCGATGCGACTGTCCTGCTCGATGATATGGTTAATCACGCGCTTAACATCTGCGATCCGACTCTGATAACCCACGCCAATCACAAGATCGATACGACGAAAAGGGTGGCGGGAATAGTTAATAATATTATCTGCGATGATCTTGCCGTTTGGGATCACCACTTCTTTGCTGTCAGCGGTGAGCAGGGTGGTAGAGAAAATGTGCACCTTTTCAACTGTCCCGGTGACTGCGCCAATCTGCACGATTTCTCCGGCGCGGAAAGGTCGCAGGGAAACCAACAGTACACCAGCGGCGAAGTTGGAGAGCGATCCTTGTAGCGCGAGACCAATAGCCAGTCCGGCGGCGCCAATGACGGCAATAATGGAGGATGTTTCAATACCGACTCTCCCCAACGCAGCGACCACGAAAAAGGCGATCGTGATGTAACGTACCAGGGCGGTGAAGAACTGAATGATGGTCCGGTCAACTTTACGTTTTAACAGCAACTTTTCCAGTCCACGGGAGAGTAGTCGAGAGATAAGTTTACCGATAAAAAGTAAAATCACGGCAGCAACGATATTCCAGCCGAATTGCATAACGGCATCGCTGTGCTCGGCGATCCACTCAATTCCGTTTCTTATTTTCGGGAATAATGAAAAACCATTCATAGTATTGCTCTGTAGTATTTAAAAATGTTAACAGTTCAAATAAGGTCTTAATTTCATACGAAATATTAATGTTATCGCCAGTGATATTTCCTGGTGATATTAATTAAAGACTATTTGAACTGACTTTATCTTTTTTATGTCCAGTAAACGGGAGCGTAAGAAATTAGCGCGAATGGTGCGGTGAAGCCGGATTAAAAGATTGTGTATTTGTGCGAAAAGCAGGGGATGATTATCTGTATTTTCAATGTGTGTCGAGGGCAAGATGATGAGTAGTGCCGTCACTCAAATCCCTTACCGGATGGTTAATTGTCAGGCGATTAGCCATCCGGTAAGGAATCTTAATGCTGGGGGATTACAGGCAAGCGCGATCAACGTACGTCGGTTTGCGTTGGCGATGTCTGTTGCGGCTGGGTTAACTGCTGAGATTCTTTTTTGTCCTGGTGGTGATGCCACGCACCAATGGCGGAGTAGACGAAGCGTCCGAAGAAGAAGAGAAAGCTGATAAGCAGTACGATCCGGATCATGCGACTGTTAAATCGGTGTCGTTTGCGTAGGCTGGTAACCTGGCTCACAAAAGGTTCCTTGTTGTGTACCCGACGAGGGGCGATACTTACATTAAGGCATACTGTGAGGGAATGGTCAATTCTTCGTTATGTAAAATTGCTTCAGTTGTTTTATCCTCTTATGTTATGAAAATTAATATTATTATTTACATGAATAATGAATTAACGATAAAAAACAATGAAAAGAGTAATAATTGATTAATGAGGGGTGTTTTTTTTGATATGTATCAAACGCCACCCTTTGCTAATAACTAAAATTGATGAGCCCTTATGATGTATTTTACTTTATCGTTTTAAAGTCAGGTGGGATGCCTGTCTGAATACCCCCTACAGGATGTGTGGGATTCTACTGAGCATCTATGAAACTCAATAAAAAATATATTGGTATTAGAGATAGATGGTGGGCGTTACCTCTCATCTTACCTTCTTTACTGTTGCCTATATTGAGCACCGCCAACACCTATGCCCATATTAGTACAGGGACCGTAGTACTTTTCTATCTGCCATTGGCGCTGATGATTAGTCTGATGCTTTTTTTTGGCTGGGCGGCATTGCCAGGAATTATCATTTCCATTATCTGGTATAAATATCCGCAGGTTGGCCTATTTGAAACACTCTCAATAATTTCGCACTTTATAGTTACGTTAGTGCTTAGCTGGGGCGGGTATAAGGTATTTACTCCCCGACGCAATAATGTTTCGCACGGCGATTCTCACTTGATGTTTCAGCGAATGTTCTGGCAGGTGTTCTGCCCGGCAACGCTGTTTCTGATTCTCTTCCAGTTTGCCGCCTTTGTGGGCGTCTATGAGAGCAAATCAGGCATGGTGGGCGTAATGCCCTTCAATACTGGTACGTTGATTAATTATCAGGCCTTGCTGGTAGGGAATCTTGTTGGGGTTCCACTGTGCTATCTTATTATTCGAACGATACGAAATCCTTTGCACCTTAGAGGCTATTTTTCTCAATTAAAGCAGCAGTTTGATAGCAAAGTCACCAAGACAGAGCTTGCAGTCTGGTCGATTATATTAATGGCACTGATGTCTATGTTATGCATGCCGTTAAATGAACAAAGCTCAATATTTAGCACGAATTACACCTTGTCGCTGTTACTGCCCGTTATGCTTTGGGGCGCAATGCGTTACGGGTACAGGTTTATTTCGTTGGTATGGTCAGTCGTACTTATTACTGCAATTCATTATTATCAGCGCTATATGCCCTGGTATTCGGGCTATGACACCCAGCTTGCCATTACCTCATCGAGCTATCTGGTTTTCTCCTTTATAGTGAATTTCATTGCCGTACTGGCAACGCGACAGCGGTTCGTTACCCGACGGAACCATCGTCTGGCATACTTTGATCCGATGGTACATATTCCTAACCTGCGCGCGTTGAATCGGGATTTGAAAAAAGCGCCCTGGTCAGTGCTTTGTTTTTTGCGGGTTCCCGGCATGGAACTGCTGGTGAAAAATTACGGTATTATGCTGCGTATCCAGTACAAGCAAAAACTCGCTCAGTGGATAACACCTCTGTTAGAACTGGATGAGCATGTCTATCAATTATCGGGCAATGATCTCGTTTTACGTTTTAACACAGAGGCTCATCAGGAACGTATTGAAGCACTGGACAGGCATATTAAGCAATTCCGCTTTATCTGGGATGGCATGCCTTTACAGCCGCAGGTAGGCATCAGCTTTTGCTATGTTCGTGCTCCGGTTAACCACATTTATTTGTTGCTCGGTGAGTTAAGCACCATTGCTGAGATCTCCCTGGCGACCAATTCTCCAGAAAATATGCAGCGGCGCGGCGTGATGCACTTACAACGTGACCTGAAAGATAAGGTTGCGATGATGAACCGTCTGCAGCAGGCACTGGAGCACAATCGTTTTTTCCTGATGGCGCAGCCGATCGCTGGCGTGCGTGGCGATGTCTATCACGAAATTCTGCTGCGACTTCATGGGGATGACGGTGAAATTATCGCCCCGGATAATTTCTTGCCAGTAGCGCACGAGTTTGGCTTGTCATCCAGCATCGACATGTGGGTGATTGAAAATACGCTGAAATTTATGGCGCAGAATCGGGAACAAATGCCTGCCCGTCGGTTTGCTATTAACTTATCACCTACATCGGTATGCCGCGCCCGGCTTCCGCATGACATCAATCAGTTACTGACGAAATACAAAGTTGAAGCCTGGCAACTCATCTTTGAGGTGACGGAAAGCAATGCCTTAACCAATGCGGACCAGGCGCAGGCGACGTTACTACAGCTGCAGGCTTTGGGTTGTCAGATTGCGATTGATGATTTTGGGACCGGATATGCCAGCTATGCGCGACTGAAAAATGTGAATGCCGATATCCTGAAAATTGACGGCAGTTTTATTCGTAATATCGTTTCGAACAGCCTCGATTACCAAATCGTGGCCTCCATTTGTCATTTGGCGCGGATGAAAAGAATGCTGGTGGTTGCGGAGTACGTCGAAAGCGAAGAAATACGCAGTGCAGTGGTTTCGCTGGGGATTGATTACTTGCAGGGGTATTTGATTGGCAAACCGCAGCCGCTGCATGAAACTCTGGAGGAGCAGGTGCCAGACGAGCCGGCACCTGTTGAGAGCTTATGCGGCGAGATCGGGTGAGCTTTCTTCTTCAATTTTGAGACGCCAGCCGGTTACTGCGTCCCAGTATTGCTGCTCTTTTTCCAGATCGAGCAGGACCAGCGCATTTTGGCTGAACCAGTCATGCGGGAAGCGTAAGGTCCAGTGGTTGTCTTCGGTTAACAGGGTCAGAGTCGGCGGCGTAGTTGTCGCCTGACGCTGATTATTTAGCAATACCCCCAGACGCAACAGCTGGATTAACGGCAGAAACTGTTTTTTCTTAAACAGCGTAAAGCGGGGTAAATCATCAAGTTTCACCGCTTTACGATGGTAACGAACTAGTGTTGCCATCATCAGCTGTTGTTCCTGATTAAATCCAGGTAAATCGCTATTTTGTAGAATGTAAGCAGAATGGCGATGCAGACCGCTGTGGTTGATGTTCAGCCCAACCTCATGCAGCATCGCAGCCCAGCGCAGTAATGCTTCCAGCTGCGGATTGGCCAGCTTTGGCTGCTGCGTATGCCACTGATCGTACATTTGCATCGTCGTTTCCAGTACGCGGCGGGCTTGCTCACTGTCGATGTTGTACTGATTAGCCAGGCTGCTGGCGGTGCGGCTGCGTACATCCTGATGGCGAAAACGGCCTTCCATCTCATACAGCACGCCTTCACGTAGCGCGCCATCGGACAGTCGAAGTTCGCGAATAGCCAGCGCATCAAAAACGCCACACAAAATAGCCAGCCCAGGTACAAACACCGCTTTTCGTTCTTCTGACAGTCCCGGCAAACTGAGCGCATCGAATGACGTGTGCTTCAGCACTTCAGCGGTCAGTTTTTGCAGTCGTTCGGGGGTGATAAAACCATCTTTTTCACCCATCTCCAGCAGCACCTCGTGTGCCGCTTTAATGGTCCCCGACGCGCCCAGCGCAACGTTCCAGCCCTGAATGCGAAACTGCCAGGTTAGCGTTTCAAGTTTCTGCGCTGCCGCCATGCGGGCGCGCTGGAAGTTTTCCCGACTAATGGCGCCGCCCGGGAAATACATCTGAGCAAAACTAACGCAGCCCATACGGCGGCTTTCAACCAGTTTGGGTTCGAAATCTTCGCCGATCACCAGTTCCGTTGAGCCGCCGCCGATATCGATAACCAGCTTGCGGCCTTTTTCCGGCTGGGTGTGCTCAACGCCCATAAAAATCAGTCGGGCTTCTTCGTTACCGGAAATAATCTCAATCGGGTAGGGGATGACTTTTTCTGCGCGCTTGAGAAAATCGGTCGCATTCAGCGCCTGACGTAGAGTATGGGTTCCCACGATACATACGCTCGATGGGGGAAAGCCTTGCAGTCGTTCGGCGAAAAGTGACAAACAGCTTAATCCGCGCTCCATTGCTTCTTCGCTCAGCTTGTTGTCTGCGCCGAGCCCATCCGCCAGATGTACGCGTTGTTTCAGTCGGCCGATAATTTGCATTGCACCATCAACCACACGGGCAATGACCATATGAAAACTATTTGAACCCAGGTCGACCGCAGCAAATTCCTGCGGTCGCGGTGACTTGTCGTGTATTGGCATATCGTTAGTCAGGTTGCTCGAGTGATTTGATGTAGTCGTAAATCGCCAATTGTGACTGAACCTTACGGCGGTTTCCACGTGGCACGTAGCGATTACTCAGTTCTTTATCGATGAAGCGAGCCTTCACCGTATCGCTAAACAGGATATCAATGATATCCAGCACGCGTTGCTTGAGGCGCGGGTCAAGTAGCGGGGTAGCGACTTCGATACGATAGTCGATATTTCTTGTCATCCAGTCAGCCGAGGAGAGATACACCTGCTTATCGCCGCCATTCTCAAAAATATAGACCCGGTCATGTTCGAGGTAGCGGTCAACAATGCTGATAACGCGAATATTGTCGCTGATGCCTTCCAGGTTCGGGATCAGAGAACACATACCGCGAATCAATAAATTGACCGGCACGCCCGAGCCTGAGGCCGCATAGAGACGATCCACCAGACCTTTATCGACCAGGTTATTCAGTTTTAACGTAATACCTGAAGGTAACCCTTGCTGTGCGTTGGCGATCTCTTTGTCGATCATGGCGTACAGCAGGCGACGTGAGTTCTGCGGAGAAACCAGCAGATAATCAAACGTGACCGGACGATATGGGTTTTCAATGAAGTTGAATACCCGACGAACTTCGTTGGTAATGCGCGAATCGGCGGTAAGCAATGAGTAGTCGGTATACAGTCGCGCCGTTTTTTCGTTGAAGTTCCCGGTCCCGATATGCGCATAGCGCACGACTTCATCGCCTTCTTTACGTGAGATAAGGAACAGCTTGGCGTGAATTTTCAGGCCTGGGGCGGAGAAGATGACGTGAACGCCCGCTTCGGTAAGACGTTTGGCCCAGTGAATGTTAGCTTCTTCATCGAAGCGTGCCTGCAGTTCCACGACGACAGTGACTTTCTTACTGTTATGCGCGGCATGGATCATCGCATCGATGATGCGCGAGTCTTTTGCCACACGGTAGATGTTGATTTTTATCGCCAGCACGCTTGGGTCGAAAGAGGCCTGACGCAGCAGTTCCAGCACATGCTCAAAGGTGTGATACGGATAATAAAGCAGTACATCACGCTCGCGGATAGCATCAAATCCGTTGCGGAATTTCTCGTTATCGAACCAGATGTGACGCAGACGGGGCAGTGGTTTATTCACCAGGTTAGCTTTGCCAACGTTGGGGAAGTTAATAAAGTCTTTGAAGTTATGGTAACGCCCGCCGGGAACGATGGAGTCGTAGCGAGAAATGGTCAGTTTTTCACGCAGCACTTCGACCAGCGCATTAGGCATATCTCGCTGATAAACAAAGCGCACAGGCTCGGCGGTCAGACGCTGTTTCAGGCTGGATGACATCAGCTCCATCAGGCTGGATTCCATCTCGTGCACTAAATCGTATTCGGCGTCGCGGGTCATTTTCATCGAATAGGCGTTCAGCGCATCGTAATCAAAGAACCCTTTGAAAATATCGTCAAGGCAATAACGTAAAATGTTGTCCAACAGGATCATCGGTTTACGACGGCGCGGGGTCTCCGGCGGTAAATTCACAAAACGGGGAACCTTGTCAGAAGGGATTTCCAGTAGCGCATAGCGGATCGTATCACCACGGATAATCTCCACCGCCAGATAGGTATAGTCATCTTTCAGAAACTGGACTAAATCCGTCTCGCGGTTAATCAGGATCGGCGTAATGTGCTGGCGAAGATACTGCTTGAAGTAATGGCGTAACCAGCTCTGCTGATTCACCGACAATTGGCGTTCGTTGATTAAGAAAATCTGGTTGCGCGCCATCTCCAGCAGTAATTCGTTGTACAGGCCGTCAAATTCCTGATCGGCTTTTAATACGCGGGCCTGGATTTTGCCGAGTAAATGGCGGGAGTGAGAGTTTGAACCCTGTTCTTCGCTAATGATGATTCGGCGCTTCAGTTCGGCAAAACGAACCTTGTAAAACTCGTCGAGGTTATTGGAATAGATGCCTAAAAAACGCATCCGTTCGATCAACGGGTTTGATTTATCAGCAGCTTCCTGGAGTACACGTTCGTTGAACGCTAACCAGCTGAGTTCTTTCTCGATATATAGCTTTTCCTGACCCATTACCACTTTTACTCCGTTTCATTCACGGGACACTACCGATTTATTATGGCGAGCATTGCTCTCAGATGTCCAACTGTGCCAGAAAAATATGACAATAAACTGTCTGATAGCAAAGAGAAAGAGGGGAAGAAGAGTAGGCCCGATAAGCGAAGCGCCCTCAGGCCTACCGGAGGATGTGATTATTCGTCGGCGGCATAACCTTGTGGTGGCAGGCGATTACCGTCCAGCCACGCGGCGTTATCGCGCATTTTCAGTCGGCCGTCGGCAAACCAGCTAATCACCAGCGGGTAAATATCATGTTCCTGCGCCTGAACCCGGGCAGTGACATCATCTTCGCTGTCGCCTTCAAATACCGGTACTGTCGCCTGGAGAATAACCGGTCCGCCGTCCAGTTCATCCGTTACGAAATGGACTGAGGTTCCATGCTGTTCATCGCCGTTTTCCAGTACCTGACGGTGCGTATGCAGGCCGGGATACTTTGGCAACAACGAAGGGTGGATATTCAACAATCGTTCAGAATAGTGAGCGACAAACGCTGGGCTGAGGATGCGCATATAACCGGCCAACACCACGACATCGGGGCCGTAGGCGTCAATCTCTTGTATCAGTTGGCGGTCAAATGCTTCGCGGCTGGCAAACTGAGCGGCTTCCAGCGAATGTGCCGGAATATTCGCTTCTCGTGCACGTTCAAGGCCGAACGCATCGGCCTTGTTACTGAATACTGCACGTATGGTGCCATTGATTTTTTTCTGTTCGCAGGCGTTGATGATCGCCTGCAAATTGCTTCCGTTACCGGAAATGAGCACCACAATGTTTTTCATTCAATGACCACACGCTGTTTGGAATCTGAGGCTTTGATAATACCGATTTTCCATGCGTTTTCACCTTTCTCATTGAGCAAAGCGAGGGCGTTGTCAACTTCCGAAGCTGGCAGGGCGATGACCATGCCGACGCCGCAGTTAAAGGTGCGATACATCTCGTGCTGGCTGACGTTACCCGCCGTTTGCAGCCAGTTAAAGACGGCTGGCCACTGCCATGAGGATTCGTCGATCACTGCCTGCGTGTTGTCTGGCAGGACGCGCGGAATATTTTCCCAGAAGCCGCCGCCGGTCAGGTGAGCAATGGCATGTACATCCACCTTCTCGATCAGTTCCAGAATGGATTTAACGTAAATGCGGGTCGGGGCCAGTAAGTGATCGGCCAGCGGTTTACCGTCAAGCTCAGTGGTTTCCGGGTTGCATCCGCTGACTTCAACGATTTTACGCACCAGGGAATAGCCGTTGGAGTGTGGACCACTGGAGCCGAGCGCAATCAGCACGTCGCCGTCAGCCACTTTTGAACCGTCGATAATCTCGGATTTTTCGACGACGCCAACGCAGAAGCCAGCCACGTCGTAATCTTCACCGTGGTACATTCCCGGCATTTCAGCCGTTTCACCGCCCACCAGCGCACAGCCTGACTGCAGACAGCCTTCGGCAATACCATTAATGACGCTGGCTGCGGTATCCACATCCAGTTTGCCAGTCGCATAATAGTCGAGGAAAAACAGCGGCTCAGCGCCCTGAACCACGAGGTCGTTGACGCACATTGCGACCAGATCGATGCCAATAGTGTCGTGACGTTTCAGGTCCATCGCCAGACGCAGTTTTGTGCCAACGCCATCCGTCCCGGAAACCAGCACCGGTTCACGATATTTTTGCGGCAATGCGCACAGCGCACCGAAGCCACCCAGACCACCCATCACTTCCGGGCGACGCGTTTTCTTTACTACGCCTTTGATTCGATCAACCAGAGCATTACCTGCATCAATATCAACACCGGCATCTTTGTAGCTAAGAGAGGTTTTATCGGTCACTGCCTGCTTCCCCACATGTTTACTTGCAGTAAAAGTTAAATTCGGCGCAATTCTAACAGGGAAAGCAAACGTTTGCGAGCGTGCTCTGCATCAAGTTTTATCAGCTGATTTTTTCAGCATTTTACAGTCATTTATCTATTTGTTTGAATCACGTTACGAAAAGGAAACCGGTTTCTTTTTTCTGTTACGGACCTCACGGAGAGTGTTTTGCACAGAGCAAGCTGCGGGCTTATCTTCATCGATAAAAATAATGACGGTAGTGGAGCTTAGCACGCTCGCCTAAGAAATCTTTTTCATGGTATTAACACTTCATCCAGAATAATGCTTAATATCTTTAAAATTCATGGTATTGAATGCAGGCCCCGCCATTAGCTCGGACCTTGTTTTATACTCATCATCCAGACGCAAACGACTTTGGTTGATCCATATCAAGCGGATGCAGTGTTGCGCCAGAGACGAAAAGCGGTATAATCCGGCGATTTTTTTTGTGGTTGCCACTCGTCTGAGGAAAGGAGAAGAGTATGAAGATCGTGGAAGTCAAACACCCACTCGTCAAACACAAGCTGGGACTGATGCGTGAAAACGATATCAGCACTAAACGCTTTCGTGAACTCGCCTCGGAAGTTGGCAGCCTGCTGACTTATGAAGCAACCGCAGGTCTGGAAACCGAAAAGGTGACCATTGAAGGCTGGAACGGTCCGGTTGAAGTAGACCAAATCAAAGGTAAAAAAATCACCGTTGTGCCAATCCTGCGTGCCGGTCTGGGTATGATGGAAGGTGTACTGGAAAACGTTCCGAGCGCGCGTATCAGCGTTGTCGGTATGTACCGTAACGAAGAAACGCTGGAGCCGGTTCCGTATTTCCAGAAGCTGGTTTCTAACATCGATGAGCGTATGGCGCTGATCGTTGACCCGATGCTGGCGACCGGCGGTTCCGTTATCGCCACTATTGACCTGCTGAAAAATGCAGGCTGCACCAGCATCAAAGTGTTGGTGCTGGTTGCGGCGCCGGAAGGTATCGCGGCGCTGGAAAAAGCGCACCCGGATGTTGAGCTGTACACGGCCTCCATCGATCAGGGGCTGAACGAGCACGGATACATTATTCCGGGGCTTGGCGATGCCGGCGATAAGATTTTTGGTACCAAGTAAACGAATAAGTGAAAAGAAGCCGACTTTAAGAGTCGGCTTTTTTTTGAATACAACAACCTAATCGCTAATAACAAACAACACTCAGAGGAAAACACTATGACGCGCCGTGCTATCGGGGTAAGTGAAAGACCGCCGCTTTTACAGACAATCCCGCTTAGTTTACAGCACCTGTTCGCCATGTTTGGCGCAACGGTACTGGTGCCAGTCCTGTTCCACATCAACCCGGCTACCGTTTTGCTGTTTAACGGCATTGGTACGTTGCTGTATCTCTTTATCTGTAAGGGTAAAATCCCCGCGTACCTCGGTTCCAGCTTTGCGTTTATTTCTCCGGTGCTGCTGCTGTTGCCGTTAGGTTATGAAGTGGCGCTGGGCGGTTTCATTATGTGCGGCGTGCTGTTCTGCCTGGTTTCTTTCATCGTTAAGAAAGCAGGCACCGGCTGGCTGGATGTGATGTTCCCTCCGGCGGCGATGGGCGCAATCGTTGCCGTCATCGGCCTGGAACTGGCGGGCGTCGCCGCAGGCATGGCGGGGTTACTGCCTGCCGAAGGGCAATTACCGGATTCGAAAACCATCATCATCTCAATGGTGACGCTGGCGGTGACGGTATTTGGCTCCGTACTATTCCGCGGTTTTATGGCGATTATCCCGATTCTGATTGGGGTGTTAGCCGGTTATGCACTTTCTTTTGTGATGGGCGTCGTGGACACTACGCCGATTGCCCAGGCGCACTGGTTTGCGCTGCCGACTTTCTACACGCCGCGTTTTGAATGGGTTGCCATTCTGACCATCCTGCCTGCTGCGCTGGTGGTTATTGCTGAACACGTCGGACACCTGGTGGTGACGGCAAATATCGTGAAAAAAGATTTGGTTCGCGATCCTGGCCTGCATCGTTCCATGTTCGCCAACGGTCTGTCTACGGTGATCTCCGGTTTCTTCGGCTCTACGCCGAACACCACGTATGGCGAAAATATCGGCGTCATGGCGATTACCCGCGTATACAGTACCTGGGTTATTGGCGGCGCCGCGATTTTTGCCATCCTGCTCTCCTGTGTGGGCAAACTGGCGGCGGCGATTCAGATCATCCCACTGCCGGTCATGGGCGGCGTATCGCTGTTACTGTACGGCGTGATTGGCGCTTCCGGTATTCGCGTACTGATCGAATCAAAAGTTGACTACAACAAAGCTCAGAACCTGATCCTGACCTCTGTCATTTTGATCATTGGTGTGAGTGGGGCGAAAGTTCATATCGGTGCCGCAGAGCTGAAAGGTATGGCGCTGGCGACCATTGTCGGCGTCTGCCTGAGCCTGATTTTCAAAGTCATCAGCCTGCTGCGTCCGGAAGAAGTGGTGCTCGACGCAAAAGATGCAGACAGCCCGCAACAGTGAGTCTCTGACCGGGTGGCATCGCTGCCCGGTTCTATCGCGACGTATTTCTGTGTTAAACTCAACGCGATTTTATGAAATCCTGGGTTGAGGTATCTCTGAACACACCGGCACAGCTCTCTCTGCCACTTTATCTTCCTGACGACGAAACGTTTGCAAGTTTCTGGCCGGGGGATAACTCCTCTTTACTGGCTGCACTGCAAAACGTGCTGCGTCAGGAACATAGCGGGTATATTTATCTCTGGTCGCGTGAAGGCGCTGGCCGTAGTCATTTGCTGCATGCAGCCTGTGCGGAACTGTCTGCACGCGGCGACGCGGTTGGCTACGTGCCGCTCGATAAGCGCACCTGGTTTGTTCCCGAGGTGCTCGACGGTATGGAGCATTTATCGCTGGTATGCATCGATAACATCGAATGTGTGGCCGGTGATTCGCTGTGGGAAATGGCGATCTTTGATCTCTATAACCGTATTCTGGAGTCGGGAAAAACGCGATTGCTGATCACCGGCGATCGCCCACCCAGGCAGCTCAATCTGGGGTTACCGGATCTCGCTTCGCGCCTGGACTGGGGACAAATCTACAAGCTGCAGCCGCTTTCTGATGAAGATAAGCTGCAGGCGTTACAATTACGCGCCAGACTTCGTGGGTTTGAACTGCCGGAAGATGTGGGACGTTTCCTGCTTAAACGTTTGGATCGGGAAATGCGTACGCTGTTTATGACGTTGGATCAGCTTGATCACGCATCGATCACCGCCCAGCGTAAGCTGACCATTCCGTTCGTAAAAGAGATTTTGAAACTGTAAACGCCGCAGCCGAAAAGACTGCGGCTGGCTTCAGCTTAACCGACGATTTCCAGTACCTGCTCCGGCGGACGTCCAATCCGCGCCTGGCCTTTGGCCACCACAATTGGGCGCTCCATCAGTTTCGGGTTGTCTACCATGGCCTGAATCAGCGCATCTTCACTCAAATTTTTGTCCGCCAGGTTAAGCGACTTGTAGAGATCTTCTTTCTGGCGCATCAGTTCACGCGCGCTGGACATCCCCAGCATCTGCAGCAGTTCACGCAGGGTTGCGGCGTCAGCCGGAGTGTCCAGATACAGTACCACTTCCGGGTCCACGCCGTTGGACTTCAGTAATTCCAGCGTTTCGCGGCTCTTGGAACAACGTGGGTTATGGTAGATTTTAATCGCGTCTGACATTTTTTTTCCTGTTACATTTTCGTATACGGTTTAAAGCGTTCTTGCAGTTGGCGCAACTGGTCGATACGGGCGTCGTATCTGGCCTGCTGCTGGCTTCCCAGTTTAACCTGCGAACTTGCGCTGCTGAGCATCGAAATCGCCTGGTCAAGACGTCCTGCAAGGGCATACCCTTCCGCGCGAGCCGCCAGTTCCTGATCGCGGTTACCGAGACCGGCCTCCGTTTGCGCTAACAAATCCCAGCCGTTAGGGTCATCCTTGTGGTTAAACGTATAACGATTCAGGATATTGGCTGCTTCTTTGGCTTGTCCGCCCTGTAAATACGCATTTGCCAGATTGAGCTGCAGTACCGGGTTGACTCGCAGGTCTCGAGCATTTTTAAGGCGATTAATAGCGTCGCCTGTTTTCTTCTGTCCGAGATCGATATCCGTTGCCAGGTCGAGATACCAGGCATTGTTAGGGTCAGCCGTCAGCAAAGGTTGCAGCGCTTTACGCGCCTCGTCGTATTTACTGGCTTCCATCGCCTGGAGTGCGCGGCCATACTGCGCCGCACGTTGCTCGCGTACGTTGCCTTTCGACCAGTTACTCAGTAAGTCATCGGTCAACTGATTGCGGCCAGAGTTATACATGCCTAAGGTACGCGCCTTGGCCAGATAAAAATCTTCTGAAGACTGGACGACGACCGGGCGCATCTGGTTGGCGCGGTTACGCGCATCTGCCAGACGGCTTTCTGGCAGGGGGTGGGTCAGCAAAATTTCCGGTGGACGCGAAGAGTAACGGGCCTGATCGAGCAGTTTTTCCAGGAACGTCGGCATGGCCTGGGGATCGAATCCTGAACGTTGCAGTACCTGAATACCGATGCGGTCCGCTTCCTGTTCGTTTTGCTGCGTAAAGCTGATCATTCCCTGGCGCGTACCCGCCAGCGTACCGGTCAGGGCCGCCATACCCGCCTGGGGGCTGGCCATCGCTAATAAAATGGAGCCTAACGCACCGACCCACGTTAGCGGGGCGCTGCGTTTCTGATCTTCCATCGCACGCGCCAGGTGACGCTGCGTGACGTGGGAAATTTCGTGCGCCATAACCGATGCCAGCTGGCTTTCGTTATCGGAATAGCGGAACAGGGCGGAGTGCAAAACAACGTTGCCGCCAAAGAAGGCAAAGGCATTGATTTCATCGTTGTTGATTAAAAAGAAGGTGAAAGGCGTTTTTACCGAGTCGGCGTGGGCAACTAAACGCATCCCCAGACTATTAATATATTGGGTCAGCAGCGGATCGTTAATTAACGGCGCGCTGCCTCGCAGCTGGCGTACGTAAAAATCGCCCATCTGCATTTCCTGTCCTATGGAAAGGGTACTCCCTGCCGAGGTTCCCATATCAGGCAGGGTGTCCGCGGGGTCAGCAAATGCGGGCGCAACCTGACCGATGGTCAGTGCGGCAATGAGGGTAGCAACCAGGTTTTTTTTCAACTGCCTGAACATAACCTCTGTCCTGTATTCTTTTTTGAGATAGCCATTTGACCAATGCCGTGAAGTATCGTTCACACTCCGCAAGCTTAGGAAGTTTAACTGTGAAACCTGACGATGAACACCCAGGAAAAATGTCTTTTCACTTTGCGTAATCAGCCATAAAAAGCGAAGTCTTTTTTGTGACATTTCGATACAATTCGGGATCGCAATCCCGCTATTGGGTTCATGGAAGGGTTTTATGCTCGAAATGTTGATGCAATGGTATCGCCGCCGCTTTAGCGACCCCGAGGCCATCGCCCTGCTAATTATTCTGGTTGCCGGTTTTGGCATCCTGTTCTTCTTTAGCGGTCTTTTGGCGCCGCTGTTGGTCGCCATTGTGCTGGCGTACCTGCTTGAGTGGCCGACTGTACGGCTGGAACATATCGGCTGCTCACGGCGCTGGGCGACATCAATCGTGCTGGTGGTGTTTGTCGGCATTTTGCTGCTGATGGCGTTTGTCGTGATGCCCGTCGCGTGGCAGCAGGGGATCTACCTGATCCGCGATATGCCCGGTATGCTCAATAAATTATCTGATTTTGCCGCCACTTTACCACGACGTTATCCGGCGCTGATGGATGCGGGCATTATTGATGCGATGGCGGAGAATATGCGCTCGCGAATGCTCACCATGGGGGATTCGGTGGTGAAATATTCGTTAGCCTCCCTGGTCGGATTACTCACGCTGGCGGTTTATCTGGTGCTTGTCCCGTTGATGGTGTTCTTCCTGATCAAAGATAAAGGCCAGATGCTGAACGCCGTGCGCCGGGTGCTACCGCGTAATCGCGGGCTGGCGGGACAGGTATGGAAAGAGATGAACCAGCAAATCACCAACTATATCCGCGGTAAAGTGTTGGAAATGGTGGTGGTTGGTGTGGCGACCTGGCTTGGATTCCTGCTGTTTGGCCTTAACTATTCTCTGCTACTGGCGGTGCTGGTGGGGTTCTCGGTTTTGATCCCATATATCGGCGCTTTTGTGGTGACGATCCCGGTCGTTGGGGTGGCGTTGTTCCAGTTCGGGCTTGGCACCGAATTCTGGAGCTGCTTTGCCGTGTACCTGATAATCCAGGCGCTGGACGGTAATCTGCTGGTCCCCGTACTGTTCTCCGAGGCCGTTAACCTGCATCCGCTGGTGATTATTCTGTCGGTCGTGATTTTTGGCGGGCTATGGGGGTTCTGGGGCGTATTCTTTGCGATTCCTCTGGCGACGCTCATCAAAGCCGTCATGCATGCCTGGCCTGACGGTCAGGCTGTTGACGAACCCTAATCTGCAGACTCCGGCGATGCAATGTCGCCGGAACTGAACTTGTCTGACCTCTATCCACACATTCTGAATAATCTCCTCTGGTGTCGTTTTTCTCCGCATTTGTCTTTAACTTGACCAACGTGATGTCTTTTCGTCACGCAAGGATAAGGCCAACAGGAGAACAAAATGGGTCACAACACACACACGCAGCAAAAGGTGGGATGGGGCGGTTATCTCGCTTTTTTAATTACAATAATTCTTTTTTCCGGCATGTTTGCGAAAAGTACCGAATGGTGGCGGGTTTTTGACTTCACCGCCCTCAACGGTGCGTTTGGGAAAGTTAATGCTGCAGGCGATACGGCGATCTCTTTTCGCGGCACGGGTGGTATGGGCGCTAAAGATGGCTTTTTATTCGCACTTGAGCTGGCACCTTCCGTCATTCTTTCTCTGGGGATTATTTCCGTCACCGAAGGGTTAGGTGGATTGCGCGCCGCACAACAGTTGATGACACCTGTCCTGCGCCCGTTACTCGGCATTCCAGGTGTTTGTTCGCTGGCGCTGATCGCGAATTTGCAAAATACCGATGCCGCGGCCGGGATGACGAAAGAGATGGCTGAAGAGGGCATTATCACTGAACAGGAACGTGCCATTTTTGCCTGCTGGCAAACCAGCGGCAGCGCCTGTATTACCAACTATTTTTCCTCGGGAGCCGCGCTGTTTACGATGGTTACCGTTCCGGTGATTACGCCGCTGGCGGTGATCCTCGTGTTCAAGTTTGTGGGGGCTAACCTGCTGCGCTTATGGATTACGCAGTTGGAAAATCGCCGTACGCAGCAGGAGGCATGAGATGACAACTCAGGTACGTAAAAACGTCATGGATATGTTTATCGATGGCGCACGGCGCGGGTTTACCATAGCAACAACCAGCCTGTTGCCGAACGTGGTGATGGCGTTTGTGATTATTCAGGCGCTGAAAGTGACGGGGCTGCTCGAGATTGTCGGGCGGGTATGTGAGCCGGTTATGGCGCTATGGGGGCTGCCGGGCGAATCTGCCACCGTCCTGCTGGCGGCGGTAATGAGTATGGGAGGTGGCGTCGGTGTTTGCGCCAGCCTGGTTGTTGCCGGTACGCTTTCGGGACATGATGCTACGGTATTGTTACCCGCTATCTACCTGATGGGCAACCCGGTGCAAAATGTGGGACGTTGTCTGGGGACAGCGGGGGTCCATCCTCGTTACTATCCGCTTATTATTGCGGTGTGCGTCATTAATGCACTGCTCTCTATTTGGGTCATGCAGGTTATTGCCTGACAAGGAAGGTTATGAACTGTTCAATTCTTGATTTGACGTTGTTCCAGCAGGGACATGTGTACGCGCCGGAAGATTTAGGCCGACAGGATATACTGGTGTCCGGCAGCAAAATTGTTGCCATCGCGCCGTCGATTTCCCTGGAAGACTTTCCCGGCTGTGAGTGTGTCAATCTTGACGGCGCGATTGTGTGTCCTGGGTTTATCGATCAGCACGTCCATTTGATTGGCGGCGGCGGAGAAGCGGGGCCGCACACCCGCACGCCGGAAGTGCGTTTGTCACGGTTGGTTGAAGCAGGGGTCACTTCGGTGGTGGGATTACTGGGTACCGATGGTGTTACCCGTCATCCGGAGTCGCTGCTGGCGAAAACCCGCGCGCTGGAGTTTGAAGGTATCAGCGCCTGGATGCTGACCGGGGCGTACTCTCTGCCTTCCCCGACTATCACCGGCAGCATCGATCGCGACGTGGCGCTGATCGATAAAGTGATTGGCGCGAAGTGTGCGATTTCGGACCATCGTTCTTCAGCACCAGATACTCAGGCACTGGCGAACATGGCGGCGCAGTCGCGCGTCGGTGGATTACTGGGGCGTAAACCGGGAATCAGCGTTTTCCATATGGGCGACAGCCCGCGCATGCTGGAACCGTTGTATCAGATCCTTGAAAACTGCGACGTGCCGATAACTAAACTGTTACCGACACACGTTAATCGTGCGGAACCTTTGTTCCAGGCGGCACTGGAGTATGCCCGCCAGGGCGGTTATATCGACATTACCAGCAGCATTGATGAGCCTGTTGATCCGGCCACGGCTATTGCCACGGCGCTGCGCCAAAATGTGCCGCTGTCGCGCATTACCTTAAGCTCGGACGGCAACGGCAGCCAGCCGGAATTTGATGAGTCAGGTAATCTCACCGGGATTGGCGTCGCGGGGTTTGAATCCCTGGCGGAAACGGTGCGTCAGTTGGTGAAGGTGCATGCTGTGCCGTTGGAACAGGCGCTGTGTCCGCTAACGCGCACGGTGGCAGAGTTTTTAGGACTGGAGCATAAAGGGCGTCTGGCGGTGGGATGCGATGCGGACATTCTGGTGCTGAACGACGCGCTGGAGGTGAATCACCTGTGGGCGAAGGGAAAAACCGTAGTCAGAGCGAAAAAAGCCTGCGTCAAAGGGACGTTTGAATAACCGAGGTTGTTGCCGGATGGCGGCGTAAACGCCTTATCCGGCCTACGGGTTTGTGCAGATCGAAGCCTGATAACACGCGTAGCGTCGCCATCAGGCTTTTTTCTGCAAAACGTGAATCAGGCGTTCTCTTTCAGCCAGTTCATTACCACGTCGTGGTGATTGCTGGTTTTGAAGTTATCAAACACATGCTCGATTTTCCCTTCAGCATCAATCAGGAAGCTGATGCGGTGGATGCCATCGTAGGTTTTGCCCATAAATGACTTCTCACCCCAGACGCCGAACTGCTCGCAAACCTGATGATCTTCGTCGGACAAGAGCGTGAAGTTAAGAACTTCTTTCTCAGCGAATCGGGAAAGTTTTTCCGGTTTATCGGTGCTGATTCCCAGCACTTCAACACCTGCTTTTTTTAACTCATCCATGTTATCGCGCAGGCCGCAGGCCTGTACGGTACAGCCGGGTGTCATGGCTTTCGGGTAAAAATAAACCAGAACACGCTGTCCCTGGAAGTCGGTTAAATTAACTTGTTCTCCGTCTTGATCCGGCAAGCTAAATTTCGGTGCGATATCACCGGCTTTCAGTGGGTTCATTACTTAACTCCATCCTGTTCATCATGCTGTGAGTAATTGACGACGTTAATACTGCCTTGCGCATTGAGTTCTGTACAGAGTGCTTTAAACGCATCTTCAATATTTGCCGCGTCATGTGACGCAGGACTATGTGCGGTAATTTGAATAAACAGCTGTGCCGTCTTTCCATTTTCAGCCGGTTGCGTGCGTGAAACCAGTTCCGCAATATTCATTTGGTGGCTGTCAAATAGGGCGGTAAAGCGTTCAATCAAATGTGGAGAATCGGGGACATCGACCTGTACCCATACCGTGGCGGGCATCGCTGGGCGGGGCCGCGCAGTCGTGCGCTTCATGACAATCAATAAATCCAGCTCAGCGCCTTTCAACGGCAAGGTTGATTCAATCAGGGTGATGGCATTCCAGGTGCCTGACAGCAGCATGATAAATGTGAATTCGTCACCCAGCATCGCCAGTCGGCTGTCTTCGATATTACAGCCGCAACTGCTGACATGACGCGTGATGGTGTTCACAATTCCTGGGCGGTCGGCACCCAGCGCAGTAATGACCAGATAGTGTTGCGATGACGATGTCAAACCTGTTCTTCCTTTGAGCGGTGAGGTAATCATAAGGAAAGCATAAAAAAAACATGCATACAACAATCAGAACGGCTCTGGTCGCTTGCTTTTATTGTCGTACCAAACGTACCATTGAGACACTTGTTTGCACAGAGGATGGCCCATGTTCACGGGAAGTATTGTCGCGCTTGTTACGCCGATGGATGAGAAAGGTAAAGTCTGCCGGTCGAGCCTGAAAAAACTGATTGATTATCATGTCGCCAGCGGCACCTCGGCGATCGTTTCGGTTGGCACCACTGGTGAGTCTGCCACCCTGAGTCATGATGAACATGGCGATGTGGTGATGATGACGCTGGAGCTGGCCGACGGGCGTATTCCGGTTATTGCCGGAACCGGCGCCAATGCGACCGCAGAAGCCATTAGTCTGACGCAGCGTTTCAACGATAGCGGTGTTGTCGGCTGCCTGACGGTGACGCCGTACTACAACCGCCCAACCCAGGAAGGTTTGTTCCAGCATTTCAAAGCCATCGCTGAACATACTGACCTGCCGCAAATTCTGTATAATGTGCCGTCCCGTACTGGCTGCGATATGCTGCCAGAAACCGTTGGCCGCCTGGCGAAAGTAAAAAATATTATCGCTATTAAAGAGGCCACGGGGAACTTAAGTCGCGTTCACCAGATCAAAGAGCTGGTTTCAGACGACTTCATTCTGCTCAGCGGTGATGACGCGACCGGACTGGATTTTATGCAGCTCGGTGGTCATGGCGTGATTTCCGTAACGTCTAACGTTGCGGCACGTGATATGGCTGAAATGTGCAAACTGGCGGCAGCGGGGAATTTTGCCGAGGCGCGGGTGATTAACCAGCGTCTGATGCCGTTACACAACAAACTATTTGTCGAACCCAATCCTATCCCAGTGAAATGGGCATGTAAGGAGTTGGGACTTGTGGCGACCGATACGCTGCGTCTGCCGATGACGCCAATCACGGACAATGCTCGTGAAATCGTCAAGGCGGCGCTTAAGCATGCCGGTTTGCTGTAAAGTTTAGGGAGATTTGATGGCTTACTCAGTACAAAAGTCGCGCCTGGCCAAGGTTGCGGGTGTTTCGCTTGTTATGTTGCTCGCGGCCTGTAGTTCTGACTCGCGCTATAAGCGCCAGGTGAGCGGTGATGAATCCTATCTGGAGGCCGCACCGCTTGCTGAGCTTCATGCGCCAGCTGGGATGATTCTGCCGGTTATGTCGGGTGACTATAATATCCCGGTAACCAACGGTAGTGGTGCCGTGGGTAAAGCGCTGGACATTCGCCCACCGGCTCAGCCGTTAGCGTTAGTCACTGGCGCTCGTACCCAGATCGCGGGTGATACGTCGACATTACTGGTGGAAAATGGTCGTGGCAACACGCTGTGGCCACAGGTCGTTAGCGTCATTCAGTCTAAAAACTACACGATCGCTAAGCGTGATGATGCCAGCCAGACGTTGACCACCGACTGGGTTGACTGGAACCGTCTGGATGAAGACGAGCAGTACCGTGGACGTTATCAAATCTCGGTTAAACCGCAGGGCTATCAGCAAGCGGTAACGGTGAAACTGACTAACCTTGAGCAGGCGGGTAAACCCGTAGCCGATGCGGCATCAATGCAGCGTTACAGCGCTGAGATGATGAACGTTATCTCTGCCGGTCTGGATAAGAACGCCACCGATGCTGCGAATGCCGCGCAGAACCGCTCTGCAGCCACCATGGACGTTCAGAGCGCCGCCGATGACACGGGTTTACCAATGCTGGTGGTGCGTGGACCGTTCAACGTGGTTTGGCAACGTCTGCCGGCAGCGCTTGAGAAAGTGGGCATGAAAGTTACCGACAGTACCCGTTCTCAGGGCAGCATCGCTGTGACCTACAAACCGCTGTCTGATAGCAGCTGGCAGGAACTGGGCGCAAGCGATCCAGGTTTAGTGTCAGGCGACTATAAACTGCAGGTCGGTGATTTAGATAACCGCAGTAGTATGCAGTTTATCGATCCGAAGGGACATACCCTGACGCAAAGCCAGAACGACGCGCTGGTCGCTGTCTTCCAGGCAGCGTTCAGTAAGTAAAAATGAAGGGCTGGATAACTCCAGCCCTTTTTTTCTGATATGATACGCAAACGTGTGCGTCGGCAGAAAAACGCAATATTTATCGTTAATTCACACCCAGGAGTAATAAAGATGCAAAAGCAAGCTGAGTTGTATCGTGGTAAAGCGAAGACCGTATACAGCACGGAAAACCCGGACCTGTTGGTGCTCGAATTCCGCAATGATACGTCAGCAGGGGATGGCGCGCGCATTGAACAGTTTGACCGTAAAGGCATGGTGAATAACAAGTTCAACCATTTCATTATGACTAAACTGCAAGAAGCGGGCATTCCTACCCAGATGGAGCGACTGCTTTCCGATACCGAATGTCTGGTGAAAAAACTGGAGATGGTACCGGTTGAATGTGTGGTGCGTAACCGCGCGGCAGGCTCACTGGTTAAGCGTTTAGGCGTTGAGGAAGGTATTGAACTGAATCCGCCGCTGTTTGATCTGTTCCTGAAAAACGATGCTATGCACGATCCAATGATTAACGATTCCTATTGCGAAACTTTTGGTTGGGTGAGCAAAGAGAATCTGGCACGTATGAAAGAGCTGACCTACAAAGCTAACGACGTGCTGAAAAAGATGTTCGATGATGCGGGCCTGATTCTGGTCGATTTCAAACTTGAGTTTGGCTTGTATAAAGGTGAAGTGGTGCTGGGTGATGAATTCTCACCGGACGGTAGCCGTCTGTGGGATAAAGAAACGCTGGATAAAATGGACAAAGATCGCTTCCGCCAGAGCCTGGGCGGCCTGATCGAAGCCTATGAAGCCGTCGCGCATCGCCTGGGTGTCAAGTTAGACTAATTCCCCTTTGAGCCGGCGATCGCTCACCGGCTCATCAATCTCGCCGATTTTGATTACTGTTTCTTATGGTAATCCTGTTCCGAACCGCCTACGATCATCATCATAATGAATAAAAAGTTGAGGTGATTATGCGCTGGCAAGGGCGTCGTGAAAGTGACAATGTAGAAGACAGACGAAATAGCTCCGGCGGCCCTTCTATGGGCGGGCCTGGTTTTCGTTTGCCCAGTGGTAAAGGCGGCATCATCCTGCTGATTGTGGTGTTGGTCGCAGGTTATTATGGCGTGGATCTCACCGGGTTAATGACCGGTCAACCCGTCTCCCAACAGCAATCATCACGCTCCATCAGCCCAAATGATGATGAAGCGGCAAAATTTACCTCGGTGATTCTGGCCACCACAGAGGATACCTGGGGACAGCAGTTTGAAAAAATGGGCCGGACCTATCAACAGCCGAAGCTGGTGATGTATCGAGGCGCTACACGTACCGGCTGCGGCGCGGGCCAGTCCGTGATGGGGCCGTTTTACTGCCCGGCGGATGGCACTGTGTACATTGACCTCTCCTTCTACGACGATATGAAAAACAAGCTGGGCGCCGATGGTGATTTTGCTCAGGGCTATGTTATCGCCCATGAAGTGGGCCACCACGTGCAGAAACTGCTGGGTATTGAACCGAAAGTTCGTCAGATGCAGCAGAATGCCTCACAGGCTGAAGTGAACCGTCTTTCCGTGCGTATGGAACTGCAGGCGGATTGCTTTGCCGGCGTCTGGGGCCATAGTATGCAGCAGCAGGGCGTGCTGGAGTCCGGCGATCTGGAAGAGGCGCTGAACGCCGCGCAGGCGATTGGCGACGATCGCCTGCAGCAGCAAGGACAAGGGCGCGTTGTACCGGACAGCTTTACCCACGGAACCTCTGAACAGCGTTTTACCTGGTTCAAACGCGGCTTTGACAGCGGCGATCCGGGGCAGTGCAATACTTTTGGAAAAGGCATTTAAAATACAGAGGCAGGGATGTCTGATAACACGGCGCTGAGTGCGTTAACTGAACAGATGACCCGCGAAGGTATCCGCCGTTTGCTGGTTATCAGCGGCGAGGATAGCTGGTGTCAGGCGCAAGCGTTAGCACTACGCAACGCGTTACCCGGTGACTGGCTATGGGTAGGGGCGCAAGCCCCTGCTGAGCCGAACTGTACGCCGCAGGCGCTGCAAACATTACTGGGGCGCGAATTCCATCATGCAGTTTTTGACGCCGGGCAGGGATTTGACGCTGCGGCGTTTGCCGCCTTAAGCGGCACGCTGCTCGCCGGGAGCTGGCTGGTGTTGCTGACTCCCCCCTGGCATGGCTGGCATACGCATCCGGACACGGATTCACTGCGCTGGAGCGACTGCGCAGACCCTATTCCAACGCCACATTTTGTTGAACACATCAAACGGGTGATTTCCCAGGATGGACAGGCGTTGCACTGGCAGCAGCATCAGCCTGCTACATATCCCCACTTTCCTGCTCGCGCCGACTGGCACGCGGCAACTGGTGAACCTCAGCCTGAACAGGCGCTGATTTTAGCACAGTTGCTGGGTATGCCTCCTGGCGTGGTTGCCGTGACGGCCGCGCGTGGTCGGGGAAAATCCGCGCTGGCGGGGCAACTGATTGCACGTATCAACGGGACTGCTATTGTTACCGCGCCTGCTAAAGCGGCAACCGATGTGCTGGCGCAATTTGCCGCAGAACGTTACCGCTTTATGGCCCCGGATGCGTTGTTAAGCAGTTCTGCAACCGCAGACTGGCTTATCGTTGATGAAGCCGCCGCAATTCCCGCGCCGCTACTGCATCAGTTAGTCGCGCGTTTTCCCCGTACGCTATTAACCACCACCGTTCAGGGCTATGAGGGAACCGGCAGAGGCTTCTTGTTGAAATTCTGCGCCCGCTTTCCCCATCTTCGACGTTATGAGTTACAACAGCCCGTACGCTGGGCGCTGGGATGTCCGCTGGAGAAAATCGTCAGCGATGCGCTGGTGTTTAACGACGAAACTTTTACGCATGCCCCGTTGGGCGCACTCTATTTCTCGGCATTTGAACAACAATCCTGGCATGACAACCCGGCACTGCCGGTAGCGGTATATCAACTGCTTTCCGGGGCGCACTATCGCACCTCGCCACTTGATCTGCGGCGGATGATGGACGCACCAGGCCAACATTTTCTTCAGGCATCGTGTGCTGATTCGGTGGCGGGAGCCGTATGGTTGGTGGATGAAGGGGGACTATCCGCAGAATTAACCCAGGCCGTTTGGGCAGGATATCGCCGACCACGAGGAAATCTGGTTGCACAGTCACTGGCGGCGCACGGTGGCGATCCGTTGGCGGCAACGCTCATTGGACGGCGGGTAAGCCGAATTGCGGTTCATCCTGCTCGCCAGCGAGAAGGTATCGGGCAGCAGTTGATTATGCAGGCCCGGCGTTACTCCACGCAGTGTGATTATCTGTCCGTCAGTTTTGGGTATACGGTCGAACTCTGGCGTTTCTGGCAGCGCTGTGGTTTTGTTCTGGTACGAATGGGCAATCACCGCGAAGCCAGCAGCGGGTGCTATACCGCCATGGCGTTATTGCCCATCAGCGAAGCGGGAAAACGCATTGCCGGGCGCGAACACCAGCGTCTGCGTCGTGATGCGGAGATCCTTACGCAGTGGAACGGTGAGGGCATTCCGCTGGCCCCGTTGAAAGAGTCTACGCTTAATGAGGATGACTGGAACGAGCTGGCCGGATTTGCTTTTGCCCATCGACCATTACTGACGTCGCTTGGCTGTCTGACTCGTCTGCTTCAGCAAAGCGAGTTACCTCTCCCGGCCTTGCGGGGCCGCTTACAGGCTAAACGCAGCGATGCCGAATTGTGCCAGCAGTTGAAGATCTCCGGGCGTAAAGCACTGCTGGTCGTTCAGCGGGCCGAGGCGGTGCAGGCGTTAAAGCAGCTGGATGCTGAACGTATACAGCGGCTACAAAATCGCATTATGCAATGGCAAAATTTTCACTAACTTCTTCAATTTACTGACATGGTCATTGCGGTTAAGCGGCGTAGAATGATTCTCATCAGTTAAGGAGATCGCCATGAAACATGACCATTTTGTTGTTCAAAGTCCCGATAAACCCGCTCAACAGCTATTGTTGCTGTTTCATGGCGTCGGCGATAACCCGGTTGCCATGGGGGAAATTGGCTCCTGGTTTGCGCCGCTGTTTCCGGATGCGCTCATCGTCAGCATTGGCGGGGCTGAGCCTTATGGTTCTCCTTCCGGACGTCAGTGGTTTTCGGTACAGGGCGTAACGGAAGAGAACCGGCAGGCGCGTGTTGACGCCATTATGCCGGTCTTTATTGAAACCGTGCGCTACTGGCAGAAGCACAGCGGCGTTTCGCCTCAGGCTACCGCGCTGATTGGTTTTTCTCAGGGGGCGATTATGTCGCTTGAGAGTATTAAAGCCGAGCCGGGGCTGGCATCGCGCGTCATCGCCTTTAATGGTCGCTATGCCACCTTGCCAGAGGTTGCAACCACGGCGACGACGGTGCATTTGATTCACGGCGGTGAAGACCGGGTGATTGAGTTATCTCACGCCGTTGCCGCGCAGGAGGCGTTAATTCGCGCCGGTGGGGATGTGACGCTGGATATTGTTGAAAATCTGGGGCACGCCATTGATGAACACAGCATGCAGTTTGCGCTGGATCATCTGCGTTTTACCGTACCGAAGCACTACTTTGATGAAGCGCTGAGTGGCGGTACGCCCAACGATGATGATGTGATTGAGATGATTTAACCTGTAGGCCGGATAAGGCGAAGCCGCCATCCGGCATGACAGTCAGTGATAGTGCCGGATAGCAATGTGATATGTGTTATCCGGCCTGGAAATTATTTCTTCGGCTGATCCTTATTCGGCCAATCGTCGTCGTCGTCCCATTTATCGTTAAAGTCACGATGCGGGGGAAGTTCCGGCTTATTCGCAAGAAATTTCTTGTGGTCGACGCGCTTGAGATCTTTAATCACGTTCAGCAATACGCCTACCAGAAACACCAATACTAAAATCCACCAATATTTTGCCAGCCAGTCCATGCTCATTTCCTCTTGCAGGAACACTCATCAGGCGACGAGTTGCTCCATGATACGTTGATACATACGGGCAAGCAGTTGCAGGTCGGCGGCATTAACGCATTCATTAATTTTATGAATGGTGGCATTGACCGGCCCAAGCTCTACTACCTGTGCCCCCATGCGGGCAATAAAACGCCCGTCGGATGTCCCGCCTGTAGTCAGTAACTGCGGTTTAATTTCATTATAGTGCTCAATGGCGTTCACTACTGCATCCACCAGTTTACCGCGTGCGGTCAGGAACGGCTGACCGGAGAGCCACCAGTCGACGGTATAACGCAGTTGATGTTTTTCCAGCAGTTCCAGCACCCTGGCTTTAATCATTTCATCGTTTAATTCGGTGCTGAAACGGAAGTTAAACTGGATGAACAGCTCACCAGGGATGACGTTGTTGCTACCGGTTCCTGCCTGAATATTGGCAATCTGCATACTGGTCGCTGGGAAGAACTCGTTACCCTGATCCCACTCGATCGCCACCAGTTCATTGAGCATTGGCGCGGCGCGGTGTACCGGGTTATCAGCCAGATGTGGGTAGGCCACGTGTCCTTGCACGCCGTGAATGGTCAGGTTGCAGGTCAGCGAACCACGACGACCATTTTTCACCACGTCGCCAACGATTTCCGTACTGGATGGTTCGCCTACCAGACAATAATCGAGGCGTTCGTTACGCGCCATCAGCGCTTCAACCACCTTTACGGTGCCGTTTTTGGCGCTGGCTTCTTCGTCAGAGGTTATCAGGAACGCCAGACGGCCCTGATGATTAGGATGTTGGGCGACAAAGCGTTCTGCGGCCACGACCATCGCCGCCAGTGAACCTTTCATATCGGCAGCGCCACGCCCAAACAGCATGCCATCGCGAATGGTCGGTTCGAACGGCGGATTAATCCAGCGATCGACATCGCCGGCAGGCACTACGTCAGTGTGACCGGCAAATGCCAGGGTCTCACCTTTACCGCGCCATGCCCAAAAATTCTGCGTGTCACCAAAATCCATACGCTCAACGGTAAAACCTACCGCACGCAGACGTTCAATCATTAACGCCTGGCACCCGGCATCATCCGGGCTCAGAGAAGGACGGCGAATAAGCTGCTGAGTCAGCTCAATAACCGGGCACGACATAGATTACACCTCATTAAAAAACTGCGTATAACTGGAATCACTGAAACCAAGCAGCATAGGCTTACCCGGCTTGCAGAGCAATGGGCGTTTGATAATTGCAGGCATTTCAATCATCAACGCGGCGGCGGCGTCCGCAGTAGTGATTTGGCTACGCGTGGCTTCATCCAGTTTCCGCCATGTGGTTCCACGCGTATTGAGTAATGGCTCCCAGCCTAATTCGCTGATAAAAGACTGTAATAGCGTGTTGTCCAGTCCGTCGACGCGATAATCATGGAAGCGGTAGTCGATCCCACGCTCTTCTAACCAGCGTCTGGCTTTTTTAATAGTATCGCAATTTTTAATGCCGTAGAGAGTGATCATTTGAATCCTTATCGATTTAATTTGAATATTTATTCTCGTGTTGTGTGAACACGGATAATACATATTGTCATCCTGGCGTTATAGAGAAATATAACATTGTTGAACAATGGTGAATAATGATTCCTGAAAGTTCCAAAACTAACTCATAAATGAAAATCAGAATTTACCTGTTTGCATCAGCCTGTTTTTCCATCAGAATTGCAAAAGTAGTAGATGATGTATGAATATTTCAAAATATTGCAGTAAGTCACATAAAATTTATGGGTATAGCGCATAGTGATCACATAAACCCCAAACACGGGAGGATGTAATCACAACCATCGGTTAAATGATCTTCTTTTGATGATGATGATTTCGTAGAATGCTCATAATAATAAGAGAGGTTGTTATGATTGAACGTGAACTGGGGAACTGGAAAGACTTTATCGAAGTCATGCTTCGTAAATAATTTTCTGGAAGAAATTCAGATCCTGCAAAGGATAAAAAAAGGCGACTCAACGTAAGTCGCCTTTTTTGTGTCCGATTATTCTGGGCGTGGCTTCAATGGGAAGCGTCGGCGGACCAGCACAAAAAACAGGGGGACGAAGTAAATCGCCAGGATTGTGGCTGAAATCATCCCGCCCATTACGCCGGTCCCCACTGCATGTTGACCGCCGGAACCCGCGCCATTGCTGATGGCCATCGGCAACACCCCAAAGATAAACGCCAGCGACGTCATCAGAATCGGGCGTAAGCGCTGGCGACAGGCATGCAGCGTGGCGTCGAGCAGATCGTGTCCTTTCTCGTTCATCTCATTGGCGAATTCAACAATCAATATCGCGTTCTTCGCTGAAAGACCGATAACGGTTAATAACCCGACCTGGAAATAGACATCGTTTTCCAGACCGCGCATCCAGGTGGCCAGCAGCGCGCCAATTACCCCCAGCGGAACGACCAGCATGACGGAGAAGGGCACCGACCAGCTTTCGTACAGTGCCGCCAGGCACAGGAACACTACCAGCAGAGAAATGGCGTACAGGGCAGGTGCCTGAGAACCAGACAGTCGTTCCTGATAAGACATTGCCGTCCATTCGAGGCCAAATCCGGTCGGCAACTGTCGCACCAGCGACTCCATCACGTCCATTGCCGTACCGGTACTGACGCCGGGCGCGGCTTCACCGACAATCTCGACGGCAGAATAGCCGTTATAACGCTCCAGACGCGGTGAGCCGGTTTCCCAGCGCGAGGTGGCAAAGGCTGAGAAAGGCACCATGCCGCCGCTATTATTGCGGACGTACCACAAGTTGATGTCGTCCGGGAGCATGCGGTACTTCGCCGCCGCCTGGACGTAAACTTTCTTCACGCGACCGCGATCCATAAAGTCATTAACGTAGCTGGAGCCCCAGGCCGTTTGCAATGTATCGTTGATGTCGTCAATGGACACGCCCAGCGCCTGGGCTTTGCGCTGATCGATATCAATTTGCAATTGTGGACTGTCGTCGAGTCCGTTATGACGAACGCGGGTCAGGGATGAGTCTTTCCCGGCCAGCTCAATCAGCTTGTCGCGTGCGGCCATTAACGCGTCATGACCCGCGCCGGCGTGATCCTGCAGTTCCATATCAAAACCAGCCGAACTGCCGAGGCCGCTAATGGCCGGAGGGCTGCTGGCGAAGACGCGAGCCTCTTTAATCTTATTAAACGCTTTGGTCGCGCGTTCGATAATGGCGAAGGAAGTCCCGGTGGTGGCGTCACGCTCATCCCAGTCTTTTAAACGCACGAACATACGCGCCACGTTTTGTCCGTTCCCGCCGGGGCCGGATCCTACAGTGGAAAAGACCGACATAATATTGTCTTTTTCGTGGGTGAAGTAATACTTCTCTACTTCCTCTACCACTTTCAACGTTTGTTGTTGGGTGGAACCGCTGGGGAGCTGTATCGAGGTGGTAAACATGCCGCGGTCTTCCAGCGGCAGGAAGGAAGTCGGCAGACGCAGGAACAGGAAGACCATACCGCCGAGCAGCAGACCGTAGATCAGGATCCAGCGCAGGCTGCGATGCAGGATCCGGGCAACGCCTTTTTCGTAGCGTTCGGCATTGCGGTTAAACATGCGGTTAAACCAACCGAAGAAACCGGTTTGCCCGTGATGTTCGCCTTTATGCAGCGGTTTGAGTAGCGTGGCGCACAGGGCGGGGGTGAGAATCATCGCCACGAGAACGGACAGCACCATCGCGGAAACAATGGTAATCGAGAACTGGCGGTAAATCGCCCCGGTAGTGCCGCCGAAGAAGGCCATCGGGATAAACACCGCCGACAGCACCATGGCGATACCTACCAGCGCGCCCTGGATTTGCCCCATCGATTTCCGCGTCGCTTCACGCGGCGAGAGGCCTTCCTCACTCATAATTCGTTCTACGTTTTCCACTACCACAATGGCGTCATCCACCAGCAGACCGATCGCCAGCACCATCGCAAACATAGTTAACGTGTTCACGCTATAGCCAAAGGCGTAGAGCACGGAGAAGGTGCCCATCAGCACGACGGGAACGGCGATAGTGGGAATCAGCGTGGCGCGGAAGTTTTGCAGGAACAGGTACATGACCAAAAATACCAGCGCGATCGCTTCCAGCAGGGTTTTTACCACGTCGATGATTGAGGCTTTTACGAAGGAGGTGGTTTCATACGCCACCTTATATTCCAGTCCGTGTGGAAAATATTGCGACAGCTCGTTCAGACGGTTAATGACCAGCGTTGCCGTCGCCATTTCATTGGCGCCGGAGGCCAGCTTCACGCCCAGACCGGAGGCGGGATTACCGTTAAAGCGGCTGAGGTAATCATACTTCTCAGCCCCCATTTCGACCGTCGCCACGTCGCCCAGTTTAACTTCTGAACCGTCCTGGTTAACGCGTAGCGTAATATCGCGGAATTGATCCGGAGTCTGCAGCAGCGACTGGGCATTAATCGTCGCATTCAGCGCTTGTTTGTCCACTGAAGGCGTGCCGCCAAGCTGTCCGACAGCAATCTGCGCATTCTGTGACTCGATGGCATCGGTCACATCTTTGGCGGTCATCTGGAAGCTGTTAAGTTTGGCCGGGTCGAGCCAGATACGCATGGAGTATTGTGAACCGTAGGCGTCGATATCCCCCACGCCGTTTATACGACTGAGCGGGTCCTGAATATTACTCGCGACGTAATCGGCGATGTCCTGCTTATCCATGGAGCCATCGGTAGAGACGAAGGCGATGGTCAGAATATTTGTGTCCCCGGTTTTACGCACCGTGACCCCTTGATCCTGTACCGCCTGCGGCAACTTACGCATTGCCGATTGCAGCTGGTTTTGCACCTGCTGTACGGCTTCATCAGGATCGGTCCCGGCGACAAAGCTCAGCGTAACCGTCGCCTGGCCTGTCCCGCTGCTTTGTGATGACATGTACATCAGATTATCGAGACCAGTCATATTCTGCTCGATGACCTGAGTCACGGTGTTTTCCAGCGTTTGTGCAGATGCGCCAGGATAGTTGGCGGTTACCCGCACGTTGGGCGGGGCCAGATCGGGATATTGCTCAACGGGTAGTGAAAAAATAGCCAGGGCTCCTGTCAGGCACAACAGGATAGCTAACACCCAGGCAAAAATGGGGCGATCGATGAAAAAATTCGCCATTAAAAGGGGACCTCGTGTTTCTGCGTATCGTTATGGGTATGACTTGCTTCACTTTAGCGGCAAGGTACGAGCCAAACGTGGAGAAAAAAAGAAGATAATGTAAATTATCATGCCCGTTTACAGCATACCTTTTGTGCCAGCGCCGTCAGGCCTGGATCCAGGCCTGCAAGCGCTTTGCGGTTCTTTACGTTAGCCCACTGTCGGAGTCAGCCGAACGAAAACTGATGCTTACCAGCGTACCCCCGCCGGAGGGCTGCGAGAAGGTCAGCGTGCCACTCAGCCTTTCCGCTCGCTCACGCATAATATTTAATCCATAGTGCCCGGTAGGCTCATGCGGTTCGCCAATGCCGATGCCGTTATCGCGGACATAAACCGTATGATTGCCATCCGGCGCGGTGACGCAACTGACGGCAATTTCGGTTGCGTTAGCATGTTTAATCGCGTTCAGCACCGCTTCACGAACAATTTGCAACAGATGCACCTGCATTTGCGCATCCAGCGCCAGCGTAGGCAACCGACAATCGAGTGTGAGTTTAGCTGTGGTCTGATTTTGCAGCGTTTCCAGCATTTCATGCAGGGCGGAGGGTAAATCGGCCTGCTGTAAGGTCAGACGGAAGGTGGTCAGCAGCTCGCGCAATTGACGATAGGCATCATTCAGCGCCTGAGAGAAATCCGCCATAATGCTTTGCGCCGGAGCGTTATCCTCTGGAATCGAGCGCTTCAGCAGCGTGAGCTGAATGCGTAAATAAGAGAGCACCTGCGCCAGCGAGTCATGCAGTTCGCGTGCAATGGTCGCGCGCTCTTCCATTAATAACAGCTGCTGAAAATGTTTTTGCGCCTGGTTGAAGTACAACCCGCGTCCCAGCATTGATGATACGCTGTTGAGCAGCGGGGTCGAGGCATTGACGTTTGGACTTTGCCAGTGCAGTTCGCCGTAGACGGTTTCCTGCATCGTGACCGGCAGGATTTGCATTGGCAGCTCGGGGCTTTTGGTCCCTTCGCTAATCCGCCAGTTATCGCCGACGGTAAGCTCCAGGAAATACGCGGCGTCATGTTCGCGGACAATCTGTAAAATATGGCGGAAACAGTACACATCAATCTGGCTGGTGTTGAGCGCCTGAGAGCACTGATACAGCACCTCCAGGCGGCGATTAGCTTCGTGGAGATCGTGGGTTTTCTCTGCGACCGAGGCTTCCAGCGAGCGGTACAGCTTGTGTAACTCACTCGACATCTGGCTAAAGGTCTTGCCCAGCAGCCCCAGTTCGTTGGGTAAACCGGTATCCAGCGGCGGGATATCAAACTGACCGTGCTCAATGTGCTGGCTGGCCATTACCAGCTTATTTAGCGGCCGCACCACCTGCTGGCGAATGCGCCGCAGGGTAAAGAAAACCAAAGTGAATATGCCGATCCCGCCAGCCAGCGAAATACCAAAAACCAGCATCACTTTGCGTTCGGCGTAATGTTGCAGCGCCAGTACGAAGAGATCGATTTGATCGACATAGTTGTTGATATTAGCCTGGTACCATTTTAAATCGCCATCGATCAGACGGGCGTTCATTTCCAGCCAGTTTGCATGCAGTCGTCCATAGCGACTTTTCACCGCTTGCGGTACATACCACGCATTCAGATTTTGCAATGCCGACGAGTTTAGCGCCTGTTGGAAAAGTTGGCGGTGAGCGTTGAGTTGCGGGCTTTGGCTTTGCAGATCGTAACCCAGACGGTAGCTTTGCATGCGCAATGAGCCAGCAACGTTGATGGCTTCAGCATCCCGCAAGCTGCTGGTCAGCGTGAGCAGCGCAATACCCGTTGAGAGAATCGACAACAGCACGATGTAGAAAAAAGCCTTGGCCAGACTGGCCGAGACCGGACGCTTTACCGTCACTTGTGCATCCTCACACACTACACGTCGCGCCTTGATTCAGCCCGAACGATGCGGTGTAGTTGATAAATGTTAATAAAACGCCATGAAACTGGATGGTAACTGAAACACAATTTCATATGCGATGAAATAAATTGATCTGCCACAGGTTCTGGATAAATAGTTGTGCTTCCTGGGCAAATGAACATTGCCGCTTCCTTCCGTGTCGGTTAATAACAACAGTCATATAAAGAATAAGGTTTTTGCAACCAAAAAAGAAGGAAGCCATGAATCGTTTTATTATGGTCAATAGCCAGCAGTGCCTGGGTTGCCATGCCTGTGAGGTCGCCTGCGTCATGGCTCACAATGGCGAGCAGCATGTCCTGAGCCCGCGGCATTTTCAGCCCCGAATTACCGTCATCAAGCATCAGCAACAACGCAGTGCGGTGACCTGCCACCACTGTGAAGATGCGCCCTGCGCCAGAAGTTGCCCAAATGGGGCAATCAGCCATGAAAACGACAGCGTGCAGGTGAACCCGCAAAAATGTATTGGCTGCAAATCGTGCGTCGTGGCTTGTCCCTTTGGCACGATGCAGATCGTACTCACTCCCGTGGCTAAAGGAAAGGTGAAAGCGACAGCGCATAAATGCGACTTATGTCAGGGGCGTGAAGAGGGGCCCGCCTGCGTGGAAAACTGTCCGGCACAGGCGTTACAGTTGGTGACGGAAAACGCGCTTACCGGTCTGTCAAAAGCGCGCAGACTGCGTACAGCCAGTCTGGAGAGTCAGCCCTGGCACAGTAGCGCTACCGATTTTGTTCAGGATGCCATCACCAAACGTGAGCAAATGCAGGCGACGCCTGCGCGTGGTGAGCCGGACAAGCTGGCGATTGAAGCCCGTAAAACCAGCTTTGAAGAGATCTATCTGCCGTTTCGTACGGCGCAGGCGGAACGGGAAGCATCCCGCTGTCTGAAATGCGGCGACCACAGTATTTGCGAATGGACCTGCCCACTGCATAACCATATTCCGCAGTGGATAGAACTGGTCAAAGCCGGGAACATTGACGCGGCGGTTGAGCTTTCTCATCAGACCAACTGTCTGCCGGAAGTGACCGGGCGCGTGTGTCCCCAGGATCGGCTCTGCGAAGGGGCATGTACGGTGCGTAACGAGCATGGCGCGGTGACTATCGGTAATATTGAGCGTTATATTTCTGATCGGGCGCTGAGTAAAGGTTGGCGACCGGACTTAAGCCACGTACAGAAAGTGGATAAGCGCGTCGCGATTATCGGCGCGGGTCCGGCGGGCCTGGCCTGTGCGGATGTGTTAGCGCGAAACGGCGTTAGCGCCACCGTGTACGATCGCCATCCTGAAATCGGCGGTTTGCTGACGTTTGGCATACCGGCCTTCAAGCTCGACAAAACGCTGCTGGCGCGTCGCCGTGAAATCTTCAGCGCCATGGGTATTCATTTCGAACTTAACTGCGAAGTGGGCAAGGATGTGGCGCTGGCGACGCTGCTGGAAGAGTACGATGCCGTGTTTGTGGGCGTGGGGACCTATCGTTCCATGAAGGCGGACCTGCCGAATGAAGACGCGCCTGGTGTTTATGATGCGCTGCCGTTCCTGATTGCCAACACGAAACAGGTGATGGGGCTGGATGAACTGCCTGAAGAACCGTTTATTGATACCGCCGGGTTGAATGTGGTTGTCCTGGGCGGAGGCGATACGGCAATGGACTGCGTTCGCACTGCGCTGCGTCACGGCGCAAGTCAGGTAACCTGCGCCTATCGTCGTGATGAAGCCAACATGCCGGGTTCGAAAAAAGAGGTAAAAAACGCGCGTGAAGAGGGGGCGAACTTTGAGTTTAACGTCCAGCCGGTTGAACTGGTGTTGAATGCCGATGGACGAGTCAGCGGCGTGCGTTTCTTACGTACCCAGCTTGGCGAGCCGGACGCGAATGGGCGTCGACGTCCGGTGCCGATCGCCGGGAGTGAGTTTGTTATGCCCGCAGACGCGGTGATCATGGCGTTTGGTTTCCACCCGCACGGTATGCCGTGGCTGGAGACGCATGGCGTTAAGGTCGATAACTGGGGACGGATTGCCGCCAACGTTGAGAGCGCGTACCGTTATCAAACCAGTAATCCGAAAATTTTTGCCGGCGGAGATGCGGTACGCGGTGCGGACCTGGTGGTCACGGCGATGGCCGAAGGGCGGCATGCTGCCCAAGGGATCGTTGACTGGCTGGGCGTAAAATCAGTCAAATCTCACTAGCCGAAGGTCAAGACAAACCCGGTTTCACGGCGTAGTATTATTTTTCACTTCTCGCCGTGGAGCCGGTATGTCGCAAAAAATTACCCTCATCAAAGATAAAGTCCTTTCTGATAACTACTTCATCCTGCGCAATATCACCTATGACCTGACCCGAAGTAATGGGGAGGTGATTCGTCACAAACGCGAGGTTTACGATCGCGGCAACGGTGCGACTATTCTGTTGTATAACGCTGAGAAAAAAACCGTGGTGCTCATCCGTCAGTTCCGCGTCGCGACCTGGGTCAACGGTAACGAAGACGGCCAACTGATTGAAACCTGCGCCGGGCTACTGGATAACGACGAACCGGAAGCGTGTATTCGTAAAGAGGCGATTGAAGAGACCGGCTATGAAGTGGGTGAAGTGCGTAAACTGTTCGAACTCTACATGTCTCCGGGCGGCGTAACGGAGCTGATCCATTTCTTTATCGCGCAATACAGCGACAGTCAACGGGCAAACGCAGGCGGCGGTGTTGAAGATGAAGATATTGAGGTTCTGGAGCTACCGTTCACGCAGGCACTGGAAATGATTAAAACGGGTGAGATCCGTGACGGCAAAACGGTGCTGTTGTTGAATTACCTGCAGTCGTCGCACCTGATGGATTAACCTTCAGTATTAATATTTCTTTACAAATAGACGGCCAATCCGACGATTCTTATTGAGCCACATCAGTCGCGCAAGGAAGATACCGCTTAGGCTGTGTGTTTTGATTTCGGGGTTGTACCGTCCATGCGCTATCGCGTCATTTTCTTTTTCCTGCTCGGGCTGCTACCCGTTCGTTTGCTGTGGGCCGCGCCCGCGCAGCAGGCTTTTTCTGATTGGCAGGTGACGTGTAACAACCAGAATTTTTGCGTGGCGCGCAATACCGGAGAACATCACGGCCTGGTCATGACCCTCAGCCGCAGCGCCGGGGCGCACACCGATGCCGTGTTGCGTATTGAACTGGGAGGGCTGGAGCCTTCCCATGTTAAAGAGAGCGAAATTGCGTCGCGTCTGTTGCTGGATGGCGACTCGCTTGCGCTTAGCGGTGAGCACTGGCGTATTACGCCCTGGCAACTGATGACCGATGATCCGGCAACTATTAGCGCATTTTTACAAACTGTACAGGACGCGAAGGCAATAACCCTGCAAAAAGGCGCGCAAAATCTTTCACTGATCGGATTAAAAGCAGCATTGCTGTTTATCGATGCCCAGCAAAAACGCGTGGGGAGCGAAACCGCCTGGATCGAAAAAGGTGATGAGCCGCCGCTCAGCGTACCGCCAGCCCCGGCCCTGAAAGGTGTGGCTGTCATTAACCCAACGCCAACGCCCTTAACACAACAAGAGCGCAGCGAGCTGCTGGATTATGGTAACTGGCGCATCAATGGTATTCGCTGCTCGATCGATCCACTGCGTCGCGAGATGCGCGTCACGGCCCTGACGGATGATAAAGCGCTACTGATGATCGGCTGTGAAGCCGGGGCGTATAACACTATCGATCTGGCGTGGATTGTTTCGCGCGCAAAACCGTTAACTTCCAGTGCCGTACGTTTGAGTCTGCCATTTAAAACGGATGCCGAAAGTCGGGATATGGAGCTGACCAACGCCACATTTGACGAGAAGTCGCGAGAACTGGTTACCCTCGCCAAAGGACGAGGGATGGCAGATTGCGGTATCCAGACGCGCTGGCGCTATGATGGACAGCGGTTTCGCCTGGCGCGTTATGCCCAGGAACCAAGTTGCGATAACTGGCATGGGCCAGATGCCTGGCCCACATTGTGGATCACGCGTTAAGCACTTTATGCGCTTTGGCCACGATGTTATCCACCGTAAAGCCGAAGAACGGGAACAACTTATCTGCCGGAGCCGATTCTCCATAACCGGTCATGCCGACAATTGCCCCTTTTAGACCGACATATTTGTACCAGTAATCGGCAATGCCTGCTTCCACCGCCACGCGCGCGCTGACGTTTATCGGTAAGACAGATTCCCGGTACGCCTCATCCTGAGCGTCAAAAATATCGGTTGAGGGCAGAGAAACCACGCGCACGTTACGGCCTTCACCGGTCAGTTTTTCCGCTGCCAGCAGCGTGATTTCCATTTCTGAACCGGTAGCAATCAAAATAATATCCGGTTTACCGCCGTTGTCCTTCAGCACATATCCCCCGCGGGCAATCTGCTGCACCTGTTCAGGCGTACGCTCAACCTGCGCCAGATTTTGTCTGGAGAGGATTAGCGCCGTTGGCCCGTCATGGCGTTCGACCGCCAGCTTCCAGCCTACTGCCGCCTCAACCTGATCGCACGGTCGCCAGGTGCTGAAATTAGGTGTCAGACGCAGGCTGGCGAGCTGTTCAACGGCCTGGTGCGTAGGACCATCCTCCCCCAGACCAATCGAGTCGTGGGTATAAACCATGATTTGTCTGGCCTTCATCAGCGCCGCCATGCGCGCGGCATTACGGGCATATTCGACAAACATCAGGAACGTGGCGGTGTAAGGCACAAAGCCACCGTGATGGGCGATACCGTTAGCAATCGCGGTCATGCCAAACTCCCGCACGCCATAGTGGATGTAATTTCCGGCTGGATCCTCTTTAAGCGACGTAGATCCTTTCCAAATGGTCAGGTTGCTCGGCGCCAGATCCGCCGAGCCGCCAAGCAGCTCAGGCAGAATCGGCCCGTAGGCGTTCAGGGTATTTTGCGAGGCCTTACGGGTGGCGATTTTGGCCGGATTTGCCTGTAAGTCGGTAATGTACTTCTGGGTTGTTTCTTCCCACTGTTCCGGCAGCCCGCCGCTCATTCGACGGGTAAATTCAGCCGCCAGCTCCGGGTGTGCTTGTTGATACGCCGCGAATTTCTCATTCCAGGCCTGTTGCGCTTTTTCGCCTTTTTCCCGTGCATCCCACGCCCGGTAAATCTCTTTGGGGATCTCAAAAGCAGGATGGTGCCACCCCAGCTTCTGTCGGGTTAGCGCCACTTCTTCTTCACCCAGCGCGGCGCCGTGCGCTTCTTCTTTCCCGGCTTTATTCGGTGAGCCAAAACCAATCACCGTGCGGCAGATAATCAGCGATGGCTTATCGGTAACAGCCTGCGCTTCCTGAATCGCTTTTTTCACCGCCTCAGGATCATGACCATCAATCTCATGCACCACATGCCAGTGATAGGCCTCAAAGCGTTTTGCGGTATCGTCGGTAAACCAGCCGTCGGTTTCGCCATCAATCGAGATGCCGTTGTGATCGTAGAAGCCGATCAGTTTGCCCAGTCCCAGGGTTCCCGCCAGGGAACAAACCTCGTGGGAAATCCCCTCCATCAGGCAGCCGTCGCCCATAAACACCCAGGTATAGTGGTTAACAATCTCATGATCCGGCTGGTTAAATTGCGCAGCCAGCGTGCGTTCGGCAATCGCCAGGCCAACCGCGTTGGCTAAACCCTGACCCAGCGGGCCGGTGGTGGTTTCCACGCCCGGCGTGTAGCCGATTTCCGGATGCCCTGGCGTCTTCGAATGCAGTTGGCGGAAGTTCTTCAACTCCTCTAACGGCAAATCGTAGCCGGAAAGATGCAGCAGACTGTAAAGCAGCATTGAAGCGTGACCATTGGACAGAATAAACCGGTCACGATCGTACCAGGTGGGATCGGTCGGGTTATGGCGGAGGAAATCATTCCACAGTACTTCGGCGATATCGGCCATACCCATTGGTGCGCCGGGGTGGCCTGAGTTAGCTTTTTGTACGGCATCCATACTTAGCGCACGAATGGCATTGGCAAGCTCTTTACGGGTCATAGGAAATACTCCTTGAAAAGTAAAGCGTTAGATGCGTGTGTTAATTCACACTTTTGGGAAAATTGCGGGCTGCACACGCAAAAAGCATAGCAGACAAGCATGGCATTGCTGGATTAAGCAGGTAACATGGCTGTTATAAGTTGATAACAAATTCTTTCTTTGAATGGCGAGAGTTTGGGGACCTTCAAAGTTTGGGCCGCTGACTGAGGTGATAATGTGCGGCTCGTAGCATGGTTACCCGCGCCACTTTTTTGATCGACACGTGAAAGGAACAACAAGATGGATGACCAGTTAAAACAAAGCGCCCTCGATTTCCACGAATTTCCAGTACCAGGTAAAATTCAGGTTTCTCCGACCAAGCCTCTTGCAACACAGCGCGATCTTGCTCTGGCCTACTCGCCAGGCGTTGCAGCGCCGTGTCTGGAAATTGAAAAGGACCCGCTGGCGGCCTATAAATACACCGCGCGCGGCAACCTGGTTGCGGTTATCTCCAACGGTACCGCGGTGCTGGGCCTGGGCAATATCGGCGCACTGGCTGGCAAACCGGTGATGGAAGGTAAAGGCGTTCTGTTTAAGAAATTCGCCGGGATTGACGTGTTCGATATCGAAGTGGATGAGCTCGATCCGGATAAATTTATCAATGTCGTGGCGGCTCTGGAGCCAACATTTGGCGGCATCAACCTCGAAGATATCAAAGCGCCGGAGTGCTTCTACATTGAGCAAAAACTGCGCGAGCGCATGAATATTCCGGTATTCCATGATGATCAGCACGGCACGGCGATCATCAGCACCGCCGCAATTCTGAACGGTCTGCGGGTGGTGGAGAAGAACATCTCTGACGTACGCATGGTGGTGTCCGGCGCAGGTGCGGCGGCGATTGCCTGTATGAACCTGCTGGTGGCGCTGGGGATGCAGAAACACAATATTGTGGTCTGCGACTCCAAAGGCGTGATTTACAAAGACCGCGAACCGAACATGGCGGAGACCAAAGCGGCTTACGCGGTAGTGGATGATGGTAAACGTACGCTGGATGATGTGATTGACGGCGCAGACATTTTCCTCGGCTGTTCTGGCCCGAAAGTGCTGACCCAGGAAATGGTCAAGAAGATGGCGCGAGCGCCAATGATCCTGGCACTCGCCAACCCGGAACCGGAAATCCTGCCGCCGCTGGCAAAAGAGGTGCGTTCCGACGCCATCATTTGTACCGGTCGCTCCGACTACCCGAACCAGGTTAACAACGTCCTGTGCTTCCCGTTCATCTTCCGCGGCGCGCTGGATGTCGGCGCTACCGCCATCAACGAAGAGATGAAACTGGCTGCAGTACACGCGATTGCTGAGCTGGCGCACGCCGAGCAGAGCGAGGTGGTGGCCTCTGCCTATGGCGACCAGGATCTGAGCTTTGGCCCGGAATACATCATTCCGAAACCGTTCGACCCACGTCTGATCGTCAAAATCGCCCCAGCGGTAGCAAAAGCGGCGATGGACTCCGGTGTGGCGACGCGTCCGATTGCTGACTTTGACGCTTATATCGATAAGCTGACCGAATTTGTCTACAAAACCAACCTGTTCATGAAGCCGATTTTCTCCCGGGCACGTAAAGCGCCGAAGCGCGTGGTGCTGACGGAAGGGGAAGAGGCGCGTGTGCTGCATGCGACTCAGGAGCTGATCACCTTAGGTCTGGCGAAGCCGATCCTGATTGGTCGTCCGAGCGTGATCGAAATGCGTATCCAGAAACTGGGGCTGCAGATCAAAGCCGGTGTCGATTTTGAAATCGTTAACAATGAGTCCGATCCGCGCTTTAAAGAGTACTGGAGCGAGTACTACCAGATCATGAAGCGCCGTGGTATTACCCAGGAGCAGGCGCAGCGTGCGGTGATTGCTAACACCACGGTGATCGGTGCGATCATGGTGCAGCGCGGTGAAGCGGATGCGATGATCTGCGGTACGATTGGCGACTATCATGAGCACTTCAGCGTAGTTAAAGAGGTGTTTGGTTACCGCGAAGGCGTGCATACGGCCGGAGCGATGAACGCTTTGCTGCTGCCAAGCGGTAACACCTTTATCGCCGACACCTACGTCAACGATGACCCTACGCCGGAGCAACTGGCTGAAATCGCCGTGATGGCGGCAGAAACCGTACGTCGCTTTGGTATTGAACCGAAGGTGGCATTACTGTCGCATTCCAACTTTGGCTCATCAAACTGTCCGTCGGCCAGCAAAATGCGTGAAGCGCTGGCGCTGATTAAGGCGCGTGCGCCAGAATTGATGATTGACGGTGAAATGCACGGTGATGCCGCGCTGGTGGAAAGTATCCGTAATGACCGTATGCCGGACAGCCCGTTGAAAGGCTCAGCGAATATTCTGGTGATGCCGAATATGGAGGCTGCTCGTATTAGTTACAACTTACTACGTGTTTCCAGCTCCGAAGGCGTAACGGTCGGCCCAGTGCTGATGGGGGTAGCGAAACCGGTTCACGTATTAACGCAGATCGCCTCTGTTCGTCGTATCGTTAATATGGTGGCGCTGGCCGTTGTAGAAGCTCAAACACAGCCGCTGTAATTTCACTTTAATTATTTCTGGCGCGGGTACCTCCCGCGCCTTTTTATTTTCCTTTTCTTAGTGATCCACTTCACCTTTTAAACCTGGTTGCCGAATTTTGTTATTTACTCTGACAAAAAATTGCCACGATGAGGGCAGTTTTAGCGGAGGCGGTGAGCAATGGAAAAAGAACGCATCATTCAGGAATTTGTGCCGGGGAAACAGGTCACGCTGGCGCATCTCATTGCGCACCCTGGCGAAGAACTGGCGAAAAAGATCGGCGTTCCCGAAGCGGGCGCCATCGGCATTATGACGCTGACGCCAGGAGAAACCGCGATGATAGCCGGTGATTTAGCCATGAAAGCGGCGGATGTACATATCGGCTTTCTCGATAGATTCAGCGGGGCGCTGGTGATTTATGGCTCGGTAGGCGCGGTAGAAGAAGCGCTATTACAGACGGTGAGCGGTCTGGGTCGGTTATTAAATTTCACGTTGTGCAACCTGACAAAAAGTTAATCAGAGGCGGCGATGAAACGTATTGCGTTTGTCGGTACGGTGGGCGCGGGGAAAACAACGCTCTTTAATGCGCTACAGGGGAATTATTCCCTCGCCAGAAAAACACAGGCCGTTGAGTTTAATGAAAATGGCGATATCGACACGCCTGGGGAATATTTTAGCCATCCGCGTTGGTACCACGCCTTAATTACCACGCTGCAGGATGTCGATACGTTGATTTATATACACGCGGCAAATGATAAAGAAAGTCGCTTACCTGCCGGGCTGTTGGATATCGGCGCCAGTAAACGACAAATCGCCGTTATCAGCAAAACGGACATGCCGGATGCCGACGTCGCCGCAACGCGACAACTACTTCGCGGGATGGGGTTTCATGAGCCGATTTTCGAGCTCAATAGCCATGACCCGCGCAGCGTGCAGCACCTGGTGGATTATCTGACTGAGCTCAGCCAAAAGGAGGAAAGGGCAGGTGAAAAAACTCATCACAGCTAACGATATTCGTGCGGCCCACGCACGCGGCGAACAGGAAATGTCGGTTGTTCTGCGCGCCAGCATCATCACCCCGGAGGCACGCGAAGTGGCGGAGCTGCTGGGCGTCACTATCCGTGAATGCGACGAATCCGCGCCAACTGCCGCCGCTGTTGCACCGGCTGCGGTGGATGATGGCAAAACGGAGAGCCAGCGCATTCGTGAAACCATCATTGCGCAATTGCCCGAAGGACAATTTACCGAAAGCCTGGTCGCGCAGCTGATGGACAAAGTCATGAAGGAGAAACAGTCGCTGGAGCAGGGCGGAATGCAGCCGAGCTTTAAATCGGTCACCGGCAAAGGCGGCGTCAAAGTCATCGACGGTAGCAGCGTGAAGTTTGGGCGTTTTGACGGCGCACAACCACACTGCGTTGGCTTAACCGATCTGGTGACCGACCAGGACGGTAGCAGCATGGCCGCCGGGTTCATGCAGTGGGATAACGCCTTTTTCCCATGGACGCTGAACTACGACGAAATCGACATGATTCTGGAAGGCGAGCTGCACGTTCGCCACGAAGGCGAAACCATGATTGCTAAAGCCGGGGACGTCATGTTTATCCCGAAAGGCTCCAGCATTGAATTTGGTACGCCATCGACGGTGAAGTTTCTGTATGTGGCCTGGCCTGCGAACTGGCAGTCCTGCTAAGGCGGATGTATGAAGGATTTCATTACCGAAGCATGGCTCAGAGCGAATCATACGCTCAGCGAGGGGGCTGAAATTCATCTCCCCGCTGATGCTCGCCTGACGCCGTCTGCCCGGGAATTACTGGAAAGCCGACATCTGCGCATTAAGTTTATCGACGAGCAGGGCAGCCTGTTTATTGATGACGAACAACAGCAGCCGCAGCCGGTGCATGGTTTAACCAGCAGCGATACCCATCCACAGGCCAGCTGCGAACTGTGTCATCAACCGGTGGCGAAGAAACCAGACACGCTGACGCATCTGACGGCTGACAAGATGGTGGCCAAAAGTGATCCACGTCTGGGATTTCGCGCCGCGCTGGACAGCACCATCGCGCTGGCCGTGTGGTTGCAGATCGAGCTGGCGGAACCGTGGCAGCCGTGGCTGGCGGATATCCGTTCGCGTCTGGGCAATATTATGCGCGCCGATGCTATGGATGAGCCGCTGGCCGCACAAGCTATCGTCGGTTTGAGCGACGAAGATTTACACCGGCTTTCACATCATCCGCTGCGCTATCTGGATCACGATCATCTGGTGCCTGAGGCCAGCCACGGACGTGATTGCGCGCTGCTGAATCTGCTGCGTACCAAAGTCCGTGAAACGGAGACGGTGGCGGCTCAGGTCTTCATTACCCGCAGTTTTGAAGTTATACGACCGGACATCATGCAGGCGCTCAATCGCCTTTCCAGTACGGTCTACGTGATGATGATTCTGAGCGTGGCGAAACATCCGCTGACGGTTAGCCAAATTCAACAACGACTGGGGGAGAAGCCATGATCATCGAACGTGCTCGTCAACTCGCCCAGCAAGCCCCTGCTCGGGTGGTGTTCCCGGATGCGCTGGATGTCCGGGTGCTGAAAGCCGCGAATTATCTGCATCAGCACGGTCTGGCACGCCCCATTCTTGTCGCCAGCCCATTTGCTTTGCGCCAGTTTGCTCTCAGCCATCGGGTGGCGATGGATGGTATCCAGGTTATCGATCCGCAAAGCAATCTGGCAATGCGCGAAGAGTTTGCGCTGCGCTGGCTGACCCGCGCGGGAGATAAAACGCCAGCCGATGCGCTGGAAAAGCTCAATGATCCGCTGATGTTCGCTGCGGCAATGGTCAGCGCGCGAGAAGCTGACGTCTGTATTGCCGGCAATCTGTCGTCAACAGCAAACGTGCTGCGCGCCGGGTTACGCATTATTGGGCTACAGCCGGGCTGTAAAACGCTGTCGTCGATTTTTCTGATGCTGCCGCAGTATCTCGGACCGTCATTAGGCTTTGCCGATTGCAGCGTCGTACCCCAGCCCACCGCTGCACAGCTGGCGGATATTGCGATTGCCAGCGCGCAGACCTGGCAGGCAATTACCGGTGAAGAGCCGCGCGTGGCCATGCTGTCGTTTTCAAGTAATGGCAGTGCCCGTCACCCCAACGTCGCTAACGTGCAGCAGGCGACCGAGATCGTTCGTGAACGTGCGCCGCAGCTTATCGTGGATGGCGAACTGCAATTTGATGCCGCCTTTGTTCCGGATGTCGCCGCGCAAAAAGCGCCTGCAAGTCCGTTAAAGGGTAATGCCAATGTGATGGTCTTCCCATCGCTTGAAGCAGGCAATATTGGTTACAAAATCGCCCAGCGTTTGGGAGGGTATCGTGCAGTCGGGCCACTGATCCAGGGGCTTGCCGCACCGCTTCATGACCTCTCTCGCGGCTGTAGCGTACAGGAAATTATCGAACTGGCGTTGGTGGCAGCAGTGCCGCGCCAGACTGACGTGAGTCGTGAAAACGCCTCACAAACACTGGTTGTTTAGGTCCCGTTCTGGACCCCTTAATGAGAGGAAAACACAATGGAAGCATTAGGAATGATTGAAACCCGGGGCCTGGTTGCACTGATTGAGGCTTCTGACGCAATGGTTAAAGCGGCACGCGTGAAACTGGTTGGCGTGAAGCAGATCGGTGGCGGTCTGGTCACTGCCATGGTCCGTGGCGACGTAGCGGCATGCAAAGCCGCAACGGACGCAGGTGCTGCGGCTGCACAGCGTATTGGCGAGCTGGTTTCCGTACATGTGATCCCGCGTCCGCATGGCGATCTGGAGGAAGTATTCCCGATCAGCTTTAAAGGCGACAGCAACGACATGTAAGTCGTCCATGTGACGCCACAGACTGTATTGCTGGCGTCACCCTCTCTCCTTTTCACATTACCTTCTGCGGAGGGTAGGGGGAGGTTTTACCTGAAATATGCCACGGAGGCGCGTATGAAACTGGCAATCGTCACAGGACAAATTGTTTGTACCGTACGCCATCAGGGGCTCGCGCACGACAAGTTGCTGATGGTGGAAATGATTGATGCCCAGGGTAACCCCGACGGGCAATGTGCTGTTGCTATCGACAGCATCGGGGCGGGAACCGGAGAGTGGGTGCTGCTGGTCAGCGGAAGCTCAGCCCGTCAGGCGCACCGTAACGAATCATCACCTGTCGATCTGTGCGTGATTGGCATTGTCGATGAAGTGGTGGCAGGTGGTCAGGTGATCTTCCATAAATAAGGCAGAAAATCATGAATCAACAGGATATTGAACAGGTCGTGAAAGCGGTACTGCTGAAAATGAAAGACAGCAGCCAACCCGTCAGTGCCGTTCAAGAAATGGGCGTTTTTGCCTCCCTGGATGACGCAGTGGCGGCAGCAAAACTGGCCCAGCAAGGGCTGAAAAGCGTTGCCATGCGCCAACTGGCTATCACGGCGCTACGTGAGGCGGGCGAAAAGCACGCCAGAGAATTAGCGGAACTTGCCGTCACAGAAACCGGCATGGGACGCGTTGAGGATAAATTTGCCAAAAACGTGGCGCAGGCACGCGGCACGCCGGGAGTGGAATGTCTGTCTCCACAGGTCCTGACCGGCGATAACGGCCTGACGCTGATTGAAAATGCGCCGTGGGGCGTGGTGGCCTCGGTGACACCGTCCACCAACCCGGCCGCAACCGTTATTAACAATGCCATTAGCCTGATCGCAGCTGGCAACAGCGTGGTCTTCGCGCCGCATCCGGCGGCGAAAAAAGTTTCTCAGCGCGCCATCACCCTGCTTAACCAGGCGGTGGTCGCTGCAGGCGGTCCGGCAAACCTGCTGGTCACCGTTGCCAATCCGGATATCGAAACCGCCCAGCGTCTGTTCAAGTACCCAGGCATCGGCCTGCTGGTCGTCACCGGTGGCGAAGCCGTAGTGGATGCCGCGCGTAAACACACCAACAAACGTTTGATTGCTGCCGGTGCGGGTAACCCGCCGGTGGTGGTGGATGAAACGGCCGACCTGGCACGCGCGGCGCAGTCGATCGTCAAAGGCGCGTCGTTTGACAACAACATTATCTGCGCCGACGAAAAAGTGCTGATTGTGGTCGACAGCGTCGCCGATGAGCTGATGCGTCTGATGGAAAGCCAGCATGCGGTGAAATTGACCGCGGCCCAAGCTGAACAGCTGCAACCAGTGCTGCTGAAAAATATCGATGAGCGCGGTAAAGGCACGGTCAGTCGTGACTGGGTAGGGCGCGACGCAGGAAAAATCGCTGCGGCGATTGGTCTGAACGTACCGGAGCAAACCCGGCTGTTATTCGTCGAAACCTCCGCGACGCATCCGTTTGCCGTCACCGAACTGATGATGCCGGTTCTGCCGGTCGTGCGGGTCGCTAACGTCGATGAAGCCATTGAACTGGCGGTCAAGCTTGAAGGCGGCTGCCACCATACGGCGGCGATGCACTCACGCAACATCGACAATATGAACCGCATGGCGAACGCCATTGATACCAGCATTTTCGTTAAGAACGGGCCGTGTATTGCCGGTCTGGGACTTGGCGGCGAAGGCTGGACCACGATGACCATTACCACGCCAACCGGGGAAGGGGTGACCAGCGCGCGTACGTTTGTGCGTCTGCGTCGCTGTGTGTTGGTGGACGCCTTCAGAATTGTATAAGGAGTAAAAGAGATGGCGCACGACGAACAACGTTGGCTGACACCCAGACTGCAAAAAGCAGCCACGCTATGCAACCAGACGCCTGCTGAGAGCGAATCACCGCTATGGTTGGGCGTTGATTTGGGGACGTGTGATGTGGTGTCGATGGTCGTCGACGGTGACGGGCAGCCGGTAGCGGTTTGCCTCGACTGGGCCGATGTCGTGCGCGATGGCATCGTCTGGGATTTCTTCGGCGCAGTAACCATTGTTCGTCGCCATCTCGATACGCTTGAACAACAGCTGGGTTGCCGCTTTACCCATGCGGCAACCTCGTTTCCACCGGGAACGGACCCACGAATCTCCATTAACGTGCTGGAGTCAGCCGGACTTGAAGTGAGTCATGTGCTCGACGAGCCGACCGCCGTGGCGGATCTGTTGCAGCTCGATAACGCTGGTGTGGTGGATATTGGTGGCGGTACCACCGGGATTGCCATTGTTAAACAGGGCAAAGTGACCTACTCCGCCGATGAAGCGACCGGTGGGCATCACATTTCTCTGACGCTGGCCGGTAACCGCCGTATCCAACTGGAAGAAGCCGAACAGTACAAACGTAGCAACGGTCAGGAAATCTGGCCGGTGGTTAAGCCGGTCTACGAAAAGATGGCGGAAATCGTGGCTCACCATATAGCCGGACAGGGCGTTACCGATTTATGGCTGGCCGGCGGTTCCTGCATGCAGCCGGGCGTGGATGAGCTGTTCCGTAAGCGCTTCCCGGAACTGCAGGTGCATTTACCCCAGCACAGCCTGTTTATGACCCCGCTGGCGATTGCCAACAGCGGAAAAGAAAAAGCGGAAGGAATCTATGCAAGCTGAATTGCAGACCGCGCTCTTTCAGGCATTCGACACCCTGAATCTGCAACGCGTAAAAACGTTTAGCGTCCCACCGGTCACCCTTTGCGGACTCGGAGCGCTCAGTACCTGCGGACAGGAAGCACAAACGCGCGGACTGACGCACATGTTTGTCATGGTAGACAGCTTCCTGCATCAGGCGGGAATGACCGCTGCGCTGGAACGCAGCCTGGCGATGAAAGGTGTGGCGATGACGCTGTGGCCATGTCCGGTGGGCGAACCGTGCATTACGGATGTCTGCGCCGCGGTCGCGCAACTGCGTGAATCGAAGTGCGACGGCGTGGTGGCCTTTGGCGGTGGCTCTGTACTGGATGCCGCTAAAGCAGTGGCGTTGCTGGTGACTAATCCCACGCAGACCCTGGCTGACATGGATGAGCGCAGCGCGTTACGTCCGCGTTTGCCGCTGATTGCCGTACCAACTACCGCCGGAACGGGGTCGGAAACCACTAACGTCACGGTGATTATCGACGCCGCGACCGGACTTAAAAAAGTGCTGGCGCATGCGTCGTTGATGCCGGATGTGGCGATTCTTGACGCCGCGCTAACGGAAGGCGTACCCGCACACGTCACGGCGATGACCGGGATCGATGCGCTGACGCATGCCGTTGAAGCGTATAGCGCCCTGAACGCGACGCCGTTTACCGACAGCCTGGCGATTGGCGCGATTGCGATGATCGGCAAATCGCTGCCGAAGGCCGTTGGCTATGGGCAGGATCTGGCGGCGCGGGAAAGCATGCTGCTGGCCTCCTGTATGGCCGGGATGGCGTTTTCCAGCGCGGGGCTGGGCCTGTGCCATGCGATGGCCCACCAGCCGGGTGCGACGTTGCACATTCCGCACGGGCAGGCTAACGCCATGCTGCTGCCCACGGTAATGGGGTTCAACCGCATGGTGTGTCGCGAACGCTTCAGTCATATCGGACGGGCGTTAACCAACAAGAAGTCGGACGATCGCGATGCCATCAACGCCGTCAGCGAGCTGATTAGCGAAGTGGGCCAGACCAGACGGCTCTCCGACGTTGGGGCAAAGCCCGAGCATTACAGCGCATGGGCTGACGCCGCGCTGGAGGATATTTGTATTCGCAGTAACCCACGCACCGCCACACAGGCACAGATTATCGACCTGTACGTGGCTGCCGGGTAATGCCTGTAGGCCGGATAAGGTGCTCGCACCGCCATCCGGCAATAACACGGCGTTAATGCCGGAGGCGACGTAAACGTCTTATCCGGCCTACAAATCACAAATGACAGGGAGTAGGGGCTATGGGAATTAACGAAATCATCATGTACATCATGATGTTCTTTATGCTGATTGCCGCCGTGGACAGGATCCTGTCGCAGTTTGGCGGTTCAGCGCGCTTCCTCGGTAAGTTCGGTAAGAGTATTGAGGGATCGGGCGGTCAGTTTGAAGAAGGTTTTATGGCGATGGGCGCGTTGGGCCTGGCGATGGTCGGTATGACCGCGCTGGCACCGGTACTGGCGCATGTGCTCGGTCCGGTGATTATTCCGCTGTACGAAATGCTGGGCGCGAACCCGTCGATGTTTGCCGGAACGCTGCTGGCGTGCGACATGGGCGGCTTCTTCCTGGCAAAAGAACTGGCGGGCGGCGACGTTGCGGCGTGGTTGTACTCTGGCCTGATCCTTGGGGCGATGATGGGGCCGACGCTGGTTTTCTCCATTCCGGTTGCGCTGGGGATTATTGAACCGTCCGACCGTCGTTATCTGGCGTTGGGCGTGCTGGCCGGTATCGTCACCATTCCGATTGGTTGTATTGCGGGTGGTTTGATAGCGATGTACTCCGGCGTTGAAATCAACGGTCAGCCGGTGGAGTTCACCTTCGCGCTAATCCTGATGAACATGATCCCGGTGCTGATCGTGGCTGTGCTGGTGGCGCTGGGTCTGAAATTCATCCCGGAAAAAATGATCAACGGCTTCCAGATTTTCGCGAAATTCCTGGTGGCGCTGATCACCATCGGTCTGGCGGCGGCGGTCATCAAATTCCTGCTTGGTTGGGAGCTGATCCCGGGTCTGGACCCTATCTTCATGGCGCCGGGCGACAAGCCGGGTGAAGTGATGCGCGCCATCGAAGTTATCGGCTCTATCTCCTGTGTACTGCTCGGCGCGTACCCGATGGTGCTGCTGCTGACCCGCTGGTTTGAAAAACCGCTGATGAGCGTCGGTAACCTGTTAAAAGTCAATAACATTGCGGCTGCGGGCATGGTGGCGACACTGGCGAACAACATCCCAATGTTCGGCATGATGAAGAATATGGATACCCGCGGCAAAGTGATCAACTGCGCGTTTGCGGTCTCCGCGGCCTTCGCGCTGGGTGACCACTTAGGTTTCGCCGCTGCCAACATGAACGCCATGATCTTCCCGATGATTGTCGGCAAGCTGATTGGCGGCGTGACGGCGATTGGTGTGGCTATGCTGTTGGTACCGAAAGATGAAGATGTGCCAGCAGAAGTGGAAACCAACCCGGAGGCGCAATCGTGAACACTCGCCAGCTACTGAGCGTCGGTATCGATATCGGCACCACCACCACTCAGGTGATCTTCTCGCGCCTTGAGCTGGTTAACCGTGCGGCAGTGTCGCAGGTGCCGCGCTACGAATTCATCAAACGCGAAATTAGCTGGCAAAGCCCGGTGTTCTTCACCCCTGTTGATAAGCAGGGCGGGTTGAAAGAGGCTGAACTTAAGGCACTGATCCTTGCCCAGTATCAGGCGGCGGGCATCAAGCCTGAAGCTGTTGATTCCGGGGCGATCATCATCACCGGCGAAAGCGCCAAAACCCGCAACGCCCGCCCGGCGGTAATGACGCTCTCCCAGTCGCTGGGGGACTTCGTGGTTGCCAGCGCCGGTCCGCACCTGGAGTCGGTGATCGCCGGTCACGGTGCGGGCGCACAAACGCTGTCTGAGCAGAAGTTGTGCCGTGTACTGAATATCGACATCGGTGGCGGGACGTCGAACTATGTGTTGTTCGACGCCGGAAAGGTCAGCGGTTCGGCCTGCCTGAACGTCGGTGGGCGACTGCTGGAAACTGACGGTCAGGGGCGCGTGGTGCATGCGCATCAGCCGGGACAGATGATTGTCGATGACGTATTTGGTCCGGGCTTTGACGCCCGAACGCTCAACGCCTCACAACTGGTCCAGGTAGCAAGACGCATGGCGGCGCTGATTGTGGAGGTGATTGACGGCACGCTGTCACCGCTGGCGCAGGCGCTGATGCAAACCGGTCTGCTGCCAACTGGCGTGAAGCCGGAAGTGATTACGTTGTCCGGTGGGGTAGGTGAATGCTACCGCAACCAACCTGCCGATCCGTTCTGTTTTTCCGACATCGGACCGCTGCTCGCCACGGCGCTGCATGAGCATCCGCGTCTGCGTGAGATGAACGTGCAGTTCCCGGCGCAAACCGTGCGCGCCACGGTGATTGGCGCCGGGGCGCATACGCTGTCGCTTTCGGGCAGCACTATCTGGCTGGAAGGCGTGGCGCTTCCGCTGCGCAATCTGCCGGTGGCGATTCCGGTTGATGAGGCTGATTTGGTGACTGCCTGGCAACAGGCGTTGATGCAGCTCGATCTGGATCCGCAAACGGACGCCTACGTGCTGGCGCTGCCCGGTTCGCTACCGGTGCGCTACGCAGCGCTGTTAACGGTAATTGATGCGCTGCTGGCCTTTGTCGCGCGCTATCCGAATCCGCATCCCCTGCTGGTGGTAGCCGAGCAGGATTTTGGTAAAGCCCTGGGCATGCTGTTACGCCCACAGTTACAGCAACACCCGCTGGCGGTCATCGATGAGGTGGTTGTCCGGGCGGGGGACTATATCGACATTGGTACGCCTCTTTTTGGCGGATCGGTTGTGCCGGTGACGGTGAAATCACTCGCATTTCCTTCCTGAGGGAACGACTTATGAAACTAAAGACCACATTGTTCGGCAATGTTTATCAGTTTAAGGATGTTAAAGAGGTGCTGGCCAAAGCCAACGAACTGCGTTCGGGGGATGTGCTGGCAGGGGTAGCTGCAACCAGTTCGCAGGAACGCGTGGCGGCCAAGCAGGTGCTGTCGGAAATGACGGTAGCGGATATCCGTAATAACCCGGTGATTTCCTATGAAGAGGACTGCGTGACGCGTCTGATTCAGGATGACGTCAACGAAACGGCCTATAACCGCATCAAAAACTGGAGTATCAGCGAGCTGCGCGAGTACGTGCTGAGCGATGAAACCTCTGTTGATGACATTGCGTTTACGCGCAAAGGGTTAACGTCGGAAGTGGTCGCTGCGGTAGCAAAAATCTGCTCCAACGCGGACCTGATCTACGGCGGCAAGAAAATGCCGGTGATCAAAAAAGCTAACACCACTATCGGGCTGCCGGGCACCTTTAGCTGCCGTTTGCAGCCGAACGACACCCGTGACGACGTGCAGAGTATTGCGGCGCAAATCTATGAAGGGCTGTCTTTCGGAGCGGGCGATGCGGTGATCGGCGTAAACCCGGTAACGGATGACGTGGAAAACTTAAGCCGCGTGCTTGATACCGTGTACGGCGTTATCGATAAATTCAATATTCCGACCCAGGGCTGCGTACTGGCGCACGTTACCACCCAGATTGAAGCGATTCGTCGCGGCGCGCCGGGTGGATTGATCTTCCAGAGTATCTGCGGCAGCGAGAAAGGTTTAAAAGAGTTCGGCGTGGAGCTGGCAATGCTCGATGAAGCGCGCGCCGTAGGCGCTGAATTCAACCGTATCGCCGGGGAAAACTGCCTGTACTTCGAAACCGGACAAGGTTCTGCGCTCTCCGCTGGCGCTAACTTCGGCGCCGATCAGGTGACAATGGAAGCGCGTAACTACGGGCTGGCGCGGCACTACGATCCGTTCCTGGTGAACACCGTGGTGGGCTTTATCGGGCCAGAGTATCTCTACAACGACCGTCAGATTATTCGCGCGGGTCTGGAAGATCACTTTATGGGCAAGCTGAGCGGCATCTCGATGGGCTGCGACTGCTGCTACACCAACCATGCTGATGCTGACCAGAACCTTAACGAAAACCTGATGATTCTGCTCGCCACCGCTGGCTGCAACTACATCATGGGCATGCCGCTCGGTGACGACATCATGCTCAACTATCAGACCACCGCATTCCACGATACCGCGACCGTGCGCCAGTTGCTGAACCTGCGCCCGTCGCCGGAGTTTGAACGCTGGCTGGAAACCATGGGCATTATGGCAAACGGTCGCCTGACCAAACGGGCGGGCGATCCGTCACTGTTCTTCTGATGATGCGGGGATGAAACACGATGGATCAAAAACAGATTGAAGAAATTGTACGCAGCGTAATGGCGTCAATGGGTGAGTCTCAACCGCAGGCTCAAGAACCGTCAGCACCAGCAAAATGCAGCACTACGCAGTGCGCCGCGCCGACTGGTGAAAGCTGTGCGATGGACTTAGGCTCAGCCGAAGCTAAAGCGTGGATAGGCGTTGAGAATCCGCACCGCGCAGAGGTGTTGACTGAACTGCGGCGCAGTACCGCGGCGCGTGTTTGTACCGGGCGCGCCGGTCCTCGTCCGCGTACCCAGGCGCTGCTGCGCTTCCTGGCCGACCACTCGCGTTCGAAAGATACGGTGTTAAAAGAAGTGCCGGAAGAGTGGGTAAAAGCGCAAGGGCTACTGGAAGTGCGTTCGGAAATCAGTGACAAAAACCTGTATCTGACGCGCCCGGATCTGGGCCGTCGTCTGAGTGCGGAAGCCATTGATGCGCTGAAATCGCAGTGTGTGATGAACCCGGATGTGCAGGTGATTATCTCTGATGGCTTGTCTACCGATGCCATCACTGCCAACTACGAAGAGATTCTCCCGCCGCTGTTGTCAGGCTTAAAACAAGCCGGATTAAAAGTCGGGACCCCGTTCTTCGTTCGCTATGGTCGCGTGAAAATCGAAGATCAGATCGGCGAACTGCTGGGCGCGAAAGCGGTGATCCTGCTGGTGGGGGAACGTCCGGGTCTCGGTCAGTCGGAAAGTCTCTCCTGCTACGCCGTCTATTCGCCGCGTGTGGCGACGACCGTAGAAGCGGACCGTACCTGTATCTCGAACATTCACCAGGGCGGTACGCCACCGGTTGAAGCAGCGGCGGTGATTGTGGATTTGGCCAAGCGCATGCTGGAGCAAAAAGCCTCCGGCATCAATATGACCCGTTAAGGAGGCATCATGCCAGCATTAGATTTGATTAGACCTTCAGTCACCGCAATGCGCGTGATTGCCTCGGTAAATGACGGTTTTGCCCGTGAGCTTAAGTTACCGCCACATATCCGTAGCCTCGGACTCATCACAGCAGACTCTGATGACGTGGCGTATATTGCCGCAGACGAAGCGACAAAACAGGCGATGGTGGAAGTGGTTTATGGCCGCTCGCTGTACGCCGGTGCGGCGCACAGTCCCTCTCCAACCTCGGGCGAAGTACTGATTATGCTCGGTGGCCCAAACCCGGCTGAAGTTCGCGCGGGTCTGGACGCGATGGTCGCCAATATTGAAAGTGGTGCGGCGTTCCAGTGGGCGAATGACGCAGAAGATACCGCCTTCCTGGCGCACGTGGTTTCGCGTACCGGTTCGTATCTTTCCGCGACCGCAGGATGCCGACTTGGCGATCCAATGGCGTATCTGGTGGCGCCGCCGCTGGAAGCGACGTTTGGTATTGATGCGGCGCTGAAATCTGCTGATGTACAACTGGTGACCTACGTGCCACCGCCGTCAGAAACCAACTATTCAGCCGCGTTTTTGACCGGTAGCCAGGCCGCTTGTAAAGCCGCATGTAACGCCTTTGCTGATGCCGTTCTGGATATTGCCCGTAATCCAATCCAGCGCGCGTAAGAGAGGTTGTGATGATCAATGCACTGGGATTACTGGAAGTGGATGGCATGGTGGCTGCCGTAGACGCGGCGGATGCCATGCTGAAAGCCGCGAACGTACGCCTGCTGAGCCACGAAGTGCTCGATCCAGGCAGGCTGACGCTGGTCGTGGAAGGCGATCTGGCGGCGTGCCGCGCAGCGCTGGATGCTGGCAGCGCCGCCGCAGCGCGAACGGGCCGTGTTATCAGCCGTAAGGAGATAGGCCGACCGGACGATGACACCCAGTGGCTGATCGGCGGTTTTAAGCGCCAGCCGAAGAAACCAGAACAGAAGCCAGAAGTGAAAACAGACGTAAAAGCAGAGAAGACACAGGACGCCCCGTTAACGTCTGAATCCTCTGAACAACTTCTGACGCTGTTAGCATCGGTCCGTCAAGGAATGACGGCAGGGGAAGTGGCTGCCCACTTTGGCTGGTCACTTGATGAAGCCAGAAAGGCGCTGGAACAGCTCTTTTCTGACGGAGCGTTGCGTAAACGCAGTAGTCGCTATCGCTTAAAAAATTAACCTGTCGGAGGGCCGGGGGCTTCGTTGAAGCTTCCGGCTTAAAAGATCATGAAAAAGAACCGTACTGCAAACCTGCACCATCTTTATCATGAAGTGTTACCCGAAGACGTTAAACTTACGCCGAAAGTGGAGGTGGACAACGTTCACCAGCGGCGAACAACGGATGTATATGAGCATGCGCTGACGATTACCGCCTGGCAGCAGATTTACGATCAGCTGCATCCGGGAAAATTTCATGGCGAGTTCACGGAAATCCTGCTCGACGATATTCAGGTTTTCCGTGAATACACCGGACTCGCGCTGCGCCAGTCGTGTCTTGTCTGGCCGAACTCGTTCTGGTTTGGCATTCCGGCCACGCGCGGCGAACAGGGTTTTATTGGCGCCCAATGTCTGGGCAGTGCTGAAATTGCCACCCGACCTGGTGGGACGGAGTTTGAACTGAGTACGCCGGATGATTACACCATTCTGGGGGTTGTCATTTCGGAAGAGGCGATTGCCCGTCAGGCCAACTTCCTGCATAACCCGGAAAGGGTGCTGCATATGCTGCGCAACCAGTCGGCGCTGGAAGTCAAAGAACAGCACAAAGCCGCGCTATGGGGCTTTGTGCAGCAGGCGCTGGCAACGTTTAGCGAAAATCCAGAAAACCTGCGTCAACCTGCGGTACGCAAAGTGTTGGGCGATAACCTGCTGCTGGCGATGGGGACCATGCTGGAAGAAGCGCAGCCGATTATAACCGCTGAGAGCATCAGCCATCAGAGCTATCGTCGTTTACTGTCGCGTGCGCGCGAGTATGTGTTGGAAAACATGTCAGAGCCGCTGACCGTGCTCGATCTGTGTAACCAACTGCACGTCAGCCGTCGGACGTTGCAAAACGCCTTTCACGCGATTCTGGGGATTGGTCCGAATGCCTGGTTAAAACGTATTCGCCTGAACGCCGTGCGTCGAGAGCTGATAAGTCCGTGGTCGCAGAGTGCGACGGTGAAAGATGCCGCCATGCAGTGGGGATTCTGGCATTTAGGGCAGTTTGCTACCGACTACCAGCAGTTGTTTGCGGAAAAACCGTCGTTGACGCTGCATCAGCGTATGCGCCAGTGGGCGTGATGGCATTACTGTGCCGGATGTGACGCTTTGCGTCTTATCAGGCCTATGGATTGTAGGCCTGATAAGCATTGCGTCATCAGGCAATTACACCCAGTCGCGGACCTGAATAAATTCGCTAAGGGCAGCTTCCGGGCTGTTCGCTTCCGGCTGCCAGTCATACTCCCAGCGCACCAGCGGCGGCATCGACATCAGAATCGATTCCGTGCGCCCACCGGTCTGCAGACCGAACAATGTGCCGCGATCCCACACCAGGTTAAATTCGACATAGCGCCCGCGACGATAAAGCTGGAAGTTGCGCTCGCGTTCACCCCAATTTATCGCTTTACGTCGCTCAACAATGGGCAGGTACGCCTCGGTGTAACCTTGCCCCACCGCCTGCATAAAGGCGAAGCAGTGGTCGAAACCCGGGGTATTCAAATCATCGAAAAACAGCCCGCCAATGCCGCGCTGCTCGTCGCGGTGTTTAAGGAAGAAGTAGTCATCGCACCACTTTTTGTAACGGGGATAAACGTCTTCACCGAACGGCTGACACAGATCCCGCGCCGTACGGTGCCAGTGTACCGCATCCTCTTCAAAGCCGTAGTAGGGAGTTAAGTCAAAGCCGCCGCCAAACCACCAGACGGGATCGGCGTCCGGTTTTTCCGCGATAAAAAAGCGCACGTTGGCATGACTGGTCGGAATATAGGGATTCTGCGGATGCACCACCAGCGAGACGCCCATGGCTTCAAAGCTGCGCCCGGCAAGTTCAGGTCGATGGGCGGTAGCCGAGGCCGGCATTGCATCGCCGTGGACGTGAGAGAAGTTGACGCCCGCTTGCTCGAAAATACCGCCGTTACGCAGTACCCGGCTGCGCCCGCCGCCACCTGCTTCGCGCTGCCAGTTATCTTCAACAAACTCGGTGCCGTCTACGGCGGATAATCGCTGGCAAATATCATCCTGCAGGCTAAGCAGGAACTGTTTTACGCGCTGTGCATCGGGCTTCATGATTAACGTTTCTTCGAGTGTGCTTTCTGGTTATCAAACCAGTGGAAATAGCTGATGATGCCATTGGCGATAGCGGTAGCAATTTTTTGTCGAAATGCCGCCGTGCCCAGCAGTCGTTCTTCTTCCGGATTAGTAATGAACGACGTTTCGACCAGTACCGAAGGAATTGAGGGTGATTTTAGCACCACGAAGGCGGCCTGTTCCGTACTGCGACTGTGCAGACGGTGTACCGGCTTGATCTTCTTAAGAATATGCGAACCTAACGTCAGGCTGTTTTTAATGGTATCGGTTTGCACCAGATCGAACAGCACCTGCTGCAACAAGTGATCTTTATCGGTGGTTTTTTTCCCGGCGACTTCATCGGCGCGGTTTTCGCGATCGGACAGATACTTCGCCATGGCGCTACTGGCTCCGCGATTGGACAACGCGAAGACCGATGCGCCCGCAGCGCTCGGGTTGGTAAAACCGTCGGCGTGGATCGACATAAACAGATCGGCCCCGTGTTTATGGGCGATCTCGACGCGATCGTAGAGCGGAATAAACGTATCGCCGGAACGGGTCAGGCGTGCATCAATTCCCTGATTGCGAAGAATCGAGCGCACGTTTTTGGCAATCGCTAGTACCACATGTTTTTCCTTGGAACCGTTGCGGCCAATTGCGCCGGTATCAATACCACCGTGACCCGGATCAAGGACAACCACGCGTTTAGCGCCTGATTTTTTCGCTTTCGGTTTGCTGTGTCCATTACTGGTTTTTAGCGCTTCTTCTTTAGCGATGGCTTGCGACATGCCTGACAGCGTCAGGGCGGCCAGCCCGGCTTTCAGCACCTGGCGGCGCGATGTGAGTGTTTTTAGTGGTTTAAAAGTGCTCATACGGCCTGAGTTGTAAAAAAAAGGTTCTAAACGTTATATCGTATCGCGTAGTCCGTTGCGACGGATCGGGATAAGAATTGTTTTACTTTTCATTTCAATACGTGACAATTCCGTATTATGCCATTTTTTCCGCCGCTTCGCGTCAGATATTGGCTAAATCAGCCGTTCGCGCCATAATCGCTTTTTAACGTCCTGAAAAGGTAACCAATACCATGGAAATACGCGTTTTTCGCCAGGAAGATTTCGAAGAGGTGATCACCCTCTGGGAGCGCTGTGATTTGCTGCGTCCATGGAATGACCCGGAAATGGACATTGAGCGTAAAGTAAATCATGACGTCAGCTTGTTCCTGGTCGCTGAAGTGAACGGCGAGGTCGTCGGTACGGTGATGGGCGGATACGACGGGCATCGCGGCTCGGCCTATTACCTCGGCGTGCATCCTGAGTTTCGCGGTCGCGGCATCGCCAATGCGCTGCTTAACCGACTGGAGAAAAAGCTCATCGCCCGCGGGTGTCCGAAGATTCAAATCATGGTGCGTGAAGATAATGATCTGGTGCTGGGGATGTATGAACGCCTGGGCTATGAACATGCGGATGTACTCAATCTCGGTAAGCGCTTGATCGAAGATGAAGAGTACTGAGTTTCACCCCGCCGACTATGACGGTCACGGGCGTCTGCGCCTGCCTTTTCTTTTCTGGTGCGTACTGCTGCTGCAGGCGCGCACCTGGGTGTTGTTCGTGATTGCCGGTTCTTCCCGTGAGCAGGGCAATACGCTACTGAATCTGTTTTATCCCGACCATGACGCATTCTGGCTGGGGTTGCTCCCCGGCGTTCCCGCGGTGCTGGCGTTTTTACTCAGCGGGCGGCGCTTTGCGTATCCGGGGGTATGGCGCTGGCTGCGCGGATTACTGATTCTCGCGCAACTGGTACTGCTCTGCTGGCAACCGGCGATGTGGCTGGCAGGCGATCCGGTCAACGGCGTCGGGCTGACGCTGCTGGTGGCGGATATCGTCGCGCTGGTCTGGCTGTTAACCAATCAACGTCTGCGCGCCTGTTTTTCCCTTGAGAAAGAATAACGGCACTTTTTGGTGAAAGCGGACTCCAAGCAACGTTGATAAATAAGGAAGGAAGTGAAATGAAATCACTGCGTTTGACTTTATGCGCGATGCCGCTGCTACTGACCGGGTGTTCCACGCTGTCGTCGGTGAACTGGTCTGCCGCCAATCCGTGGAACTGGTTCGGTTCTTCAACGCAGGTTACTGAGCAGGGTGTCGGCGCGTTAACGGGCGCTACGCCGCTGGATGAAAAAACTATTGCTGATGCGCTGGATGGTGATTACCGCCTGCGCAGCGGGATGAAGACCGATGACGGTAATGTGGTGCGCTTCTATGAGGCGATGAAAGATGACCAACTGGCAATGGTCATCAATGGCAGTCAGGGAACCATCAGCCGTATTGATGTCCTGGACAGCGATATTTCATCAGACGCGGGTGTCGAAATTGGTACACCGTTTAGCGACCTTTACACCAAAGCCTTTGGTAATTGCCAGAAAGCAACCGGCGATGACAGCGCGAGCGTTGAATGTAAAGCTGAAGGAAGTCAGCATATTAGCTACATTTTTTCCGGCGAATGGAGCGGGCCTGAGGGCTTAATGCCGTCGGACGACACGCTGAAAACGTGGAAAGTCAGCAAAATCATCTGGCGGCGTTAATTTGCGTCTGAACAAATCGACTTGCTAAAAAAACAGGTAGAATAGCGCCAATCAATGCCACGAGGTCGTGGCATCTTTTTTTCAGGAGGAACAATGTCTCAGGTTCAGAGTGGCATTTTGCCAGAACATTGCCGTGCGGCGATTTGGATTGAAGCCAATGTTAAAGGCGACGTTGAGGCCCTGCGTGCGGCCAGCAAAATCTTTGCTGATAAACTGGCGACCTTTGAAGCGAAGTTCCCGGATGCGCATCTGGGCGCGGTTGTGGCTTTCGGCAACAACACCTGGCGTGCATTAAGCGGCGGCGTTGGGGCGGAAGAGTTAAAAGACTTTATCCCTTACGGTAAAGGCCTGGCGCCAGCCACCCAGTATGATGTGTTGATCCACATTCTCTCTTTGCGTCATGACGTGAATTTCTCCGTCGCGCAGGCAGCAATGGAAGCATTTGGTGACTGCATTGACGTCAAAGAAGAGATCCACGGTTTCCGTTGGGTTGAAGAACGCGATCTCAGCGGCTTTGTTGACGGTACGGAAAATCCGGCTGGTGAAGAAACGCGTCGTGAAGTCGCGGTGATCAAAGATGGCGTGGATGCTGGTGGCAGCTATGTATTTGTGCAGCGTTGGGAACATAACCTGAAGCAGCTTAACCGCATGAGCATTCACGACCAGGAAATGATGATTGGTCGTACCAAGGAAGCCAACGAAGAGATCGACGGTGATGACCGTCCGGTTACCTCTCACCTGAGCCGCGTTGATCTGAAAGAAGACGGTAAAGGGCTGAAAATTGTGCGCCAGAGCCTGCCATACGGCACGGCCAGCGGCACACACGGTCTCTATTTCTGCGCCTACTGCGCACGTCTGCACAACATTGAGCAGCAACTGCTGAGTATGTTTGGCGACACAGACGGTAAGCGCGACGCGATGCTGCGTTTCACCAAGCCGGTAACCGGTGGCTATTACTTTGCCCCGTCGCTGGACCGCCTGATGGCGCTGTGATGGTAAGTTGCCGGATGGCGAACTGATCTTGTCATCTGCAACTAAATAGATATCCCCGAATTGTCGGGGATTTTTTTTACCTGAGATTAACCTGATTTAGTGAGCTATTCCTCAGCACTAATTTGTTATTGCTGTATCTTCTGCGTGAATGAAGCGAAGGCTTCATATTCAAAAGGAGAATATTGAAATGGGAAAACTCACGGGCAAAACAGCATTGATTACGGGCGCATCTCAGGGTATTGGCGAGGGGATCGCCAGAACGTTTGCCCGCCATGGCGCGAACTTAATCCTGCTGGATATCTCCGATGAGATTGAAAAACTGGCGGATGAGCTGGCAGGGCGCGGTCACCGCTGCACTGCGGTTCACGCGGATGTCAGAGATTTTGCTTCGGTCACAGAAGCGGTGAAACGCGCGAAGAAGGTTGAAGGCAAAATCGATATTCTGGTCAACAATGCCGGCGTATGTCGCCTCGGCAACTTCCTTGAGATGAGCGATGAAGATCGCGACTTCCATATTGATATCAATATCAAAGGCGTCTGGAACGTAACGAAAGCCGTGCTGCCGGAGATGATTGATCGCAAAGACGGGCGTATCGTGATGATGTCCTCAGTGACTGGCGATATGGTGGCCGATCCGGGCGAAACGGCCTATGCAATGTCAAAAGCGGCGATTATCGGCTTAACTAAATCGCTGGCGGTGGAATATGCGCAGTCCGGTATTCGCGTGAATGCCATTTGCCCAGGCTATGTTCGCACGCCGATGGCGGAAAATATTGCGCGTCAGTCCAATCCGGACGATCCGGAATCTGTATTAACCGAAATGGCGAAAGCGATCCCGATGCGTCGTCTGGCCTGCCCGCTAGAAGTCGGTGAGCTGGCTGCGTTCCTGGCCTCGGATGAGTCCAGTTATTTAACTGGCACGCAAAACGTGATTGATGGCGGTAGCACCTTGCCTGAAAGCGTTAGCGTCGGCGTCTGATTGATGCCGGTCTCCTCCCCGCGCGATGGGGAGGAGGTACCCCTTATTCTCTTTTCAACTTTCAAATCATCAAACGGTATATAAAACCGTTACTCCTTTAGCACTGGTTATAAATATGATGACCATAAGAAAGTCATTAAATTTATAAGGGTGCGCAATGGCCGTTAACTTACTGAAAAAAAGAACCCTGACGCTGGCAGCAATGCTGTTGCTGGTGGGGCAGGCGCAGGCAACGGAACTGCTGAACAGTTCATACGATGTCTCTCGCGAGCTGTTTGCCGCCCTTAACCCGCCATTTGAACAGCAATGGGCAAAGGATAACGGCGGCGACAAACTGACGATAAAACAATCTCATGCCGGGTCATCAAAACAGGCGCTGGCGATTTTGCAAGGGTTGAAGGCCGATGTAGTGACCTATAACCAGGTGACAGACGTGCAGATCCTGCATGACAAAGGCAAGCTGATCCCCGCCGACTGGCAAAGCCGACTGCCGAATAACAGCTCGCCATTCTATTCCACCATGGCGTTTTTGGTGCGTAAGGGTAACCCGAAGAATATCCACGAATGGAACGATCTGGTTCGCCCGGACGTGAAGCTAATTTTCCCTAACCCGAAGACTTCCGGTAACGCGCGTTATACCTATCTGGCTGCGTGGGGCGCGGCAGATAAAGCTGACGGTGGTGATAAAGCCAAAACCGAACAGTTTATGACCCAGTTTCTGAAAAACGTGGAAGTGTTTGATACCGGCGGTCGCGGTGCAACGACCACCTTTGTTGAACGCGGTCTGGGTGATGTGCTGATCACGTTTGAATCGGAAGTGAACAACATCCGTAAACAGTATGAAGATCAGGGTTTCGAAGTGGTGGTGCCGAAGGTCAACATTCTGGCGGAATTCCCGGTAGCCTGGGTAGATAAAAATGTGCAGGCCAACGGTACTGAAAAAGCGGCGAAAGCGTACCTGAACTGGCTGTACAGCCCACAGGCGCAAACCATCATTACCGATTTCTACTACCGCGTGAACAACCCGCAGGTTATGGACAAGCTGAAAGATAAATTCCCGCAAACCGAACTGTTCCGCGTCGAAGACAAGTTTGGCGCGTGGCCTGAGGTGATGAAAACGCACTTTGTCAGCGGCGGCGAGCTGGACAAACTGTTGGCGGCGGGGCGTAAGTAAATGTTTGCTGTTTCCTCCCGACGCGTGCTGCCCGGCTTCACCTTAAGCCTCGGGACCAGCTTATTGTTCGTTTGCCTGATATTGCTGCTGCCGCTTAGTGCGCTGGTCATGCAACTGGCGCAAATGAGCTGGGCGCAGTATTGGGAAGTGATTACCAATCCGCAGGTGGTAGCGGCTTATAAAGTGACACTGCTGTCGGCGTTTGTGGCATCAATTTTTAACGGCGTGTTCGGTCTGCTGATGGCGTGGATCTTAACCCGCTATCGCTTTCCGGGCCGTACGCTGTTGGATGCGCTGATGGATCTGCCGTTTGCGTTGCCTACGGCGGTAGCTGGCCTGACGCTGGCGTCGCTGTTTTCGGTCAATGGCTTCTACGGCGAGTGGCTGGCGAAGCTGGACATTAAGGTGACCTATACCTGGCTTGGCATCGCGGTGGCGATGGCCTTTACCAGCATTCCGTTCGTAGTGCGTACCGTACAGCCAGTGCTGGAAGAGTTAGGCCCGGAATATGAAGAAGCGGCGGAAACGCTCGGCGCCACGCGTTGGCAGAGTTTTCGTAAAGTGGTGCTGCCAGAGCTGTCTCCCGCGCTGGTGGCGGGCGTTGCGCTCTCGTTTACCCGAAGCCTCGGTGAGTTTGGCGCGGTTATTTTTATCGCCGGAAACATCGCATGGAAAACCGAAGTGACCTCGCTGATGATTTTTGTTCGCTTGCAGGAGTTTGACTACCCGGCCGCCAGCGCGATTGCTTCTGTGATCCTCGGGGCGTCGTTGTTGCTGCTGTTTTCAATTAACACCCTGCAAAGTCGCTTCGGTCGACGCGTGGTAGGTCACTGATGGCAGACATTACTCAATTGAAACGCTATGACGCACCCCGTATTAACTGGGGTAAATGGTTTCTGATCGGCACGGGCATGCTGGTATCGACCTTTATTTTGCTGGTACCGATGATTTATATCTTCGTGCAGGCGTTCAGTAAGGGATTAATGCCGGTACTACAGAACCTGGCTGACCCGGATATGCTGCATGCCATTTGGCTGACGGTGCTAATTGCGCTGATTGCGGTGCCGGTTAATCTGGTATTCGGCGTATTGCTGGCCTGGCTGGTGACTCGTTTCAACTTCCCAGGACGCCAGCTGCTGCTGACGCTGCTGGATATTCCCTTTGCCGTCTCGCCAGTGGTCGCAGGTCTGATCTATCTGCTGTTTTATGGTTCTAACGGTCCGCTGGGTGATTGGCTGGATGAACACAACCTGCAAATTATGTTCTCCTGGCCGGGGATGGTGCTGGTGACGGTGTTCGTGACCTGTCCGTTTGTGGTGCGCGAACTGGTGCCGGTAATGTTAAGTCAGGGCAGCAATGAAGACGAAGCGGCGATTTTGCTTGGTGCCTCCGGCTGGCAGATGTTCCGCCGCGTCACGCTGCCGAATATCCGTTGGGCGTTGCTGTATGGCGTGGTGCTGACTAACGCCCGTGCGATAGGTGAATTCGGCGCGGTGTCGGTGGTTTCCGGCTCGATTCGCGGCGAAACCTTGTCTTTACCACTACAGATTGAATTACTGGAGCAGGACTATAACGCCGTCGGCTCCTTTACCGCCGCCGCGCTGTTGACGCTGATGGCGATTATTACCCTGTTTTTGAAGAGCATGTTGCAATGGCGTCTGGAGAACCAGGAGAAACGCGCGCAGCAGGAGGAAAATCATGAGCATTGAGATTGCCAATATTAAGAAGTCTTTTGGTCGCACCCAGGTGCTGAACGATATCTCGCTGGATATTCCTTCAGGTCAAATGGTGGCTCTGTTGGGGCCATCCGGTTCGGGCAAAACCACGCTGCTGCGTATCATCGCCGGGCTGGAGCATCAGTCCAGCGGGCATATTCGTTTTCACGGCACCGACGTCAGTCGTTTGCACGCACGCGACCGTAAGGTGGGGTTTGTGTTTCAGCACTATGCGCTGTTTCGCCATATGACCGTTTTCGACAACATCGCTTTTGGTCTGACAGTTCTGCCACGGCGTGAGCGTCCGAACGCGGCGGCGATCAAAGCCAAAGTGACTAAACTGCTGGAGATGGTGCAATTGGCTCATCTGGCAGATCGTTTCCCGGCGCAGCTTTCCGGCGGCCAGAAACAGCGTGTGGCGTTGGCGCGTGCGCTGGCTGTCGAGCCGCAGATCCTGCTGCTCGACGAGCCGTTTGGCGCGCTCGACGCTCAGGTGCGTAAAGAACTGCGCCGCTGGCTGCGTCAGCTGCACGAGGAACTGAAGTTCACCAGCGTGTTTGTCACCCACGATCAGGAAGAAGCGACGGAAGTTGCGGATCGCGTGGTGGTGATGAGTCAGGGTCATATTGAACAGGCCGATGCGCCGGATCTGGTCTGGCGCGAACCGGCCACCCGTTTTGTGCTGGAGTTTATGGGCGAGGTTAACCGCCTGCAGGGGACGATTCGTGGCGGACAGTTCCACGTGGGCGCACACCGCTGGCCGTTGGGCTATACACCTGGCTATCAGGGACCGGTCGATCTGTTCCTGCGTCCATGGGAAGTGGATGTGAGCCGCCGTACCAGCCTGGATTCGCCGCTGCCGGTGCAGGTGCTGGAAGCCAGTCCGAAGGGGCACTACACCCAATTAGTTGTACAACCCCTCGGGTGGTACAACGAACCGCTGACGGTCATCATGCAGGGCGATGATTCCCCGAGCCGCGGTGAACGGCTGTTTGTTGGACTGCAAAATGCACGTTTGTATAACGGCGACCAGCGTATTGAAACGCGTGAAGAGGAACTTGCCCTGGCGCAATCAGCCTGATAGGTTAATTTGCATAGTTATCGCCCGGTGGCGCTACGCTTACCGGGCTTTTTTACGAGCTGAAAACGTGAACACATTAGAAAAAACAATTGGCAATACGCCTCTGGTGAAATTACAACGCCTGGCGCCGGATAACGGCAGCGAAATTTGGGTCAAGCTGGAAGGGAATAATCCTGCGGGTTCGGTGAAAGACCGGGCTGCGCTGTCGATGATTGTTGAAGCGGAAAAGCGTGGGGAAATTAAGCCGGGTGACGTATTGATTGAGGCTACCAGCGGCAATACTGGTATTGCGCTGGCCATGATCGCCGCGCTGAAGGGCTACCGCATGAAGCTGCTGATGCCAGACAACATGAGCCAGGAGCGCCGTGCGGCGATGCGCGCCTATGGTGCCGAGCTGATTCTGGTCACTAAAGAGCAGGGGATGGAGGGGGCGCGCGATTTAGCCCTCGCTATGTCTGAGCGCGGAGAAGGTAAACTGCTCGATCAGTTTAATAATCCCGATAACCCGTACGCGCATTACACCACCACCGGACCCGAAATCTGGCAGCAGACGTCAGGCCGCATCACCCATTTTGTCTCCAGTATGGGGACAACCGGCACCATTACCGGAGTGTCGCGTTTTCTGCGCGAGCAGGAAAAACCGGTCACTATCGTTGGCCTGCAGCCGGAAGAGGGCAGCAGTATTCCGGGAATTCGCCGCTGGCCTGCGGAATATATGCCGGGCATTTTTAACGCCTCGCTGGTGGATGAGGTGCTGGATATTCATCAGAATGATGCCGAAAATACCATGCGTGAACTGGCCGTGCGTGAAGGAATTTTCTGCGGTGTCAGCTCTGGCGGCGCGGTCGCGGGCGCGTTACGCGTTGCACGTGCCACGCCCGGCGCGGTAGTTGTGGCGATCATCTGCGATCGCGGCGATCGCTACCTTTCGACCGGCGTCTTTGGTGAAGAGCACTTTAATCAGGGGCTGGGAATTTAACTTTTTGGCCTGATAAGCGCAGCGCCATCAGGTAACTGCCTGGCACGATGGCCGGATAATGTTTTATCCGGCCAGGGATGATTAATCGTTACGTTTTTCCACCAGCTTATCCAGGAATTGCCACAGCTTCTCATTCATCTGCTGGTAGTTCCAGGCGCGCATCTCTTCAACCGGGCGGATGAAGCGTTTCCCTTCAGCTTCGGACAGCTCTTGCTCTGAGTGCTGAATTAATCCTTCAATCGCGTCAGCTGTGAACTCCATATGGCACTGGAAACCATAGACGAAATTACCGTATTGCACGATTTGTCGCGGACAGCCCTCACTGGTAGCAAGAATTATCGCCTGGTCGGTTAACCCCGGCATGTCGTTGTGCCAGTGACCGACGATAAGCGATGAGCCGAAATTGCTGAACAACGGGTGCTGTTGGCCTGCCTCGGTCAGGACGATTGGGTAGTGCCCAATCTCTTTTTCCGGGCTTTGACACACCTTCGCGCCCAGCGCTTCTCCAATTAACTGCGAACCCAAACAGATCCCCACCACGATTTTTCTTGCCGAAATCGCTTGGTTAATCAGATGCTGCTCAGCCTGAGAGTCAAAGTACGGGCACTCTTCCTGCGTGGTGCGGGGCGACTGCGGGCCACCAAAGACGACCAGCATATCGAAACCATCGGCATTGGCGGGAACTGTTTCTCCAGCGTATACGCGTGACCAGGTGATGGTATAGCCGCGCGATTCGGCCCACGGCAGGTACGCGCCAGCAGATTCAAAAGACTCATGAATAACAAAATGAACTCGCACTTTTTGTCTCCTGTTAGCGCTTTAGCGCCTGATGAATATCAACCGCCAGCTTATCAATGTCGCTGTCTTCTAATGTTGACAGCGTAATGCGTAAACCGTGTGCAGGCGTATTGACGCCGAACACTTCGCCTTCTCGAACCAGCCAGCCGGACTTTGCCAGCGCAAAAGCGATCTCCTGACTGTGATCTGCCAGCGGTAACCACAGATTCAGACCGTCACCGACGGGCAGTTCAATGCCATGTTGGCGCAGAGCCGTATTCAGCTTTTGCTGCTGGACGGCGTAAAACTGCTGCGTTTGTGCCAGCGTGTGTTGATATGTCTCGTCACTCAGGCACGCGCAGGCTAAATCCTGCAGCAGATGGCTGACCCACTGACTGCCGGAGTTGAGCCGTAAACGCAGTTTCCCGGATGTGACGGGATCGCTGGCTACGATAGCCAGGCGTAAATCCGGGCCTAAGGTTTTCGACATCGAACGGACAATCGCCCAGTGTACAGTTTCCTGCGCAATCACCGGATACCAGCGGCAAGCGGACAGCAGCGCAAAGTGGTCGTCGACGATCACCAGCGTTTGCGGATAGCGAGCCAGGATTTCCTGTAATTGCGCCGCGCGGGATGCGCTCAGACTGCATCCTGTCGGGTTATGAGCGCGCGGGGTCAGAATCACCGCCCGCGCGCCTTTCTGTAATGCGCATTCCAGCATGGCGGGTTGCATGCCTTCACTGTCGACGTTAACTGGACTGGCGGTAAATCCGGCATAGCGCAGCATGTTGATGCTACTCAAAAAGCACGGATCTTCTACAGCCACGCTATCGCCGGGCAATAAATGGGCGCATAGCAGCCGCTCAATGGCATCGATGGCGCCGCTGGTGATATCAATTTCCCCCTGACCCGGTATCGCATCCTGTATCCATTGCGTGGCCCAGCTCTTGAGTCCTGGGGAGACGGCCGCATCACCATACAAACGCGGATCCTTATTTATCTTCGCGAAATAACTACTCAGGTCAGGAAGCCGTGAGGGCGCTGGATTACCGCCGGAAAGATCGATGAGTGGAGTATCTGGGTTACCACCTTCCAGCGCAACGGGGGCTGTAATCCCCTTAATCACCGTGCCGTTGCGTCCCAGACTCTGTGCCAACCCGGAGGTGACCAGACGTTTGTAAGCCGCCGCGACAGTATTGCGGTTCACGTTTAATTCCGTTGCCAGTTCCCGCACTGGCGGCAACGTTTCTCCTGCTGCCAGCGTGCCTGTAGCAACATGTTGACGGATACTGTCAAAAATTTCGTTAGCGGTTTTTCCGTCGATCATTATTGACCTATGACAAAATGGATTTTAGCATATGACGATAATAATGAGGCGTAAGCGCGCTGTCCAGCGAGAGGAGAAATTTATGGAGCAGGAGAGTGATATTCAGTCAGTGCTCTTCGACGACAAGCATCGGGCATTACAGACCGATATCGTCGCCGTCCAGTCACAGGTGGTATATGGCAGCGTAGGCAACAGCATCGCTGTGCCGGCCATTAAAGCGCAGGGATTAAGCGTGACGGCAGTACCCACGGTACTGTTCAGTAACACCCCGCATTATGAAACCTTTTATGGCGGCGTTATTCCGCCCGAATGGTTTAGCGGCTATCTCCGCGCCTTAAGCGAACGTGATGCCTTGCGCGAGCTAAAGGCGGTGACGACAGGGTACATGGGCAGCGCGGAGCAAATCGCCTTGCTGGCACAATGGCTGGAAACCGTTCGGGCCACGCATCCGGACCTGTGCATTTTGGTTGACCCCGTGATTGGCGATACGGATAGCGGTATGTATGTTAAAGCCGAAATCCCGGAGGCTTATCGTCAACGTCTGCTGCCGCTGGCGCAGGGGCTGACGCCGAACGTATTCGAGCTGCAAATGCTGAGCGGAAAGCCGTGTCGTACGCTTGATGAAGCAATCGCAGCGGCAAAATCTCTGCTTAGCGACACACTGAAATGGGTGGTGATCACCAGCGCGCCGGGTGATAGCGAAGAAGTTATTAATGTGGCGGTAGTGACGGCTGAAACGGTTGAGGTGTTCGCTCACCTGCGGGTGAAGACGGATTTAAAAGGCACCGGCGATCTGTTCTGTGCTGAACTGGTGAGCGGCATTGTGCTGGGGAAAGAGCTGACTACGGCGGCATACGATGCCGCGCAGCGCGTGCTGGACGTCATGAGCTGGACGCATCAGTGCGGTTGTGATGAATTAATTCTGCCACCGGCAGGGGAGGCGCGATGAAGAGTTATCGGCTGGTGGTTCGCCAGCATGGACGTTTAGTCGGGCATTTTGATACCAGTGGGACAGAGGCGCTGGAAGATATTTGCGTAGCGCGGGCGATGTTTGGTATTGCGGGTGGGTATGATTGTGAACTGCTGGTGTCTGATTCCGAAAGGCGGATGCTGGAAAGTGGACCGGAAGGGATGAAAATCCTGATGCGCGAGGCGTGTTATCGGCCGATGACCTCACAAATTTAACGCCGCCATCCGTTAGATAAAAAAATGGCGCCATCTGGCGCCATTCTTCTCTGCGGCAAGAATTACTTCTTGATGCGGATAACCGGAGTTTCACCCACGGTCACGCTACCGGACAGTTTGATCAGCTCTTTGATTTCGTCCATGTTGGAGATAACAACCGGAGTCAGGGTAGACTTGGCTTTTTCTTCCAGCAGCGGCAGATCGAATTCAATAACCGGGTCGCCCACTTTAACGCGCTGACCTTCTTCAGCGATACGCTTGAAGCCTTCGCCTTTCAGTTCAACGGTATCAATACCGAAGTGAACAAACAGCTCAATGCCGCTGTCGGATTCGATAGAGAAAGCGTGGTTGGTTTCAAAGATTTTGCCGATGGTGCCATCAACAGGGGCGACCATTTTATTACCGGTTGGTTTGATAGCGATGCCATCACCAACGATTTTTTCAGCAAAAACTACATCCGGCACGTCTTCGATGTTGACGATCTCGCCAGAGAGCGGAGCAACAATCTCAATAGTTCCGGTGTCTTTCTTATCATCAGAAACCAGAGATTTCAGTTTATCGAACAAACCCATGATCTTCTCCTAAGCAGTAAATTGGGCCGCATCTCGTGGATTAGCAGATTGTTTTTTCTTCAATGAACTTGTTAACCAGCGTCATTAACTCGTCCGTTGTCGGTTGAGCAAGAGCCTGCTCTGCTAACACCTTCGCATCTTCGAAGTTCGTGTTACGGATAATCTTCTTAATGCGCGGGATAGAAATGGCGCTCATAGAGAATTCGTCCAGACCCATCCCCAGCAACAGAAGTGTAGCACGTTCGTCGCCTGCAAGCTCACCACACATGCCAGTCCATTTGCCTTCAGCATGAGAAGCATCAATAACTTGCTTGATCAGCGTCAGCACAGATGGCGACATCGGTTGGTAAAGGTGTGAAATCATATCATTACCACGGTCAACTGCCAAGGTGTACTGCGTTAAATCATTGGTGCCGATACTAAAGAAATCAACTTCTTTGGCTAAATGACGCGCAATCGTTGCCGCAGCCGGTGTTTCCACCATCACGCCAATCTCAATGCTTTCGTCAAATGCTTTACCTTCGTCGCGCAGTTCCTGTTTGTAGATTTCAATCTCTTTGCGCAGTGCACGCACTTCTTCAACAGAGATGATCATCGGGAACATGATGCGCAGTTTACCGAAAGCAGAGGCACGCAGGATAGCGCGAACCTGGTCACGCAGGATCTCTTTACGATCCATGGCGATACGCACGGCGCGCCAGCCCAGGAACGGGTTCTCTTCTTTCGGGAAGTTCATGTACGGCAGCTCTTTGTCGCCGCCGATGTCCATGGTACGGACGATGACCGCCTGAGAGCCACAGGCTTCCGCCACGGCTTTATACGCAGCGAACTGTTCTTCTTCAGTCGGCAGCGATTCACGGTCCATGAACAGGAATTCGGTGCGGTACAGACCAACACCTTCAGCGCCGTTACGCTCAGCGCCTTCAACGTCACGAACGGTACCGATGTTGGCGCAAACTTCAACCTGATGTCCGTCCAGCGTGATAGCCGGCAGATCTTTCAGTTTTGCGAGTTCCGCTTTCTCGGTCGCAACCTGCTCCTGAACGGCACGCAGTTGCTCGATAACGTCGTTGGTCGGATTGACGTAAACCTGGTTGTTTACGGCATCCAGAATCAGATAATCGTCGTTTTTCACCTGAGAGGTGACGCTACCCGTACCGACGATGGCAGGCAGTTCCAGGGAACGCGCCATAATGGAGGTGTGGGAAGTACGTCCACCCGCGTCAGTGATGAAACCCAGTACCTTGTTCAGGTTCAGCTGTGCGGTTTCAGACGGGGTCAGGTCTGCGGCAACCAGGATAACTTCTTCCTGGATAGCGCTCAGGTCAATAATTGCCAGACCCAGAATGTTACGCAGCAGGCGTTTACCGATGTCACGTACGTCAGCCGCACGTTCTTTCAGGTATTCATCATCCAGCTCTTCCAGGGCTGTGGCCTGACCTTCGATAACTTCATGCGCAGCTGCATCAGCCGTCATGTGCTTATCTTTAATCAGGGCTATGATTTCCTGCTCCAGCTCCTCATCTTCGAGCAGCATGATATGCCCTTCAAAGATGGCTTCTTTTTCTTCACCGAACGTTTCACCAGCTTTGGTTTTGATCGCTTCCAGTTGCGCAGATGCCTTGGCACGACCGCTCAGAAAACGTTCAGCTTCCTGATCAACCTTGTCGGCAGAAATTTTTTTCCGGTCAATGACGATTTCGTCTTCTTTCAGCAGCAATGCTTTGCCGAAAGCGATACCCGGGGATGCTAAAATGCCTGAAATCATAACCCTACCTTACTTGTGACTGATATTTAAAAGAACTCGTTGAACTTACTCGAGTTCAGCCATCAGTTTTACCAGATGCTCAACTGCTTTCTGCTCGTCTTCACCTTCTGCGGACAGGGTGACAACGGTACCCTGAGTCAGGCCCAGAGTCTGCAGTTTAAACAGGCTTTTGGCGCTAGCGCTTTTGCCGTTGGAGGTCACAGTAATTTCAGAAGTAAAACCTTTTGCTTCTTTAACAAACTGAGCAGCAGGGCGAGTATGCAGACCGTTCGGAGCGGTAATGGTAACTTCTTGCTGGAACATTATATTTCCCCAACTTATAGGTTTAGTGTTGTGGAACTAAAGTCTAGCCTGGCGGCTCAACTTTAGCCTGTATTGTTAGCATCGGCGTAAACTGGACGCGACACAAAAGGAGTTCGGTGCAATCCGTTGCTGGCAACTTCTTGCCGCTGACGTTTCGTTCGTCATTAAACATTATGCAGCGAAAGGAAGAGTTGAACCAAATCATAAAATCGATTCAGCTAGCGCTTTTCCTGTAACGATTAATTTCGCGCATCAAAATAATTAGCTTGGTTAAATACCAGTTCCGGCGGGTTGAATCAATGCCAGGAGAGTTGAAACTTTGAAGCAGGCCACAAAAAAGCACCCAAAAGGGTGCTTTTTTACGCGTTTTTAACATGCTGGCATTACTGTTGCAGTTCTTTCTCAGTGAAGAGATCGGCAAACAGTGCAGTGCTCAGATAACGCTCACCCGATGACGGTAGAATAACCACTATATTCTTATTGGTAAAGGTTTCATCTTCCTGGAGCTTAAGCGCGGCAGCAACCGCGGCACCGGAAGAGATCCCCGCCAGAATACCTTCTTCTTCCATCAGGCGACGCGCGGTAGAAATAGCTTCATCGTTGGTGATGGCAACGACTTTATCGATAAGCTTCAGATCAAGGTTACCTGGAATGAAGCCTGCGCCGATACCCTGTATTTTATGCGGGCCTGGTTTGAGTTCTTCGCCCGCCAGGGCCTGGGCGATAACCGGTGAGTCGGTCGGTTCTACCGCGACGGTGATCAGATCCGTTTTACCTTTGGTGCCTTTAATGTAACGGGTCACGCCAGTCAGCGTACCGCCGGTGCCGACGCCGGAAATAAAGACATCAACCTGGCCATCGGTATCTTCCCAGATTTCCGGGCCGGTGGTTTTTTCGTGGATTTCCGGGTTGGCCGGGTTGCTGAACTGCTGCAGCAACAGGAATTTTTCCGGATCGCTGGCCACAATTTCTTCCGCTTTCTGGATCGCGCCCTTCATCCCTTTTGCGCCTTCGGTCAGCACCAGATTCGCGCCCAGCGCTTTTAACAGCTTGCGGCGCTCAATGCTCATGGTTTCCGGCATGGTTAACGTCAACTTGTAACCACGTGCGGCGGCAACGTAGGCCAGCGCAATCCCGGTGTTGCCGCTGGTCGGTTCAACCAGCTCAACGCCCGGTTTCAGCACCCCACGTTTTTCGGCATCCCAAATCATATTGGCACCGATACGGCATTTAACGCTAAAGCTCGGGTTACGTGATTCCACCTTCGCCAGAATGCGTCCGTTACCGATACGGTTCAGTCGAACCAGCGGCGTATGACCGATAGTCAGCGAGTTGTCTTCAAAAATCTTACTCATGGCCTGTCCTTAACTGTATGAAATTGGGATACCGCTTCAGCATACCTGTTGAGAAAGTATGGGGAAGTAAGGAAATCGCATATCTATATGCTGATGGGAAATAATGCCTTGCAGTATGGAATAAGAGCGGGCATAAGCCAGCCCGCTTTTACACATTTTTGCATTACTTCCATAACGCGTGCTTAGCACGATAGCAGTCTACCCACATCGCCGTGGCGCCACAAACCGCCACCGGCATGATGAACAGATTGAGCACCGGGATCATGGTGAACAGGCTGGTCAACGCGCCAAACTGCATATTGGTCACCTTACGCGTACGCAGCGCAATGCGCATTTCCTTAAAGGGAACCTTATGGTTATCAAACGGATAATCGCAATACTGAATGGCCAGCATCCACGCGCTGAACAGGAACCACAGCACCGGGGCGACGGTCTGTCCAATGCCGGGAATAAAATAGAGGATCAGCAACACGAAAGCGCGCGGGAGATACCACGCCAGCTTTTGCCATTCACGCTTCATAATGCGTGGAACGTCTTTCATGATGCCGAGAACGCCAGTGTCGGGTGGCGTTGCGCCCGTTAAGCGCGCTTCAAGTTGCTCCGCCAGTAAACCGTTAAACGGTGCGGCAATCCAGTTGGCAATGGTGGAGAACAAGTAGCCGAACACTAACAGTACGGAGATGGTGACGATCGGCCACAGTAAATAGCTGAGCCATTGAAGCCAGTCAGGTACGTGGCTCATCAACGCAGGGATCCAGCTATCGAGTTGGGTAAATAACCACCAGAATGCGCCGCCCATCAACAGGATATTCACCAGCAAAGGCAGAATAACAAACCGACGAATGCCCGGTTGGGAGATGAGCTTCCATCCCTGAGAAAAGTAATAAAGGCCGCTGCGAGGTACAACTGCAGATGATGAAACCATGGTCAGGACATACTCCTTGTTATATAAGCTCTGGTAAACCTGGTGTATCTTACCGGGTTGTTGAGCGTTAAGCTGTTCGGAAATGTTCGAAAAAACAGCAAAAAGCACAATTTTGTTCATCTTTATGCCGTGAAAGCCAAGAGTGCACTTGCACTTGGCGTAATCGACAAATACTCTTAGTGAGTAAATGTTTGCCGTGGTGGCAAGGTGTTAGAACAACAGAGAATATAATGATGCAGGATTTGCGTCTGATATTAATCATTGTTGGCGCGATCGCCATAATCGCTTTACTGGTACATGGTTTTTGGACTAGCCGTAAAGAGCGGTCTTCTATATTCCGCGATCGCCCACTGAAACGCATGAAGTCTAAACGTGAAGACGAGGATTCGTTCGACGACAACGTCGAGGAAGACGAAGGCGTGGGCGAAGTTCGCGTTCATCGTGTGAATCATGCTCCCGGTAACGCGCAGGAACATGGTGTTCCTCCTCAGTCGCCGCAACACCAGTACCAGCCGCCTTATGCGTCTGCTCAGCCGCGTCCAACCGCGCAGCAGCCTGCACAAGAGCCGGTACCGCCGCCGCATGTTCAGCAGCCGCCTCAGCCTGTTCAACCGCAACAGCCTGTGCAACATCAGCCTGTTCAGCCGCAACCGGTGCAACAGCCGGTGCAGCATCAGCCTGTTGCCCCTCAGGTTCAGCAGCCGGTGCAGCAGGCTCCGCAACCTGCGCCACAAACCTTCCAGCCAGCAGAGCCTGTCGTTGAACATCAACCGCAGCCTGAGCCGGTAGTCGAAGAAGCGCCTGTTGCAGAAAAACCGCAGCGTAAAGAAGCGGTCATCATTATGAACGTTGCGGCCCACCATGGTAGCGAGCTCAACGGTGATGTGCTGCTTAACAGCATTCAGCAAGCCGGTTTTAAATTTGGCGATATGAATATTTTCCATCGCCATTTGAGCCCGGATGGTAGTGGTCCGTCGCTGTTCAGTCTTGCCAACATGGTTAATCCTGGGACGTTTGACCCGGAGATGACGGGCGACTTCAGCACGCCTGGCGTGACTATTTTTATGCAGGTTCCGTCCTATGGCGACGAGCTGCAAAACTTTAAGCTGATGCTGCAGTCCGCGCAGCACATTGCTGATGAAGTTGGCGGTGTGGTGCTCGACGATCAACGTCGTATGATGACGCCGCAGAAACTGCGCGAATATCAGGACCGCATCCGCGAAGTTAAAGAATCTCACGCCTGATTTACTTCTGGCGTGACATCTCCTTGCTAAACCCCCGCCTGTCGGGGGTTTTTTATCATTGATGGTGCGATATGGAATCAATCGAACAACAACTGACAGAACTGCGAACCACGCTTCGCCATCATGAGTATCTCTACCATGTGATGGACGCGCCGGAAATTCCCGATGCGGAATATGATCGTCTGATGCGCGAACTGCGCGAGCTGGAAGCGCTGCACCCGGACCTGGTTACCCCTGACTCGCCAACCCAACGCGTTGGCGCCGCTCCGTTGTCGGCGTTCAGCCAGATTCGCCATGAAGTGCCAATGCTGTCGCTGGATAACGTGTTTGATGAGGAGAGTTTTCTCGCCTTCAACAAGCGCGTGCAGGACCGACTGAAGAGCACCGATAAGCTGACCTGGTGCTGTGAACTGAAACTGGACGGCCTGGCGGTCAGTATCCTGTATGAAAACGGCGTGCTGGTCAGCGCCGCAACGCGCGGTGATGGCACCACGGGGGAGGACATTACCTCTAACGTGCGCACTATCCGCGCGATCCCGTTAAAACTGCGTGGCGAAAATATTCCCGCCCGTCTGGAAGTGCGCGGGGAAGTGTTCCTGCCACAGGCCGGATTTGAAAAAATTAATGAAGAAGCCCGCCGCACTGGCAATAAAGTGTTTGCTAACCCGCGCAACGCGGCAGCCGGGTCATTACGTCAGCTTGATCCACGTATCACGGCGAAGCGACCGCTTACTTTCTTCTGCTATGGCGTTGGTGTGCTGGAAGGCGGCGTGCTGCCTGATACTCACCTCGGCCGTCTGCTGCAATTTAAAGAGTGGGGACTGCCGGTAAGCGACAGGGTAGCGCTGTGTGACTCACCGGAGGAAGTACTCGCTTACTATCACAAGGTTGAAGAAGACCGACCGACGTTGGGCTTCGATATTGACGGTGTGGTGATTAAAGTCAACTCCATGGCGTTGCAGGAGCAACTGGGCTTTGTCGCTCGCGCGCCGCGCTGGGCAGTGGCTTTTAAGTTTCCGGCGCAGGAGCAGATGACCTTTGTACGCGAGGTTGAGTTTCAGGTCGGACGTACCGGGGCGATTACGCCCGTCGCTCGTCTTGAGCCGGTTCAGGTTGCCGGGGTTCTGGTCAGTAACGCCACTCTGCATAATGCCGATGAAATCGATCGTCTGGGGTTGCGTATTGGCGATAAAGTCGTTATTCGCCGGGCGGGCGATGTGATCCCGCAGGTCGTCAACGTGGTGCTTTCCGAGCGCCCGGAAGAGACGCGTGAAATCGTGTTTCCACAGCATTGTCCGGTGTGCGGGTCTGATGTTGAACGTGTGGAAGGCGAAGCGGTCGCTCGCTGTACCGGTGGCCTGATTTGCGGGGCACAGCGTAAGGAATCGCTGAAACATTTCGTTTCCCGCCGTGCGCTCGACGTTGACGGTATGGGCGACAAAATTATCGATCAACTGGTCGAGAAAGAGTATGTCCATACGCCAGCAGATCTCTTCACCTTGACGGCAGGCAAGCTGACCGGGCTCGATCGGATGGGGCCGAAGTCGGCGCAAAACGTGGTGAATGCGCTGGAAAAAGCGAAAGAAACGACGTTTGCCCGTTTCCTCTACGCGCTGGGCATTCGTGAAGTCGGCGAGGCCACAGCCGCAGGTCTGGCGGCGTATTTCGGCACGCTTGAAGCGCTGGAAGCGGCCTCTATTGACGAGCTGCAAAAAGTGCCGGATGTCGGCATTGTGGTGGCGACGCACGTGTTTAATTTCTTTGCCGAAGAGAGCAACCGCGAGGTGATAGGCCAGTTACTGGCGCAGGGCATTCACTGGCCCGCGCCAGTGGTTATCAACGCTGAGGAAATCGACAGCCCCTTCGCGGGCAAAACGGTGGTGCTGACCGGAAGCCTGAGCCTGATGTCGCGTGATGACGCCAAAGCACGGTTGACCGAACTGGGCGCGAAAGTGGCCGGTAGCGTGTCGAAGAAAACCGATCTGGTTATTGCCGGCGAAGCGGCGGGTTCGAAACTGGCAAAAGCGCAGGAACTCGGTATTAGCGTGATTGATGAAGCTGAAATGATCCGCTTACTGGGTGCCTGAGATGGAAAAAGAGCAGCTGGTTGAAATCGCCAACACCGTGATGCCCTTTGGCAAATATAAGGGGCGTCGGCTGATTGATGTCCCGGAAGAGTATCTGCTGTGGTTTGCCCGTAAGGATGAATTCCCGCCGGGTAAACTGGGCGAGCTGATGCAAATCACGCTGCTGATTAAAACTGAGGGGCTGACGCAACTGGTGCAGCCCCTGAAACGCCCGCTTTAAGCTTTTGCGGCGGGGCTTTTCTGCTGCGCCTGCAATGCGTCCGTCTGTTGCTTGTAGCGACGGGCCAATACGGCGCAGACCATCAGCTGAATTTGATGGAAGATCATCAACGGCAGCACCATCATGCCAATCACCGAAGTCGGGAACAGAATATTTGCCATTGGGATCCCATTCGCCAGGCTCTTTTTCGAACCGCAGAAGACAATGGTGATTTCATCGGCTTTATTGAAGCCGCATTTCCGGGCAACAAAGACGTTTATGCCAATCACAATTGCCAGCAGAACGATGCTGACCACGCTGATAAAAAGCAGTGAGCCAATTCCTACTTTGTGCCAGATCCCGTTAACGACGGCTTCGCTAAAGGCGGAGTACACCACCAGTAAAATGGAGGATTGGTCCGTTTTGGCGATCCATTTTTTATGTCGTGATACCCAGTTACCAATCCATGGACGCGAAAGATGTCCCAACACGAATGGCAGCAGCAGTTGCAGCATAATTTTCCCCACCTGCTCCAGGCTGCCTTCCGCGCCGTGCATATTCATCACCAGGCCTACCAGCAGTGGTGAAAGGAAAATACCCAGCAGGCTGGAGGCCGAAGCGGAGCACACGGCGGCGGCGACGTTACCTCCGGCCAGCGATGTAAAGGCGATGGCCGACTGCACCGTGGCCGGCAAAATACACAGATACAGGAAACCGGAATACAGCATCGGGTCAACATTGACCGGTGCCCACCACGCGAACAGAACACCCAATACCGGGAAGACGACGAAAGTGCTGCACATGACCCACAGATGCAAACGCCAGTGGCTACCACCGGCAATAATGGCCTCACGCGACAGCTTTGCCCCGTGCATAAAAAACAGCAGGGCAATGGCGGCGGTGGTTAAGCCTTCAAAAAAAGGGACAAAACCGCCCTCGGCCGGGAAAAAGGAAGCCAGTAAAACGACGGTAATTAGCGTTATCGTGAACGGATCAAGAATACGAAATAGTTTCATAAAAGCTCCTGAAATTCGGTAGGAACATTTTGCGTTTTTCCGTTTGAGAAATAAAATTGATTTATTGCATCCATATATGAATCGAATAGATGAATTACTCTCTGCGTCAGCTCCGTATTTTTGTTACCGTCGCTCAGGCTAAAAGTTTTAGCCGGGCGGGGGATATCATTGGCTTAAGCCAGTCGGCAGTCAGCCATAGCGTTAAAGAGCTGGAAGGGCAGACGGGCGTCCGGTTATTAGATAGAACAACGCGAGAAGTGGTACTGACAGAAGCCGGGCATCAGTTGGCGGCACGACTGGAGCGTATTCTGGATGAACTGCACAGCACCCTGCGTGAAGCAGGCCAGGTGGGGACACAGTTAACCGGAACGGTGCGCGTTGCCGCCAGCCAGACGATCTCCGCGCACCTGATTCCACAGTGTATTGCCCAGAGTAATCAGCTTTATCCTGCGATCGATTTTGTGCTGCACGACAGGCCACAGCAGTGGGTGCTGGAAAGCATTCGCCAGGGAGAAGTCGATTTTGGCATTGTGATTGATCCTGGTGCTGTGACCGATCTGCAGTGTGAAGCCGTACTGTCCGAACCTTTCCTGTTGCTGTGTCGGCAGGATCATCCGTTAGCCCAGCGGGAATGGGTAAACTGGCAGGATCTCTATCATGAGCGTCTGGTGCTACAGGATTACGCTTCCGGCAGTCGACCGCTGATCGATGCGGCGCTGGCCCACTTTTCGATTGATGCCAATATTGTTCAGGAGATTGGTCACCCGGCTACGTTGTTTCCGATGGTAGAGGCGGGCATTGGTATCAGCGTACTGCCCGCGCTGGCGCTTCCTCTGCCACAGGGCAGCCATTTGCAGGTAAAACGCCTGACGCCGGTTGTGGAACGACAATTGATGCTGGCACGACGTAAAAATCGTTCTTTATCGACTGCAGCCCAGGCGCTGTGGGACGTAGTGCGGATGCAGGCCAGTGAATTAACCGCCGGTCGTGCCCGAGATCCGTTGTATCAGATATAAATATCGACCTGATGTTGGCCGGTAGCATTGTTGACGCCCTCAGCTTTTCTTTGATCGGCGCTTTGCTTTTGCTGTGACTCCTCGGCCTGCTGGCGCAACAATTGAGCCAGCTGTGCTTGTAACATCTTGATTTGAGTCTGAATAAGCTCTTGCTGCTCGCGTTTCTGCTCAACACTGCCACTGCTATTGGGGATATCTTTGAGCTGCTGGGTTAGCTTGGTTATCTTTTGGGTGATTTGTGCAATTTTTGCGGAGATGTCATTCCCAGCTGATGCTTTTCCACCGCCGCTACTGCTTTGAACAGTTGGGGTGGAAACGTTGATAGTTGTCATACGGATTCCTCGTGCCATAAAACATGAGTATCGGCATCAGCGAACAGAACTTCAGCGACAATACGGCCGAGTGGAGTTTAATCATTAAAATCCCAAACCTTCATGTATCTGTATTCCTGTGCCATTTCTGGCTCGAAAATAATGTGATTTCAAGCTAATTTAGTGCAACTCATCGATACAGATTTACTATCGCTTATCGGGATAAACGGTATTGGTAATCGATTGCGTAGTCCCGCTATAACAGTCCGGTACGCGATGTTATTTCGATTACTCAGTATTAAGGATATCTCATGAGCCACTCTCTTTTCTCGCAAAATCCCTGGTACAGCGCCGATATTATTCGTAGCTATAAGCCGGATTTCACTCCACGTGTCGCTTTTATTCTTGGCTCAGGCCTGGGCGCGTTGGCGGATCAAATTGAGGATGCGGTGGCCATCTCTTACGAGAAACTTCCCGGGTTCCCGGTGAGCACCGTTCACGGTCATGCCGGTGAACTTGTGCTGGGAAATCTGGCGGGCGTACCGGTGGCCTGTATGAAAGGTCGCGGGCATTTTTATGAAGGGCGCGGTATGACGGTGATGACCGATGCCATTCGCACACTGAAGCTGCTGGGCTGTGAACTGTTATTTTGTACTAATGCCGCAGGCTCCCTCCGCCCTGAAGTTGGGCCAGGTAGTCTGGTTGCGCTTAGCGATCACATCAATACGATGCCTGGTACACCGATGGTGGGACTTAACGATGAGCGTTTTGGCGAGCGATTCTTTTCGCTGGCGAATGCCTATGATGCTGAATATCGTGCAATCCTACAAACCGTTGCCGCAGAAGAAGGTTTCCCGCTGAGCGAAGGCGTATTTGTCTCTTATCCGGGGCCAAATTTTGAAACCGCGGCAGAAATTCGCATGATGCAAATCATTGGTGGCGATGTGGTGGGGATGTCGGTGGTGCCTGAAGTTATCTCTGCACGCCACTGCGGTCTGAAAGTGGTTGCGGTCGCAGCTATCACTAACCTGGCTGAAGGGTTGGGCGATGTGAAATTATCTCACGCGCAGACGCTGGCGGCAGCTGAACTTTCTCGGCAGAATTTTATCAATCTGATCTGCGGCTTTTTGCGCAAACTGGCCTGAATAATTAGAAAATGACCCCGCTTGCGGGGTCTTACTTTTTTGGCAAGGAACGGGAAAATGGGTATCGCATCTCGCTTAAAGCTCATGTCGTTTTTGCAATATTTCATCTGGGGAAGCTGGCTGGTCACCCTGGGTTCTTACATGATTAATACCCTTGATTTTACCGGCGCGAATGTGGGTATGGTCTACAGTTCAAAAGGGCTGGCGGCGATAATCATGCCGGGCATTATGGGGATCATCGCCGATAAATGGCTACGCGCCGAACGCGCCTATATGCTTTGTCATCTGGTCTGCGCGGGGGTGTTGCTATACGCCACCACCGTTACTGATCCCCAGACGATGTTTTGGGTGATGTTGGTTAACGCGATGGCATATATGCCGACGATTGCGTTATCGAACAGCGTCTCATACTCATGCCTTGCACAATCGGGTCAGGATCCGGTCACCGCTTTCCCCCCCATTCGCGTGTTTGGCACTATAGGGTTTATTGTGGCCATGTGGACGGTGAGCCTGATGGGACTGGAGCTCAGCAGTGCGCAACTGTATATCGCTTCTGGCGCATCGTTATTGCTGGCGCTGTATGCGTTGACGTTGCCGAAAATTCCGGTTGCAGAGAAGAAAGCGAACACAACGCTTGCCAGCAAGCTTGGGCTGGATGCTTTTGTTTTGTTTAAAAATCCACGCATGGCTATCTTCTTTTTGTTTGCGATGATGTTGGGGGCGGTACTGCAAATCACTAATGTTTTCGGCAATCCGTTCCTGCATGATTTTGCCCGTAATCCTGAGTTTGCCGACAGTTTTGTGGTGAAGTATCCCTCTATCCTGCTTTCAGTTTCGCAGATGGCGGAAGTGGGCTTTATCCTCACCATCCCGTTCTTCCTCAAACGCTTTGGTATTAAAACGGTAATGCTAATGAGCATGCTGGCGTGGACGCTGCGCTTTGGTTTTTTTGCCTTTGGCGATCCGTCCCCGGTCGGCTTTGTTATGCTGCTGATGTCGATGATTGTCTACGGTTGCGCGTTTGATTTCTTCAATATTTCAGGATCGGTGTTTGTAGAGCAGGAAGTGAGTTCTAACATTCGCGCCAGTGCGCAGGGGCTATTTATGACGATGGTCAACGGCGTGGGCGCTTGGGTGGGTTCAATCCTGAGCGGGATGGCGGTAGATTACTTCTCTGTCGATGGCGTTAAGGATTGGCAAACCATCTGGCTGGTGTTTGCCGCGTATGCGTTAGCGCTTGCGGTTATCTTTGCGTTGTTCTTCAAATATAAACATGACCCTGAACGGCGGGTGCAGAAATCACTGGCACATTAACGTGACATTAGCGGCGGGGTCCTGATACCTGCCGTTTCATGTTCTGCGCTGCGATGTGGTAACTTTGCGCATTATCCTTTGTCCTCAGGAGCGCACTATCCATGGAACGCACGCACCGTATCGATCTGAAGTTACTGCGTTATTTTCTTGCTGTCGCAGAAGAACTGCATTTTGGACGCGCTGCTGCTCGCCTGAATATGTCGCAACCACCGCTCAGTACGCATATTAAAGAGCTGGAACAACAGCTCGGCACTTTGCTATTTATCCGACATTCTCGCAGTGTAGCCTTAACTCACGCCGGAAAAATTTTGATGGAAGAGTCGCGCCGATTGCTATCCAGTGCGAATCAGGCGCTGGCGAGAGTCGAGCAGATTGGTCGCGGCGAGGCGGGGCGGATTGAGCTTGGTGTTATCGGGACGGCGATGTGGGGGAAAATGCGCCCCGTGATGCGGCGTTTCTTAAAAGATAACCCTAACGTTGAGGTGCTGTTTCGCGAGAACATGCCTGCAATGCAGATGACGATGCTGGAACGACGTGAACTGGATGCGGGAATTTGGCGGATGGCCACTGAGCCTTCTCCTGGATTTACCAGCCTGCGTTTGCACGAATCCTCTTTTCTGGTGGCGATGCCAGAAGAGCATCCCCTGGCTGAACTTGCCGCGATACCATTGGAAGCGTTGCGGAACGAATATTTTGTCACAATGCCGTCCATTCATACCGACTGGGCATTTTTACAGCGCGTTTGCCAAAGCGCCGGATTTTCGCCAATGATTATTCGCGAGGTGAAGGAGCCGCAAACGGTGTTGGCGATGATCAGTATGGGGGTTGGAATTACGTTGATTGCAGACAGTTATGCGCAGATGAGCTGGCCGGGTGTGGTGTTCCGTCCGTTAGAGGAACGTATTCCGGCAGATTTGTATATTGTGTATGACCAGCAACAGGCGACGCCAGCACTGGAGAAACTGGTGGCAGCGTTAACGGTATGATGACTGTGCCGGATGGCGACTAAAGTCTTATCCGGCCTACGTGTCAGGCCGTCTGTAGGCCTGATAAGCGCAGTGCATCAGGCAAGCAGATTCTGAATCGTTGAATTTTGCGCATAGCAAAAAGGCGCCTTTAGGGCGCCTTTTTACATTGGTGGGTCGTGCAGGATTCGAACCTGCGACCAATTGATTAAAAGTCAACTGCTCTACCAACTGAGCTAACGACCCGAAGTGGTGGGTGATGACGGGATCGAACCGCCGACCCCCTCCTTGTAAGGGAGGTGCTCTCCCAGCTGAGCTAATCACCCACTTCGGTACTTCACATTTTAACAAGAAATCCAGCTGGCGAGAAAGTGGTGGGTGATGACGGGATCGAACCGCCGACCCCCTCCTTGTAAGGGAGGTGCTCTCCCAGCTGAGCTAATCACCCACTTCTCAATTTCTTGTTTTACACGGCGGAGACTACATAAAGTAGTTGGTGGGTGATGACGGGTTCGAACCGCCGACCCCCTCCTTGTAAGGGAGGTGCTCTCCCAGCTGAGCTAATCACCCACTTCTCAATTTCTTGTTTTACACGGCGGAGACTACATAAAGTAGTTGGTGGGTGATGACGGGTTCGAACCGCCGACCCCCTCCTTGTAAGGGAGGTGCTCTCCCAGCTGAGCTAATCACCCCCGCTGTGTGGAGTCGCATTATAGGGAGAGTTGAAAATGAGTCAACGCATTTTCTAAAGAAATTGTTCGTTCGTCGTAAATTTAAACAAAACGATCGCAAAACAATCCATGCAGCATGATTTGTATACGAAAATGGCAAAGCGTGATGTTCCAACCCGATCAACATTGAGGAATCAGACCACAGTGATAGAATACGAGCCTGATAATCTTCCCTGGATTTGCCGGTTGTCGGCATCTTTATAAACGTAAGGCCATTTCATGAAAATCAAAACTCGCTTCGCGCCAAGCCCGACAGGTTACCTGCACGTCGGCGGTGCGCGTACTGCTCTTTATTCCTGGCTTTTTGCACGTAACCATGGCGGTGAGTTTGTGCTGCGTATTGAAGACACCGATCTCGAACGCTCCACGCCGGAAGCTATTGAAGCCATTATGGATGGTATGAACTGGCTGAATTTGGAATGGGATGAAGGCCCGTACTTCCAGACCAAACGTTTTGATCGCTACAACGCTGTTATTGATGAAATGCTGGAAGCAGGCACCGCATATAAGTGCTACTGCTCCAAAGAGCGCCTGGATGCGCTGCGCGAAGAGCAGATGGCGAACGGTGAGAAGCCGCGTTACGACGGCCGCTGCCGCCATGGTCATGAGCACCATGCCGCCGACGAGCCGTGCGTGGTGCGTTTTGCCAACCCGCAGGACGGTTCCGTTATTTTTGACGATCAGATCCGTGGGCCGATCGAATTCAGTAACCAGGAGCTGGACGATCTGATCATCCGCCGTACCGACGGTTCCCCGACCTACAACTTCTGTGTGGTGGTCGACGACTGGGATATGGAAATTACCCACGTTATTCGTGGCGAAGACCATATCAATAACACCCCGCGTCAGATCAACATCCTGAAAGCGCTGAACGCGCCGGTGCCGGTTTACGCGCACGTGTCGATGATCAACGGCGACGACGGTAAAAAACTCTCTAAACGTCACGGTGCGGTCAGCGTGATGCAGTACCGCGATGACGGCTACCTGCCGGAAGCGCTGCTGAACTATCTGGTACGCTTGGGCTGGTCCAGCGGCGATCAGGAAATCTTCACCCGTGAAGAGATGATTAAACTGTTCTCCCTCGGTGCGGTGAGCAAGTCTGCGAGCGCGTTCAACACTGAAAAACTGCAGTGGTTGAACCATCACTACATTAATGCGCTGGCGCCGGAATATGTGGCAACGCATCTGCAATGGCACATTGAGCAGGAAAATATCGATACCCGCGTTGGGCCTCAACTGTCTGAGCTGGTGAAACTGCTGGGCGAGCGTTGTAAGACTCTGAAAGAGATGGCGCAGAGCTGCCGCTACTTCTACGAAGACTTTGCTGAGTTCGATGCCGACGCGGCGAAGAAACACCTGCGTCCGGTTGCGCGTCAGCCTCTGGAAGTGGTTCGCGACAAACTGGCCGCCATTACCGAGTGGACGGCAGAAAACGTCCACCACGCGATTCAGGCAACCGCTGATGAGCTGGAAGTGGGCATGGGTAAAGTTGGGATGCCGCTGCGTGTCGCGGTAACCGGCGCGGGTCAGTCCCCGGCGTTAGACGTCACGGTGCATGCGATTGGCAAATCCCGCAGCGTTGAGCGTATTAACAAAGCGCTGGCGTTTATTGCAGAGCGTGAAAGTCAGCAGTAATTCAGGCTGATTGATGACACAACGGCAGGATGCACTCCTGCCGTTTTTTTATCCGTTATTCAGACTCATCAATCCCCAGACGGATAAGGAAATTACGAATCCCTTCGCGCGAGATATACATCGCCAGCTTTTCTTGTTCCGTTGGAGACATATTATCCAGCGCGCTAATTATCTGGCGGCAGGCATGGCTGCGCACTACATGGGTGTATTCTGCCAGCGGCTCTTCAGCCTGATAAACCTCAGGAACTTTGCGAAAAGCGGGAATGTTGAGCAGAAACGTGCGGACGCCGGAGTCGATATGAATAAGTCTTGCACGACCACCTTTAACACCGGGAAATTTTTCGGTGGTCCAGTTTTGTTCTCTGATCCAACGATTGACGGTTTGTTTGGCGACCCCGAGACATTCCGCCAGCTCTTCGGTCGTCATTTTGCTGCGTAATTTTTTCATATTATTTGTTATCGCGGATCCCTAAGCGTTGTAATAAACCCGTAATGCCTTCACGCAGGATCAGTGACGTAAACATTTTCTGTTCTGACGGTGTCATCTCTTTGGCGAGCCTAATCAGCAGAGCTTCAATAGAGGTATCGCCGGATAACGATAAGTTATCTGATAAACCTTCGGCTGAACGCTCGGCGCTGCGAATGTATTCACGAACTTGTTCGGTGACGTGAACCAGACGGGCTTTACCGCCCTGAACGCCTGGTTTTGGTGATGTAGCCCAACCTTCCTTGCGCACCCATTTATTGATGGTCTGTCGGCTGTATCCGGTCAGATTAGCAAGCTCTTCTGGCGTCATCCGTTCCTTGAACATAACGATTCCCTGAATAGTCGTGGGGTTAATTAGTGGTTCATTTTATAGCACCATTTTAGTAGAAACCGTGACGCGTTTAACTACTGAATGCGAGTTGTTACGCAATGTTCTTCATTTGACTGCTTTTTCAGCGATTGAATTCTATGAGCTAATTTTGCCGTTGACACACGCGAAGGGAATTCATATGATGCCGCCCGTCAACTCGACAAGCTTTACGTGACGGGGCTATAGCTCAGCTGGGAGAGCGCTTGCATGGCATGCAAGAGGTCAGCGGTTCGATCCCGCTTAGCTCCACCAAATTTAATCCCAATGAATTTGGTATGTACGTAAAAGCATCGTGGGGCTATAGCTCAGCTGGGAGAGCGCTTGCATGGCATGCAAGAGGTCAGCGGTTCGATCCCGCTTAGCTCCACCAAAATTTAAACCCTCGCTGAAAAGCGGGGGTTTTTTGTTTCTGCATCCTGCCAGTTCTCACTCTCTGTCTCTTTGGTTTGCTGAATAGCAGACATAAAAAAACCGGGGAAATCTCCCCGGTCTTGTCACAATTACGTTGCCTGACGCTTACAGCACCAGAGCTGCAATGGACGCGGACAGTACGCTCACCAGCGTAGAGCCGTATACCAGCTTCAGACCAAAGCGGGACACCACGTTACCTTGCTCTTCGTTCAGGCCTTTAATCGCACCGGCGATAATCCCGATAGAAGAGAAGTTAGCGAAGGAGACCAGGAACACAGAGATGATGCCTTCGGCGCGTGGAGAGAGCGTAGAGGCGATTTTCTGCAGATCCATCATCGCGACGAATTCGTTAGAAACCAGTTTGGTTGCCATGATACTGCCCACCTGCAGCGCTTCGCTGGACGGCACACCCATCACCCATGCAACAGGGTAGAAGATGTAGCCCAGGATGCCCTGGAAGGAGATGCTGTAGCCAAACCAACCGGTTACGGTAGCGAACAGGGCGTTCAGGGCGGCGATCAGCGCAATGAAACCAATCAGCATGGCTGCAACGATAATGGCTACTTTGAAACCTGCCAGGATGTATTCACCCAGCATTTCGAAGAAGCTCTGACCTTCGTGCAGGTTAGACATCTGAATATTTTCTTCGCTGGCATCAACGGTGTAGGGGTTGATCAGCGACAGCACGATGAAGGTGCTGAACATGTTCAGAACCAGCGCAGCAACCACGTACTTCGGCTCCAGCATGGTCATATACGCGCCGACGATAGACATGGAAACGGTCGACATCGCCGTTGCAGCCATGGTGTACATACGGTTGCGGGACATTTTGCCGAGAATATCTTTATAGGCGATAAAGTTCTCGGACTGACCCAGGATCAGGGAGCTGACGGCGTTGAAGGATTCCAGCTTGCCCATACCGTTGACTTTGGATAACAGGAAACCAATCGCGCGAATAACAACCGGTAGAACGCGGATGTGCTGCAAAATACCGATCAGCGCGGAAATGAAGACGATCGGGCAAAGCACTTTCAGGAAGAAGAATGCCAGGCCTTTGTCGTTCATGCTGCCGAAGACAAAGTTTGTCCCTTCATTAGCGAAGCCGAGCAGTTTTTCAAACATCTCGGAGAAGCCTCTCACGAAGCCCAGACCGACATCAGAGTTCAGGAAGAACCATGCCAGTAACACTTCAATAACAAGCAGTTGAATAACATAACGAATGCGGATTTTTTTACGGTCACTGCTTACCAGCAGTGCGAGTACCGCAACCACGGCAAGGGCCAGGACAAAATGAAGAACGCGGTCCATATTTGCTCCAAATATGAGGCAGGTTTAGTTTTCGTGCACATTCTATGTAACAACCATAAAGAAAACGAGATCAAACACACACTATAATAAGGACCTGTGACGAGATTCAAAATTAGTGATCGGTGATACACTTCCGTTATGTTGAGTAGGGAAGTGAAAAGTTATGTCATTGTGCTAATCTCATAACAATAATCAAACATCTCACCAGTCTTTCAAGAATCCTTATCGATCCATAGACAAAAGCTATCAGAGAAATCAACTTCACCCATTAAAATGAATTTGATAATCATTCTCAATAAGCGTAGCTTGAAACATAGCAAAGGCTATGTTTCTGAGGCACTAAAATGACTAACGATCGCGTTGAGAGTAGCAGTGGACGGGCAGCGCGCAAGTTGAAGCTCGCATTAATGGGACCTGCGTTCATCGCGGCGATCGGCTATATCGATCCGGGTAACTTTGCCACCAATATCCAGGCAGGGGCCAGCTTTGGCTATAAACTGTTGTGGGTTGTGGTCTGGGCAAACCTGATGGCAATGCTGATTCAGGTGCTGTCGGCAAAACTGGGTATTGCCACCGGTAAAAACCTGGCGGAGCAAATTCGCGATCATTATCCTCGTCCGGTGGTATGGTTTTACTGGGTGCAGGCTGAAATTATCGCCATGGCGACCGACCTTGCTGAGTTTATTGGCGCTGCGATTGGTTTCAAACTGATCCTGGGTGTTTCATTATTGCAGGGGGCCGTACTTACCGGTATCGCGACGTTTTTAATTCTGATGCTGCAGCGCCGCGGGCAAAAACCGCTGGAAAAAGTCATTGGCGGCTTGCTGCTGTTTGTGGCAGCGGCTTACATCGTGGAACTGATCTTTTCCCAACCCAATCTGGCGCAGCTTAGCAAAGGGATGATTATTCCCAACCTGCCCAATTCTGAGGCTGTGTTCCTGGCTGCTGGCGTGCTTGGCGCGACCATCATGCCGCATGTGATCTATTTGCATTCTTCTTTAACCCAGCATCTGCACGGCGGAACGCGGCAACAACGCTATGCGGCCACGAAATGGGATGTGGCTATCGCCATGACGATTGCCGGGTTTGTGAATCTGGCGATGATGGCGACAGCTGCCGCCGCATTTCATTTTAGCGGGCATACCGGTATCGCCGATCTCGATCAGGCGTACCTGACCCTTGAACCGCTGTTGAGCCACGCGGCGGCGACGGTGTTTGGTTTAAGCCTGGTGGCAGCGGGGCTGTCTTCTACTGTGGTCGGCACGTTGGCGGGGCAGGTGGTGATGCAGGGGTTTATCCGCTTCCACATTCCGCTGTGGGTACGCCGTACTGTCACCATGATGCCATCATTTATTGTGATTCTGATGGGGCTGGATCCCACCCGTATTCTGGTGATGAGCCAGGTGTTGCTCAGTTTCGGGATTGCCCTTGCGTTGGTGCCGCTACTAATCTTTACCAGCAACGGCCCATTGATGGGGGATTTGGTTAACACCGCCTGGGTCAAATACATTGGCTGGATGATTGTGGTGTTAGTGGTCGCACTGAATATCTGGTTACTGGTGGGAACCGCGCTGGGTTTGTAAAAACAAAAGAGCCCGTAGGCTCTTTTGTTACATTAATGATGATGTTTGTGGCCGCGCCCGCGACCGCGATGGTCGTCACGGTCATTCCAGCCTTCACGATAGCCGCGCTCATAAGCTTTACGTTTATCCCAGCCACGATGATAGCCATTGTCATGACGCCACCAGCGGTTTTTGCGCCACTCATAGTTATGATGCCAGTAATCCCGGTCGCGCCAGCGGCCGCCATCCCAGTAGTTACCGTAATTATCGCGATCGCCAATTTGCAATTTTATTGATGGCAGCAGGGTGATTTCGCCAGCGTTCGCGGCCAGCGGGGTAAAAGCCAATAAGACTGCCGCCAGAATCAGTGACCTGAACATTTTTACTCTCCTTCACGATCGAGCCGTAGCCGGCCTGTTAACGTAATATTACGGGGCAGTAAAGCCCCGTTTCATCGCCTTAACTCTTAAATCGCGAGCGAGAGCACTTTTTGTTAATAAATGTGTCTTTATTTCAATCAGCTCAGAATGGCATCAATTTCCGCGCACTCTTCGGCAGAGAAATGACGGTTTGCCAGCATGCCAACGGCGTCTTCAATTTGCGCGGGTTTACTGGCGCCAATCAACACCGAGGTGACCTTGTCTTCCCGTAATACCCACGCGAGCGCCATCTGAGAAAGTTTTTGTCCCCGACGTTCTGCCAGCGCGTTCAGCGCACGGACCTTTTCCAGTTTTTGTGGCGTTAACTGGTCCGGGTTAAGAAAACGGCTGGAGCTTGCCGCGCGCGAGTCCGCAGGAATACCGTTCAGGTAGCGGTCGGTTAATTGCCCACCCGCCAGTGGCGAGAAGGCGATACTGCCAACCCCCTTTTCCTGTAATAGCGACAGCAGGCCACTTTCGACCCAACGTTCAAACAGGGAATATTTAGGCTGGTGGATAAGGCAGGGAGTGCCTAAATCGTCGAGTATTTCAATCGCCTGCCTGGCAAGCTCCGCCGGATAATTAGACAGTCCGACATATAGCGCTTTACCCTGACGGACAATATGATCCAGCGCGCGCATGGTTTCTCTGAGCGGCGTTTCAGGATCGGGCCGGTGGTGATAGAAGATATCAACATACTCCAGCCCCAGGCGTTTGAGGCTTTGATCGAGGCTGGCAATCAGGTATTTGCGTGATCCCCAGTCGCCGTAGGGCCCCTCCCACATGGTGTAACCAGCTTTGGTGGAGATGACCAGCTCGTCCCGCCACGGTAAAAAATCTTCCTGCAGAATGCGGCCAAAATTTCGCTCCGCTGAGCCCGGCGGTGGACCATAGTTATTCGCCAGGTCAAAATGATTAATTCCCAGATCGAATGCGCGCTGTAACAGAGCCCGACTGTTCTCTACCTGCGTGGCATCACCAAAATTATGCCACAAACCCAAAGAGACAATCGGGAGTTTGAGGCCGCTCTGGCCGCAGCGGCGATACTCCATTGTTTGATAGCGATTTTCATCAGCCTGATAAACCATGTAGCCTCCTGTCGGATAACGTGTGTCATTGAGTGTATACGTTTACATAAAGCAGGCGGCAATGAATTTTTAATCGGCAAAACTGTACATTTTGCTTTCCACCCCCTTCACTATGGCTTCTCTGGACAGTCAACACAGTTCTTCGATACTCAACATTGAGGTTACCGTCAGAAGGATAGCTGTCATGCAAACCCAATATTCCGTTGCTGATTATCTGCTGGACAGGCTGGCAGGCTGTGGCGTCGGCCACCTCTTTGGTGTGCCTGGTGATTATAATTTGCAGTTTCTTGACCACGTGATTGAACATCCCGGCATACGTTGGGTTGGGTGTGCGAACGAATTAAATGCGGCTTATGCCGCGGATGGCTATGCCAGGGTGGCAGGGGCAGGAGCATTGCTCACCACGTTTGGCGTGGGAGAGTTAAGTGCAATTAACGGTATCGCTGGAAGCTATGCGGAATATGTTCCTGTCTTACATGTTGTCGGCGCGCCCTGTCGCGGTGCGCAGCGTCGCGGGGAACTGATGCATCACACCCTTGGCGACGGTGACTTTCAGCATTTTTACCGTATGCAGCAGGCGGTAACGACGGCCAGCGCAATGCTGGATGAACAAAACGCCTGTTATGAAATTGACCGTGTGCTGCGGGCGATGTTAACAGAGCGCAGGCCAGGCTACCTGATGTTGCCTGCTGATGTGGCCAAACAGCCCGCTACGCCGCCGAATGACATTCTGATTGTTCCTCTGAGCGAACCGGAAAGCAGCGTGGCAGAAGCGTTTCGCTATTATGCCCGCGAGCGGCTGTTGGACAGTCCGCGTGTAGCGCTGTTGGCCGACTTTCTCGCGCAGCGCTTTGGTTTACAGCCTGTTTTGCAGCGTTGGATGGCGGAAACGCCGATGGCCCACGCCACGCTGTTGATGGGGAAAGGGTTATTTGATGAGCGTCACCCGGCGTTTGTCGGTACGTACAGCGCCGGAGCCAGTAGCGATTATGTGCGCCAGGCGATTGAAGATGCCGATACGATTATTTGCGTCGGTACACAATTTGTCGACACCCTGACCGCTGGGTTTACGCAACGGTTACCAGCGGAGCGTACTATTGAAGTTCAGCCCCATGCGTCACGTGTTGGTACCCAATGGTTTAACGTTCCGATGGAACAGGCCGTCACTACGTTACGCGAGTTGTGTCTGGAGATGTCGTTTTCACTGCCGCCCGAACGTCCGCCAGTTAGGCGTATCCAGGTTGAGAAGGGGCTGCTGACCCAGGAAAATTTCTGGCCAACGGTGCAGCATTATCTGGCGCCGGATGACATCATCCTCGTCGACCAGGGAACGGCGGCATTTGGTGCGGCTGCGCTCTCGCTACCCAGCGGTGCGGAAGTCTTGGTCCAACCGCTGTGGGGTTCCATCGGCTACGCGCTCCCGGCGGCATTTGGCGCGCAAACAGCCTGCCCGGACCGCCGGGTGATCCTGATTATTGGCGATGGCGCAGCGCAGCTCACTATCCAGGAACTGGGCTCTATGCTCAGAGACGGGCAATCACCGGTGATTTTACTGCTTAACAATGACGGCTATACCGTGGAGAGGGCTATTCACGGGGCAAATCAGCGCTATAACGACATCGCCGGATGGAACTGGACGCAGGTGCCGCAGGCGTTAAGTCATGAATGTCAGGCGGAATGCTGGCGAGTGAAGCAGGTGGTCCAACTGGAGGAAGTGCTGGCCCGGCTGTCCCGTCCGCAACGGTTGTCATTAATTGAAGTGGTGCTACCGAAAGCCGATCTTCCTGAGTTATTGCGCACGGTGACCCGTGCGCTGGAATCTCGCAACGGAGGATAGCTACTCCTCGGGACGGCTGGCGATCATCATTGGTTTTCCGGCCAATAAAAGCCAGGCGGGGAGCATAACGACGCAAAGCAGCGGCAGCAAAGTGGTGTCTGGCACCACGACTGCCGCCATAAACAGGCTCAGCCACGCGTCGCGGGTAACGACCAGCACCAGCCCGAGAATCGCGCAGGAGACCGTGATGGCTGCCGGAACGGCTTCAACATGGGCGTGCAGCATCAGACCCAGCGCGACACCCACGAAGACCGCCGGAAAAATTCGCCCGCCGCGAAAACCGCTCGCTGCGGCGACCACCAATGCCGCCAGTTTGATCACGGCAAGCAGCAAATAATCCGTTGTCCCCAGCGTCTGGCTAAACGCCATTTGCTGCATTTCATCCAGTCCCTTAAATAAGGTAAGCGGTCCGCCAATTACACCCAAAATACCGAGAATAAAACCACCAACCCCAAGGATCAGTACCGGGTGTTTAAGCCGATGTATTAAATGATGCAAGCGCGGTAGACACCAGACGGCCACCATGCCCGCGGCAATGGCGATAGCAGCAACGACCGCACCGCTGAGGATATCGATCAGATGCATTTGCGTATAGTGCGCGATGGGCAATGAAAAATGGGGATGAAAGAACAGGCTGGTGGTCAGTGAACCTGCGGCGGCGGCCATTAACGGCGCAAACAGGCGATCCCATAAAGGAACATCGTTCGAGCTATTCAGCGTTTGCGAAAACACCAACGCGGCGGCCACGGGAGTACCAAATAACGCCCCGATGGTGCCGGCAGAGGCGAGAATGGTCCAGTCCAGCTTAGCAATGCGCGGAAAGAGGCGGCTGCCAAGCGCCACTGCGAGGGCGATATTCACGGTCATGATGGGATGTTCCGGCCCTAAACTGACGCCGCCCGCCAGACCGAGGATTAGCGCCGCCAGCAGGCCTGGCAGCGCCGAAACGGCCACCGGCATTCCGATTAACGGTTCACAAGCCGGATCCGGACCAGCGTGGCCCTGGCTGTAGCGGATGACAAGCCCGACCATCAGTCCGGTTAACGTGAGCATACCGATGATCCACAGTGGAGAGTCCTGGGCAATTCCGATGCTAATCGGCAGACGCTCCCATAAAAATTGCTGTAAAACGGAAGCGACTTTCATCACAACGATCAACACCAGGCTGGACGCTATGCCAATGATTATCGCGGGAGTTGATAGCAAGAGCATCGTTCTGGCTCGCGGATGGAGCATTTTCAATTCCTTCAAACAGAGTCATAGATATAGTTTGCACAGCCTGCGCGACCGCATCGCTGCAAATGGTGCTGAAACGATAAAGTAATTGTGTGATCTGGATCGATTTTCTACGGGCATCAGCCTTCAGGCCGTTGTTGTTATGCCCCCATGAATTTACAGTGTGGCAAAGATTTATTCTGACTTTAGCGGAGCAGTGGAAGAATGACAAAATATGCTTTAGTAGGTGATGTTGGCGGCACCAACGCACGTCTTGCTCTGTGCGACATTGCCAGTGGCGAGATTTCGCAGGCAAAAACCTATTCCGGGCTGGATTACCCCAGTCTGGAGGCTGTGGTGCGCGTGTACCTGGATGAGCATAGCGTCAGCGTCGAAGATGGTTGCATTGCCATTGCCTGTCCGATCACCGGCGACTGGGTGGCAATGACCAACCATACCTGGGCATTCTCTATTGCTGAGATGAAAAAAAATCTGGGCTTTAGCCATCTGGAAATTATTAATGATTTCACCGCCGTGTCGATGGCAATCCCTATGCTGAAAAAAGATCATTTGATCCAGTTTGGCGGCGCGGAACCTGTCGAAGGTAAACCGATTGCGGTGTATGGCGCGGGAACTGGCCTCGGCGTGGCGCATCTGGTGCACGTTGATAAACGCTGGGTAAGTCTGCCGGGTGAAGGCGGGCATGTGGATTTTGCGCCTAACAGCGAAGAAGAGGGGATTATCCTTGAGGTTCTGCGTGCGGAAATCGGTCATGTTTCTGCTGAACGTGTGCTCTCAGGACCCGGACTGGTGAACCTGTATCGCGCCATCGTCAAATCAGACGGCCGCCTGCCGGAAAATCTGCAGCCGAAGGATATCACCGCCCGTGCGCTGGAAGATTCCTGTATCGACTGCCGCCGCGCGCTGTCGCTGTTCTGTGTGATCATGGGCCGCTTTGGCGGCGATCTGGCGTTAACGCTGGGCACGTTTGGCGGCGTGTACATCGCTGGCGGGATCGTGCCGCGCTTCCTTGAATTCTTTAAAGCTTCCGGTTTCCGCGGTGGGTTTGAAGATAAAGGACGTTTTAAAGCCTACGTTCAGGATATTCCGGTGTATCTGATTGTGCATGATAATCCGGGTCTGCTTGGCTCCGGCGCACATCTGCGCCAGACGCTGGGGCATATTCTTTAATTCCTCAATCACTCCCCCGCAAAACCGCGTAAATCACGCGGTTTTTTTATGCCTGCCGCCCAGCTTTCCGACCTTCGTCACACTTCCTGATTGCTGGATTATATGTCCAGTAAAAGCATTATTTGTCTGATAACGGTCGCTACTTGCCTCGGACCATAATTTCTCTCGTTAACTATTACGAGGAAATGAATATGAGCAAAAAATTAATTGCTGTCTGTGCGTGTCCGATGGGGCTGGCTCACACCTTTATGGCGGCGCAGGCTCTGGAAGAAGCGGCGGTTGAAGCCGGTTATGAAGTGAAAATCGAAACTCAGGGCGCTGACGGAATTCAAAATCGTCTGACGGCGCAGGATATTGCTGAGGCGACGTTAATCATCCATTCAGTTGCCGTAACTCCGGAAGATAACGAGCGTTTTGAGTCGCGTGATGTCTACGAAATTACGCTACAGGACGCGATAAAAAATGCGGCCGGCATCATTAAAGAGATCGAAGAGATGGTTGCCGCTGAACAACAATAATCATCGACAGGGAACTACGTATGGCCATTAAAAAACGCAGTGCAACCGTTGTGCCTGGCGCATCTGGTGCGGCAGCGGCAATAAAAAATCCACCGGCCTCCCGCAACAGCTTCTGGGGCGAACTTCCGCAACATGTGATGTCGGGTATTTCACGCATGGTGCCGACGTTAATTATGGGCGGGGTAATTCTCGCCTTCTCGCAACTGATCGCTTATAGCTGGCTCGATATTCCTGCTGACACTGGCATCATGGATGCGCTGAACAGCGGAAAATTTACCGGTTTTAATCTCTCATTATTGAAGTTTGCCTGGCTGTCGCAATCTTTTGGCGGCGTGCTGTTTGGTTTTGCTATTCCGATGTTTGCCGCGTTCGTTGCCAACTCCATCGGCGGCAAGCTGGCGTTTCCGGCGGGGTTCATCGGTGGGCTGATGTCTACTCAGCCTACGCAGCTGCTGAATTTTGACCCATCAACGCTGCAATGGGTAACCAGTGCACCCGTACCCTCTACCTTTATTGGCGCGCTAATTATCTCGATTGTTGCCGGGTATCTGGTGAAATGGATGAACCAAAAAATCCAGCTCCCTGATTTCCTGCTGGCGTTCAAGACCACCTTTTTGCTGCCCATTCTCTCTGCCATTTTTGTCATGCTGGCGATGTATTACGTGATCACGCCGTTTGGCGGCTGGATCAACGGCGGCATCCGTACTCTGCTGACTGCAGCAGGAGAGAAAGGCACGCTGATGTATGCGATGGGGATTTCCGCGGCCACAGCGATTGACCTCGGCGGGCCGATTAATAAAGCCGCTGGATTTGTCGCCTTCAGCTTTACCACCGATCACGTTCTGCCGGTCACCGCGCGCTCTATTGCGATTGTTATTCCGCCGATTGGCCTCGGGCTGGCAACGCTGCTTGACCGCCGCTTAACGGGTAAGCGTCTGTTCAGCGCCCAGCTCTACCCGCAGGGAAAAACGGCAATGTTCCTCGCATTTATGGGCATCAGCGAAGGGGCTATCCCGTTTGCGCTGGAAAGCCCCATCACGGCAATTCCCTCCTACATGGTTGGCGCCATTGTCGGATCGACGGCTGCCGTCTGGCTGGGTGCGGTGCAATGGTTCCCTGAGTCGGCGATCTGGGCATGGCCGCTGGTGACCAATCTCGGTGTCTATATGGCAGGGATCCTGTTAGGTGCGGTGATTACCGCGCTGATGGTGGTGTTCCTGCGTCATCTGATGTACCGCAAAGGCAAATTGCTGATCGAAAGCCTCTGATCAAAAGGATTGTAACCATGAGCTTACTTGCCTCGCTGCGTGACTGGCTGACGGCGCAACATCTCGATGCGATGCTGCTGTCATCGCGACAGAATAAACAGCCGCATATGGGGATCTCCAGCAGTTCAGGGTTTGTGTTTATCAGCCATGAAAGCGCGCATATCCTGGTCGATGCCCGTTACTACACCGATGTCGACACGCGTACCCAGGGCTACCAGATCCATCTCCTTGATGGAACACAGACGCTGTATTCACGGGTGAATCACATCATTGCTGACGAAAAGCTGCAGACGGTGGGGTTCGAAGGCGAGCAGGTAAGCTGGGAAACGGCAAAGACATGGGCAGACAAACTGCATGGAAGACTGGTGAGCGCCGTGCCGGACGTGCTTCGGCAGGTGAAAACGGCCCAGGAAATAGCCTGTATCCGTGAAGCCTGTCGGATTGCCGACCTCAGCGCTGAACACATACGGCGTTTTATTAAACCAGGTCTGCGTGAGCGCGAGATTGCCGCCGAACTGGAGTGGTACATGCGTACGCTCGGCGCAGATAAAGCCTCTTTTGACACCATTGTCGCCAGCGGCTGGCGCGGGGCGCTGCCGCACGGCAAAGCCAGCGACAAGCGTGTCGAGGCGGGTGAGTTCATTACGCTGGATTTTGGCGCACAGTATCAGGGGTATTGTTCAGATATGACGCGAACGTTTCGCCTACCCGACGCCAACCAACCTGCAGAAGAAAGCGCGCTATTTTCGATTTATCAGGTTGTACTGGAAGCGCAACTGGCGGCGGTGGCGGCAATCCGACCCGGCGCGCGTTGCAATGAGGTGGACGCCGCAGCCAGGCAAGTTATTACGCAGGCGGGCTATGGTAATGAGTTTGGTCACAATACCGGACACGCTATCGGCATTGAGGTCCATGAAAATCCACGTTTTTCACCCACCGATGCGACGCCTCTGGCGGCGGGAATGCTGCTCACCGTTGAGCCAGGTATTTATCTGCCGGGGCAGGGCGGAGTACGTATTGAGGACGTGGTACTGGTTACGCCAGACGGCGGCGAGGTGCTCTACACCATGGCGAAAACATTGTTACACACGGGAGAGGCGTGATGGACTTATCGCTACTGAAGGCGCTGAGCGAGGCTGATGCGATCGCCTCCTCAGAACAGGAGGTGCGACAGATCTTGCTCGAAGAAGCAGATCGTCTGCACAAAGAAGTGCGCTTCGATGGGTTAGGATCGGTGTTGATCCGCCTGAATGAATCAACCGGTCCGAAGGTAATGATCTGTGCGCATATGGATGAAGTGGGATTTATTGTGCGCAGTATTTCCAGCGAAGGAGCGATCGATGTCTTGCCAGTGGGAAATGTGCGTATGGCGGCCAGACAGTTGCAGCCGGTGCGGATTACCACCCGCGAAGAGAGCAAAATCCCGGGGCTGCTCGACGGAGAGCGCAGTGGTAATGAGGTGAATGCGCTACGGGTGGATATTGGCGCACGGTCTTATGACGAAGTACTTCAGGCCGGCGTGCACCCAGGCGATCGCGTTACCTTTGACACGACTTTTCAGGTTTTGCCGCACCAACGCGTCATGGGCAAAGCCTTTGATGACCGGCTTGGATGTTATTTGCTGGTCGCGCTGCTGCGCGAATGGCATGGCGCCGATCTCCCTTGCGAGGTGTGGCTGGTAGCCAGTTCCAGTGAGGAAGTTGGACTGCGCGGAGGGCAAACGGCCGCGCGTGCAGTTGCCCCCGATGTGGCGATCGTGCTGGACACCGCCTGCTGGGCGAAAAATTTTGATTGTGGCGCGGCCAACCACCGACAGCTCGGCAAAGGCCCGATGCTGGTGTTGAGCGATAAATCGCTGATTGCGCCGCCAAAGCTGACGGCATGGATTGAAAGTGTGGCCGCTGACGCGGGTATACCGTTACAGCTCGATATGTTCAGTAATGGCGGCACCGATGGCGGGGCTGTACACGTCAGCGGAACGGGGATCCCGACGGTTGTTATGGGGCCAGCCACACGGCATGGGCACTGTGCGGCATCGATTGCCGACTGTCGTGACATCATCCAGACGCAGCAGTTGCTGTCGGCGCTTATTTCACATCTTACGTGCGAAACCGTGGCTCATCTGACGGATTTCAGGTGCTGATTTCGCGCTAATCAGGAGTTGTTATGCTAACGATTCAATTTCTTTGCCCGTTACCCAATGGCCTGCATGCGCGTCCAGCATGGGAGCTGAAAGAGCAGTGTAGCCAGTGGCAAAGTGAGGTGATGTTTTTCAACCATCGTCAAAACGCCAAAGCGGATGCGAAAAGCTCGCTGGCGCTGATTGGCACCGGGACGCTGTTTAACGACAGCTGTAGCTTAACCATCACCGGTCATGATGAAGAACAGGCCAGACGGGCGCTGGAGGAGTACATTCAGCAGCGGTTTATCGACAGCGACAGCGTTCAGCCTGGGGCGGCGGAACTGGCGGCGCATCCGTTGCCGCGTTCGCTGATTCGGCTCAACCCGGATTTGCTGTATGGCACCGTGCTGGCAGGCGGCGTGGGGGCAGGTCAGCTCACGCTGTGGCAGAGTGATAATCTGGAGAGCTATCGCGCGATTGCGGCGAGTGCGGAAGACAACGCCAGGCTGGAGCACAGTCTGGCGACGCTGGCGGAGCTGCTCAATCAGCAACTCCGCCAGCGCGATGGTGAGAGTAAAACCATTCTCAGCGCGCATCTGTCTCTGATTCAGGACGATGAGTTCGCCGGGAATATTCGCCGATTAATGCTCGAGCAGCATCTGGGGTTAGGGGCGGCGATTATCACCAATATGGAACAAGTATGCGATAAGCTGTCGGCTTCCGGCAGCGATTATTTGCGCGAACGCGTCAGCGACATCCGTGATATCAGCGAACAATTGTTGCACATTACCTGGCCTGAAAAGCGGCCACGCCATGCGCTGGTGCTGGAAAAACCAACGATTCTGGTTGCTGAAGATCTGACGCCCAGTCAGTTTTTGAGCCTCGATTTGCAGCATCTGTCAGGCATGATCCTTGAGAAAACAGGGCGCACCTCGCATACGCTGATCCTCGCTCGGGCGTCGGCAATTCCGGTGCTTAGCGGCTTGCCGCTGGACGCGATTAGCCGCTATGCCGGGCAACCCGCGGTACTGGATGCCCGATGTGGCGTCCTGGCCATTAATCCAAACGAGGCGGTTCGCGGCTACTACGCGATTGCGCAGAAGCTGGCTGATGAATGCCAGCGTCGGCAAGCCCTTGACGCCGCCCAGCCCGCGTTAACCAAAGATAATCAACGAATTGACGTCGCAGCGAATATTGGCACCGCGCTGGAAGCGCCGGGGGCGTTTGCCAATGGCGCGGAAGGGATTGGGTTGTTTCGCACAGAAATGCTGTTTATGGATCGCGACAGTGCTCCCGACGAGCAGGAACAGTTTGAAGCCTACCAACAGGTGTTGTTGGCTGCGGGCGACAAGCCGGTTATCTTTCGCACGATGGACATTGGCGGCGATAAGAACATCCGTTATCTCAATATTCCGCAAGAAGAAAATCCGTTCCTGGGTTATCGCGCGGTGCGGATTTATCCCGAATTTGCTGGGCTGTTTCGCACGCAGTTGCGCGCCATTTTACGCGCGGCCACCTTCGGTAATGCGCAGTTGATGATCCCGATGGTGCACAGCCTCGACCAGATTTTATGGGTAAAAAGCGAATTGCAAAAAGCGCTGGTGGAGCTGAAAGCGGAGGGTTTACGTCATGCTCCGACAATTTCATTGGGGATTATGGTTGAAGTACCGTCGGTGTGTTACATCATCGACCACTTCTGTGACGAGGTGGATTTCTTCAGCATTGGTTCAAATGACATGACCCAGTATCTGTACGCTGTCGATCGTAATAATCCTCGCGTGTCGCCGCTATATAACCCGATTACGCCCTCGTTCTTGCGGATGTTGCAGCAGATTGTCCTCGTGGCGCACGAACGCGGTAAATGGGTAGGCATTTGCGGTGAACTGGGCGGGGAAAGTCGTTACCTACCGCTGCTGTTGGGCTTAGGGCTTGACGAGTTAAGTATGAGCAGCCCACGGATCCCGGCGGTGAAAAGTCAGCTTCGTCAACTGGACGGCCAGGCGTGTCGCGAACTCGCTATGCAGGCCTGCGAGTGTCGCAGTGCTCAGGAGATAGAAGATTTGCTGAAGCAGTTTGCACCGCAGAAAGACGTGCGCCCGCTACTGGCGCTGGAGAATATTTTTGTTGGCGAGCCTCTTGCCAACAAAGAGCAGGTGATCCAGTTCTTATGTGGTAATCTTGGGGTAAATGGACGCACCGAACATCCGTTTGAGCTGGAGGAAGATGTCTGGCAGCGCGAAGAGATAGTGACTACTGCCGTTGGTTTCGGGGTTGCTATCCCACATACTAAATCCCAGTGGATCAACCATTCCAGTATCAGCATTGCCCGGCTTGCTCAGCCGATAGACTGGCAGTCCGAAATGGGCGATGTTGAGCTGGTGATCATGCTAACGCTGGGGGCTGATGAAGGCATTAACCACGTGAAGGTCTTCTCGCAGCTGGCGCGTAAGCTGGTGAACAAGCAGTTCCGCCAGTCGTTGTTTGCCGCGACCGATGCCGAAAGCATTCTGGCGTTGCTGCAGGCGGAACTGACGTTTTAAACGCCACTGTGAGGAGTGTTTTCCAGCCTACGGTAATGGGATTGCAGGCTGGGCAAAACGGTTTTACAAGAGGAATTATTAATCTGCGGTGTGTTGAATCGGCAGTTTCCCGGCCCTTAACAGTATCATCTCTTGTTTGCAGAGCAGTACTACCGCCTGGCGACCTTTTACGCGTCGGGCGGTGAGCGCTCTTTTTACGGTCCGACGATCCGCACCTGATTCCAGCATCTGAAGACACATCAGGGAAAGTGCACTTCTGTTTTTCATCGAATATTCACTTTGTTGAGTAAGCCTGCACGTTATGCGCGAAAGGGCATTATTTTACAACGATACAAGTGGATATGACTAACTCGTTGGTATTGCCTCAATCAACGTGCTGACTGAAAACGGGTGCCGTACTCGCCCGGCGTCAGGCCAAACTGACGGCGGAACAGGCGGCAAAAATAATCACTGTCCTGATACCCGCAACGCTGTGCGACTTCGCTAATCGACAAATGATATTTCTGTAAGATAATGCGCGCCTTCGCCATTCTCACCCACCGCAAATACTCAACAAATCCCATGGTGCCATGCTGGGTAAATACTTTTGATAAGTGATTCGGTGTGATATTGAAAAAATGCGCTACGTTTTCCCGGTTCAGCGGCTGGGCATAGTTGTCCTGGACCCAATTACATATGCTGTGATAGAGAAATTCAGAGCGCGGGCGCGCTATATCAGGCCGGGTGTTTACCACGCTGCGGCACAGGTGCAGCAGGCTCAGCACCAGCGGCTGAATAATATCCTGGGCCTGTGGTGAGCGGCTTAAATGGGTTAATGCGGTAAGCATCGCCTCGCCTTCACCGCGCTGCGGATGCGGTAACTCAATGCGACGTACGGGACGTAGCAGCGATGCGGTTCGGTTGTCATAAAAAGAGAGGCCCAGCCAGGCCGGTGAAAATACCAGGCTCAAGAGCATCACCGGTTTATCGCTGCCTGGTAAATTCGCCGCTTTCGCCGGGATGAACAACATGTCGCCTTCCGCCAGGCTGTGCTGCTGTTTTTCCAGTTGGTTGCTGTACTCTCCGCGCAACACGATATCCAGGCGGGGCAGGTCAATACATAAACTGCCGGTCGGTAATGTGGCTAGTTGCCTGGCGAACCATACGCGCCCCAGACGCTGCGGGTTTAACACCAGGCCGCTGAACAGATCGGCAAAAAACTGTTGGTCGGCGGGCAGGCCTGGCTCTTTCATTGCTCTTTCTCTGCGCTATAAGTGCATTAACTGTCTGAACTCTTTCACTTTACTCCGACTCACCGGGATTTCAAATTCCAGGTCTTTTAAGCGCAAAATGTAGGTGTTGTTAAACCAGGGTTCGATCTCGCGAATTTTATTCAAATTCACACAGAATGAGCGGTGGCAGCGGAAGAAATGCGCAGCAGGCAGTTTGCTGCAAAACTCGGTGATGTTCATTGGCATCACATACGACTCGCGCCGGGTATAGACGAACGTCATCTTTTCATGGGCTTCAGCGTAGTAGATGTCGTTGATCGGGGTTACGATGATCCGCTCATCTTTGATCAGGTTGATCGTATCGTTTTCACGGGGCGCTGGGCCAGATGGTGAGGTTCCCGCTTGCTGCTGTTGCCAGGCGGCCTCCAGCTTTTGCAGCATGCCGACAATGCGTGATTCCTGATACGGTTTCAAAATATAGTCAAAGGCCTCCAGTTCGAAAGCTTCTACAGCGTGCTCTTTCCATGCGGTAATAAACACAATAAAGGGCTTATGCGCGAACTGGCTGATGTTTTGCGCCAACAGTACACCATCCAGCGAGGGAATATTGATATCCAGAAAAATAGCGTCAACGCGGTTGTGCTGGAGATATTTCAGCACGTCAAGACCGTCGTCAAATGTACCGACAATCTCCATCTGGCTGTGCTCTTTTATCAGCCAGCTTAGTTCCTGTTGGGCCAGGAATTCATCTTCGACAATGATGACTTTCACGACTTCACTCCTGGTTAAAGCAATAATGTGGCCGGTGCGGCTGCGGGCGAGTGCTGATTAGGCACATAAAAGGCAATCTCTGTGCCTGGCTCCAGACGGCGGATCAGTAATCCTTCACCGTAGAGCAGCTTAACGCGATGATGCACATTCAACAGGCCAATTTTATTACCCGGCATTTCATTGGACTCGACCCGTTCAATCACTTTCGGATCGATACCATGACCGGTATCCCGCACGGCAATCCGTACCCGGTTCCCGCACTCTGCAACGCTGATGGTGACCACGCCTTTCCCTTTGCAGGGTTGAATACCATGGACGATGGCGTTCTCAACAAGCGGCTGAATCAGCAGGCTGGGAATATAACAGCTTACCTCTTCATCAATATCATAAATAACCGTCAGCTTGTCGCCAAAACGGGCCTGTTCGATGGCGATGTAATCTTTGATTTGATACAGCTCTTTCTTGATGTCGATCTGCTCATCATCTTTTAATTCAATATTATAGCGAAGATAGCGAGACAAATTAAAAATGAGCTGACGCGCAGTGTCCGGGTTAAGCCGCACCGACGAGGAAATAGCGTTCAGGGCGTTAAACAGGAAATGGGGATTTATTTTACTCTGCAGTGCTCTTAGCTCTGCCTTATTTGCCATTTCGCGTAACTGTTCCGCCCGAGAAACCTCAAGCTGAGTCGAGATAATCTGCGACAGGCCGATGGCCATTTCCTGCAATGAGGAGGTGATCTGGTGAGCGTGACAGTAGTAGATTTTTAGCGTGCCGGTAACAACGCCTTTCTCCCACAGCGGGATCACCAGCATGGAGTGTATTTCCGGTGTCCGATGCGCTTCATCATTGTTTTTTATGATAATTTTACCGTAATTGATCGCCTGTCGCGTGGTAGGGCTGACGAAATCATCGTTATCGCGGTAATTCAGTTCACCCACGCCAACGTAGGCCAGAACGTGCTGAGTATTGGTAATAGCGACGGCATCAGCATGAATATCATGGCGAATAATCTCGCATACCTGGCGGAGCGACTCGCTGTTGACGTGACGGAAAAGCGGCAGGGTTTTGTTGGCGATATCCAGCGCCAGCTTGGCCTGCTTCGCGGCGCTGGCTTCTTTCTCACCTTCCACGCTTTGAACCAGCATAACGATAAAGCCAATACAGACGCTGCCCAGGATCATTGGGATACCGATTTTCGAGACGATATCCAGCCCCAGCGCGGTCGTAGGCGCCCAGGCAACGACGAGGATCATGGTCAGAGATTCGCATAGCATTCCGCCTAAAATACCTGCGCGCCAGTGTTGCGCTTTGGGGATCTTACGGTTGATCCACCCGGCAATGCAGCCTGCCAGAATACTGGTAATAAAGCAGGGTAGGGCGGTGACGCCGCCAATATCAATCAGGTAGCGGTGGGTGCCGGCGATGAGCCCCGTAATGATGCCGACCCACGGACCGAACAGAATTCCCCCTGACATGACCGCGATAATACGTACGTTAACCAGTGAGCCTTCAACCGGTACGCCGGACCAGGTACTGAACAGGGCAAACATCGAGAAAATCGCGGTGACGGCGAGCAACTCTTTCGGGGAGTGAGCTGACTTGTGCAACAGTTCGCGAAACAGGCGGATACGAATCAGGAAAAACAGACAAAACAGCATCAGCGCTGCCCGGTCAAATACCGCCAGCAGCATATTAAATATTTCGTGCACGGGTGACTCTTGCGCAGGGGTTAAACCTCTATGATAGGCAACCTGAGTCTGGATGACCAGCGCCCGCTCAGCCTGCGGCTAATGAGGAAAAACCTTAATATTAAAAGGGGATTGTTGCATTGTTGTTGTATTTACAATACCTGTCTTCTAAGCGCAAAGATCAAGGTAATGTTTTTCACAACAAAATGTTAAATGATGGTAATTTTTAGCTGTGTGTGAAATTGAATATTTCCTCATTTTGTTTGCCTGTTCCTCATTTGTGTCGAAAAAAATATTTTGTATTGCCTCTCGACAGAAGGAAATTATTCAGGCTATTTTCTAAACGTGCCACCATCGTGGCAGCGTCGCTCGGACGGTCCGGGCGCTAACGTTAATCTGAGGATATTATGGCTGACTCCCGCCCTGAACGTCGCTTTACGCGTATTGATCGCCTTCCCCCTTACGTTTTTAACATTACCGCTGAACTGAAGATGGCTGCGCGTCGGCGCGGCGAAGATATTATCGATTTCAGTATGGGGAACCCGGATGGGGCCACACCTCCTCACATTGTTGAAAAACTGTGTACCGTGGCGCAGCGCCCGGACACGCATGGCTATTCCACGTCTCGCGGCATCCCGCGTCTGCGTCGGGCGATTTCCCGCTGGTATCAGGAACGCTATGACGTTGAAATTGATCCCGAATCCGAAGCGATTGTGACTATTGGTTCCAAAGAGGGACTGGCGCACCTGATGCTGGCAACGCTCGATCATGGTGATACGGTTCTCGTACCCAACCCGAGCTATCCGATCCATATTTATGGCGCGGTGATTGCCGGGGCGCAGGTACGGTCAGTGCCGCTGGTGGAAGGTGTCGATTTCTTTAATGAGCTGGAGCGCGCGATCCGTGAAAGCTACCCGAAACCGAAGATGATGATCTTAGGTTTCCCGTCCAACCCGACAGCACAGTGCGTCGAGCTGGAATTTTTCGAAAAAGTCGTCGCGCTGGCTAAACGCTATGACGTGCTGGTGGTTCACGATCTCGCCTATGCCGATATCGTTTACGATGGTTGGAAAGCGCCATCGATTATGCAGGTACCAGGCGCTCGTGATGTCGCGGTTGAATTTTTCACCCTGTCTAAAAGCTACAACATGGCGGGCTGGCGTATCGGTTTTATGGTTGGCAATAAAACGCTGGTCAATGCGCTGGCGCGCATCAAGAGTTATCACGATTACGGGACGTTTACACCGTTGCAGGTTGCGGCAATCGCGGCGCTGGAAGGCGATCAGCAATGCGTACGGGATATTGCCGAGCAGTATAAACGCCGTCGCGATGTGCTGGTTAAAGGGCTGCATGAGGCCGGTTGGATGGTTGAGATGCCAAAGGCCTCAATGTACGTTTGGGCGAAAATTCCTGAGCAATATGCCGCGATGGGGTCACTTGAGTTTGCCAAAAAATTGCTGAACGAAGCAAAAGTATGCGTTTCGCCGGGGATTGGCTTTGGTGATTATGGCGATACACACGTGCGTTTTGCCTTAATTGAAAACCGTGACCGTACCCGCCAGGCGATCCGCGGCATCAAAGCGATGTTCCGCGCAGATGGCTTACTGCCTGCCAGTGCGAAATCGGCTATTGAAAGTACCGACTAACCAATCGTGAGATCCCCAAAAGCAAACAGGAGCCTGATGGCTCCTGTTTTTTTGCTGCGTCTTTTATTTAGATCATCAGGGCGAACGTACCGGCCCAAACGATGACCATAAAAGAAATGCCCATAAAGAAATATTTCACTTTTCATCTCTCCGCGTACCTGGGTACGTCTGAATGAACATATGCTTACCTGACAGAGAGCTGATGCACGCGCAAACGAAATGGAGAATATCCCTCGTTTGCCTGGCGGCATCACCTCAGAATTCTGAGCTTTAGTGCTCCAGACGGCGCTAATGTACGCCTAAAAATGAGGTGAGACAAGAGGCATTTTTCTATTTAATTTTAATAACTTACAAGTGTCGTGATTCGGCGACAGTTTAATTTCTGCCGGTAATAAATTGCTATTGAGCGACGTAATGATTAGTCGGAGAATTCTCATATCACCATAGTATGAATACGGTTAATTTTTCGCGGAATTCAATAATGAAAAGGTTAAAAATGACCAGATTAATGATGTTAGCACTCGTTCTTACGCCAGTGACGTCGATGGCGGCCTCTCCGTTGGCGTTTAATTTCAGCTGCGCAAATATTGGTGGTGTGAATAGTGATGGTAAAGGCAACGTTTGGATTGATGGCTCAAAGGCAACCGTAAAGAGCTTCAATGACAACTACTGGGAAGCCAAAAGCGGGAAAAATACGCTTTCCATCTCCCGTAAAGATGACGGCAACCCGGAAGTTTCATGGACAGGACCTAATCGTAAGCACGGAATTTGTCAGCCTGAAGACAATATTGACTACGCTCCGGGGGAAAAATCGACCTACAGCGGTCCTTCTTTCTCTTGCTCAGCGGTGGCAAAGGGAAGTATTGAAGAGGTTATTTGCCAGAGTCCATCACTCTCCGCGCTGGATGTTAAGTTGAACGGGGTCTACAAACAGGCGTTGGTTAAATCGAAAAATAACCCAACGCTGAAAGCTGAGCAGCGCGGCTGGGTTAAAGGACGAAACGAGTGCTGGAAAGAGCAGGATAAACCAGCCTGTATTGCTCGTAACTACAATGAGCGCATGGCTGAACTACAGAACGAATGGGGCGTTAAGTAATTCAGCCACAGACAAAAAGAAAGGCCGTAAGGCCTTTCTTTTTAGATATATAACGAGGCTTCACCCATGGGGCGGGTTTTGAAGCGACGGTGGATCCAGAGATACTGCTCGGGCGCGCGCATGATCTCTTTTTCGATAATTTTATTCATATAAGCCGCAGCCTGGCTTTCATCTGCTGGGTAACCTTCCATTTGTGGTGTGATAAACAGGCGGTAACCTGAGTTATCTGCTTTTCTCACCATGGTTACGGTCAGCATCGCTGCGCCCGATAGGCGTGACAGCACGTAAGTACCATTGGTGGTTGCCACGTTTTTAACGGCGAAGAAGGGCGCGAACGAGCTTCCTTTACGGCCGTAGTCCTGATCGGGAGCGAACCATACCGCTTCCCCTTTTTTCAGGGCGCCGACAATGCCACGCAGATTATTTCTGCCGATCATGGCTTTGTTGGAACGCATACGACCGCGGGTTTGGATCCACTCCATCAACTTATTGTTGTGCGGGCGATAGGTTGCCATCATCGGCTGGCAAAGCCCCATTACGCGGCCACCTAATTCCAGCGACATAAAATGTACGCCTACAACCATCACGCCACGGCCTTCCATCTGGGCGCGTTTAAGGTTGTCTAACCCTTCTACATCAAACCATTTGCGAACCCGGTGATCCGGCCAGAACCAGGCCATGCCTGTTTCAAGCAGTCCCATACCGAGTGAACGGAAGTTCTCATCGACCAGTTTGTCTCTTTCTTCCTGCGACAGATTGGGGAAACAGAGTTCGAGGTTTTTACGTGCAATAGATTCACGGCGCTTTAAAAATGGGCGAGCCAGTGTTCCTGTACGGGTACCAAGAAAACATAATACGGGATAGGGAAGTTGTACCAGTAACCAGAGCACACCGACGCCAAACCACGTGAGCCAATAGCGCGGATGCAAAAACGCGCGTGAAAATTTACATTGGGGAAACATAAGCACCTGTTGTTGATACGAAATAGATGTATCGCGAAGACGCTGGGTCTGGCGCGTTACACTCTGCACAGATCGTTAGGCCGCCATAAACGACATTGGTTCCTGCAAAGAGTGTAAAACTGAGTCAGGACAAAACCACGAGGGGCATGAATGATCGGACGCACAATGTACACCCGAAGATTAATGTCAGCCAGAAATAATTACTCAAGTTTCGTAAATATTTTTGGGGCGATTAAGAACAAAAAAAGCCTATATATAATCCATTGTTTTTATGATGAATAAATAAAATCCAGGTGAATATATAAATAGTAAGCAGATGAGTGATTTTTGTAACGTAAATGTTGCTTAAATTGCGAACTAATGGGAATTGTCTTAGAATATAAAATCAAGGGAGTGTAAGGACTTACGTAAAGTTTTACGGCAAACAGGAGGTATCGCAATGCTCTATTTTTGGATCTTTCTCGCATTGAGCATTCTGAGCGTCAGTTGCTACATCTGGCAGGTAATGGGCGCGGCGGCGTCAATAAGCGCTTTTATCGGCATGGGCATACTCACGGCTTTAATTTACGTTTTCACTATGCGGTTGACTAATGGTAACGAAATGGTAACCGGATTATTCCTTTTTCTTGCCCCGACATGCGGTTTGATCATTCGCTTTATGGTGGGGGACGGTAGGCAATAACCTGGCACGTTACGATTGGAAATGAATTATCACGGTTAGAGATTTATTTAGCTGAGCGTAGGGAAGTGCCAGCGGTGCTGGCACTTTTTGCGAGACTGGAATCGATTAACGGGCGTCAGCCAACTGGAGTGATGCTTCTTCTTGCTGAGCATTTTTCCGCTGTTGCTCAAGTTCCAGCGCCCCGCGATGAGAGAGGTAGCAGAACAGGATGCAACAGACAATTCCCCCCATCAGCAGATAGAAACCGCCATGCCATCCCATTTTGTCGACCATTACGCCAAACAGGCTGGTACCCAATGATGCGCCAAAAATGTAGCTCATAAATCCGCGTAATCCTACTGCGGAACCCACTGCGAAGCTGGGTACGATTTCCATGGTCTGAACGGAGGCCAGGAACTGAGGAACATAAATCAGGCAGCCAACGATGGCGGCAAAAATAGTCACCATCAACAGCGATTCGCTTTTCCAGTAGCCGATCAGACAGACGAAAATCAGCGCCATACAAATCATTGCCAATGGCATGCGGCGGCCTTTAAACAGTTTATCGGTAAGCCAACCCGCCAGTAATGTGGAAGGAATTGCCGCCCATTCGAAAAACAAAAACGCGACGCTCATTTCCTCTTTCGAGAAATGTTTTTCGGTTAACAGATAAATTGGCAACCAGCTAATCATGCCAAAACGCACCATATAGACAAAGACATCTACCAGTGAAACATACCAGGCATTTTTATTACGCAGGACATAGGTGCAGAAAATCTGGAAGGCGCTCATATTTTCTGGCGCCTGGACAGCGTGTCGGGCATTTAATACAACTTTCTCTTCCGGCATCATTTGTTCCAGAGCCGGTAAACCTTCCTGGCGTGGTGAGCCTTTCCCCAGCATCAGCACGATAACTGCAAACAGTACGGCAACGCCGGCCGGAACAATATAGCTGGCGCTTTGCCAGTGTTCACTTCCCAAAATGGCAAAGGCGGCACCAACGATCGGGGCAACAATACCACCACCGACATTATGTGAGATATTCCAGAACGCGCCAACGCGTCCACGTTCTTTACGCGGGAACCAGTTAGCGATAGTAATAAATGAAGGGCCGACGCCCATCCCCTGGAACAAGCCGTTGAAGACAACCAGCGCGGCAAAAATCCAGAATCCGGTACTGAACCCTAAACCTACGTTGACGATGGCGCACAGAATCAAACCGCATGCCATAAATACTTTGGGGCTGGCTTTGTCTGCCAGGCTGCTCATAATGCCTTTACTGATGCCATAGGCGATAAGCATACAACTGCTGAGTAAACCGATCTGCGTGGCGCTGAGATCCAGATGCTCTTTCAGATATGGAGTTGAGAGCGTGAAGTTATTGCGCACAATATAGTACGCAAGATAGCCCAGGAATACGCTGAGTAATGCCTGAATGCGGTAGCGGCCATAAGTTTCCTGGACTTTCTCTGCCGGGATTTTATTTGCCGCTGGCCCTGCCTTAAATATTGATAACATATCATCACCTAAATTTATATTGATGTGAATATCAGGAATTTTCGTGGTGAAGAGTGAAATAGGCAGGAGAGAAACTCAAGTCGATGAAATGGGTCACTATTGACTCATTTTATAGATGGTGCGGCAGATTTTGACTCTTTTTAAATAATGGCATTTTATTTCTGTTCTTTTGCGCGAAGTTTTATTGCTGGCATGTGCGGATATTAACAAATTCAGACTGTGTTTTCGGGTATTCTTAGCTGATGTAGTCACTTTTCGTATGGTTATTATTGCGAAAAACCTTATTCTTCTCTCCTGTAGGGATAAACGGGTAAGTTTTGTCTCAATATTATTTTTTGCATATGTTGGTATTTATGAACGGGATCACAAACAGACTTTACTGTTGGCGGCGTTTTTGGGCAATCTCGCTCTGTTTCATGTCGCTGTCGGCGAGCTGCCAGGCTTTGGGTAAAGAGCTGGTGATGGCAACAACCTTCTCACCCGGAGCCACGGCCTGGATTATTCAGCGCTGGCAGACGGAGCCGGGGTCGGTGATGATTCGCACGTTAAACCGGACCAGCAGCTCGCTGGAACAACTGCTTGATACCGCGAACGCGGAAAACGTTGATCTCATTTTGACCTCATCGCCCATGCTGTTACAGCATCTTCAGGAGCATCAGAAGCTGGCGCTCTTTGATAATGCGTTGCCGGAAAGCCAGAGGCTGGTGCCTGAGTCTATTCGTTCTACCTCCGTGGCCGTGGCGATATCCGGTTTTGGCCTGCTAATTAACCGTTCTGCGCTGGCGGCGCGACACCTTTCTCCTCCTGCTGACTGGGCGGATTTAACGCAGCCTAAATATCAGAATGCGTTGTTGATGAGTAGCCCGTCTCGTTCCGATACCAACCATTTGATGGTTGAGTCGCTGTTGCAGCAAAAAGGGTGGGAAGAGGGCTGGGCGACGCTGTTAGCGAGCGCCGGTAATCTGGTGACGATTTCATCACGCAGTTTTGGCGTAGCCGACAAAATTAAGAGCGGTCTTGGCGTTGCCGGGCCGGTCATTGATAACTATGCCAACCTGTTGCTCAACGATCCGCATCTGGCTTTTAGCTATTTTCCACGCTCGGCAGTGTCGCCAACCTATGTCGCCGTGCTCAAGAACAGCCAGCACGCCAGTGAAGCGCGTCGTTTTATCCGCTACTTATTAAGTCCGGAAGGACAGCGGATCCTTGCGGATGCGAATACGGGAAAATATCCGGTTACCCAGCTCGCGCCAGATAACCCACGGGCCGCTCAACAGGCGATGTTGATGAACCAGCCTGCGCTTAATTATCGGCTGATCCTTAAGCGGCAGCGGCTGGTGCAGCGAATGTTTGATACCGCCATCAGTTTTCGTCTCGCACAGCTGAAAGATGCCTGGCGGGCGCTATACAGTGCGGAAGCGCGCCTGAAACGCCCGTTACCCGAAATCAGAGCCTTACTGACCAGCGTCCCGATAGATGCCAGGCGTAGTGAAGATGAGGCCTGGCTTGCTCAATTCGATAACAAAAGCTTTGCCGAACAGCAGATGATGGAGTGGCAGCTGTGGTTTCTTAAAAATCAACGTCAGGCGATAGCAAAACTGGAAGAGTTAAAATGAAAGGTGGATCGATACTGCAACGCCTGCGGCAGCTCAACATCAGCAGCAGCCTGCGGGGAGCCTTTCTGACGGGCGCACTACTGACGTTGAGCGTGAGCTGCGTCAGTTTGTACTCATGGCACGAGCAGAGCTCGCAAATACGCTATTCGCTTGATGATTACTTCCCGCGCGTGCATTCCGCTTTTTTGATTGAAGGCAATCTTAACCTGGTTGTGGATCAGCTTAATGAATTCCTGCTGGCCCCCAATACGACGGTGAGGCTGCAACTGCGCAATCAGATAATCTCGCATCTGGATAAAATTGAGGCACTGAGCCGGGGGCTACAACCCGCAGAACAACAGCAGCTGGCGGTGATTTTGCAGGACAGCCGGGCGCTGATGGCGGAACTGGACCGGGTGCTCTACAACATGTTCCTCGTGCGTGAAAAAGTGAGTGAACTCTCCGCACGCATCGACTGGCTACATGATGATTTTAACACCGAGCTGAATTCACTGGTGCAGGATTTCACCTGGCAGCAGGGGACGTTGTTGGATCAAATCGAGGCAAAAAGTGGCGATGCGGCGCTGTATCTCAAACGTGCGCGAGAGGTGCAAAACGAGCAGCAGCAGGTGTACACCCTGGCAAGAATTGAAAACCAGATCGTGGATGATTTACGCGACCGGCTTAATGAACTGAAGTCGGGCAGCGACGACGGGATGCTGGTGGAGAACCATATCCGCTACCTGGAGAATCTGAAGAAAACCGCCGATGAAAACATCCGTACCCTCGATGACTGGCCCAGTACAATCACCCTGCGGCAAACCATTGATGAACTGCTGGAAATCGGGATGATGAAAAATAAAATGCCCGATACGATGCGCGATTATGTCGCTGCGCAAAAGGCGCTCATTGATGCCAACCATGCCAGAGAGGCAACGCTCGGGCGCTTTCGAACACTGCTTGAAGCGCAATTGGGAAGTAGCCATCAGCAAATGCAGATGTTTAACCAGCGGCTGGAACAAATTGTTCGCGTCAGTGGCGGACTTATTCTGTTGGCGACGCTGCTGGCGCTCCTTCTCGCCTGGGGACTTAACCATTATTTCATTCGTTCCCGGCTGGTGAAGCGTTTTACCGCGCTCAACCAGGCCGTGGTGCAAATTGGTCTTGGCCGAACGGATGCCACTATCCCGGTTTATGGGCGCGATGAATTGGGGCGTATCGCGGGCTTGCTGCGCCATACCCTGGGCCAGTTGAATGCGCAAAAAAATCAGCTGGAGCAGGAAGTGGCGGAGCGTAAGGAGATTGAGTCCGATCTCCGGGCGACGCAGGATGAGCTGATCCAGACGGCTAAACTGGCGGTCGTCGGCCAGACTATGACCACTCTGGCACACGAAATTAATCAACCGCTGAATGCGCTGTCGATGTACCTGTTTACGGCTGGAAGGGCAATTGAGCTGGGGCAATCCGCTCAGGCCAGAAGCACGTTAACCAAAGCGGAGGGGTTGATTACCCGCATCGATGCCATTATCCGTTCGCTACGTCAGTTTGCGCGTCGGGCTGAGCCGGGCGCGCCTTTACATCCGGTCGATCTGCGACAAACGTTTGCGGCTGCCTGGGAACTGCTGGCTATGCGCCATAAGCAGCAGGGCACGCTGACGCTTCCTGCTCACAGCGTGTGGGTGGCAGGTGATGAAGTGCGTATTCAGCAGGTACTGGTAAACATACTGGCAAATGCGCTGGATGCCTGTCCGGCTGCCGCGGGAATAGAGGTTCACTGGCAGACCGAGGGCCGCCGATTGTGCGTCTTAGTCTGTGATAACGGCCCCGGCTGGCCAGGCGCGTTGTTGCCATCACTATTAAAGCCGTTTACCACCAGTAAGGATGTGGGTCTCGGTATTGGTTTATCGATTTGTGTATCGTTAATGACGCAAATGAACGGCGAGCTGCGCTTGGCCTCGACGCCGGGGCGGAATGCCTGCGTCGTGCTGGAATTTAATCTGACGGATGTAAACGATGTTGTGTGAAGAATATGCTGTTTTGCTGATTGATGACGATGCTGATGTTCTCGACGCTTACACGCTGTTGCTTGAACAAGAGGGTTATCGTGTATACGCATGCAGTAACCCTTTTGACGCCCGAAATTGGCTCCAGGCCGACTGGCCGGGGATTGTCCTGAGCGACGTGTGTATGCCTGGCTGCAATGGAATCGATCTAATGACATTGTTTCATCAGGATGATAATCAGCTGCCGATCCTGTTGATCACCGGGCATGGCGACGTCCCGATGGCCGTGGAAGCGGTGAAGAAAGGGGCATGGGATTTTCTGCAAAAACCGGTCGACCCCGGCAAACTGCTGTTGTTGGTAGAAGATGCGTTGCGTCAGCGAAAATCTGTGATTGCGCGTCGCCACTATTGTCAGCAAAAGCTGCAGGTTGAGCTGATCGGTTACAGTGACTGGGTCAATCAGTACCGTCAGCGTCTGCAGCAACTGGCGGAAACGGATATCGCCGTCTGGTTTTATGGCGAGGCGGGAACGGGGCGTATGACGGGAGCCCGTTATTTGCATCAGCTTGGGCGCAGCACCGAGGGACCGTTTATCCGCGGTGAGCTGACGCCCGCGAATGCGGGACAAATCAATGATCTTATTGCCCAGGCGCAAGGCGGTACGCTGGTCCTGAGCCATATTGAATGCCTGACGCGCGAACAGCAGCACCAACTTGTGCACCTGCAAAGCCAGGAGAGGCGTCCGTTTCGCTTGATCGGTATTGGCGCCACATCGCTGGTGGAACTGGCGGCAACTAACCAAATTGTGGCCGAACTCTATTACTGTTTCGCGATGACGCAAATCGCTTGTCAGTCGTTGTCGCAGCGTCCCGATGATATTGAGCCACTGTTTCGCCATTATCTGCAGAAAGCCTGTCTGCGCCTGAATCATCCTGTACCTGACGTTGAAGGGGAACTCCTGAAAGGCATGCGGCGCCGCGTGTGGCTAAGTAATGTTCGGGAACTGGCAAACGCCGCTGAGCTTTTTGCCGTTGGGCTACTTCCGCTGGCTGAAACCGCAAATCCGCAGCTGCATATGCCTGAACCGACGCCGCTCGATCGCCGGGTGGAGGAGTACGAACGGCAGATTATTACCGAGGCGTTAAATATTCATCAGGGGCGCATTAATGAAGTGGCGGAGTATTTACAAATCCCGCGTAAAAAACTGTATTTACGCATGAGAAAATACGGGCTGAGCAAAGAACATTATAAGTTTTAGCTGACAGGATTGGGCAGAGGTGACGTCAACGGTATTTCGGTGGTAGCGTTGGCGTTCACCGAAATACGCGACGGAAGTCTGAATTATCTGCTTGTTTTCTTACCACATTAAATCATCAGGGATGACAAAATCAGCATACGGATCGTCTTCGTCCTTCGCTTCCTGGCTCAGCTCGCAATTTAATACGATATAGCTTGCATCGCGCTGGGCAATTTTATCGGCGACGACAGCCGGAATGATAGCATATTCGCTATCGCTACTGCTTTCAGCCGTCAGACGCGCAATGGCCAGGCGGCCCTTGATCAACTGTGATTGGGTCACTTTATCAACATAGACTTTTTTGATCAGATTATTATCAGTGAAGTTGTAACCAATATCGCCACGAGTAATGGTGATTTTGTTCATTTCAATAAGTTGCTTGATCTGTGCTTTATACTCTTTAGACAGCGCAGCCTGCTTTTGCTGCTCGCTGAGCAGCTTATCACGTTCGACCTGTGCTTTTTTATTCTCTTCCACCGCCTCTCTGGCTTCACGAGCCTGAACGCGCGATTTTTTCGCCGTTCTCTGCACTTTTGCCATTTTTTTACTGCTGACCAGACCTGCCTTAAGCATCTGTTCTTGTAGGGTAAGTTTTGTCATCGTCGCTTCTAATCCAATAAAATCGTTGTAGGGATTATAACCTTAACGTTCGGTGGGAAGCCAGAATGCGGAGCTTTTCTCAAGCCCCTAACATTCATCCCGCTGGTCGTTTTATTTGAAGGAAGATAGATAGTCCCCGGGTGCAGTTCCCATAACGCGTTTGAATGCCTGATAGAATCCAGACAATGACTCATACCCGACGCGGCTGTAAATATCCTCTATTTTAATTCCCCTTCTGAGCATGTTTAATGACACATAAATTCTTAGCTTGCTTAATACCAGATTCGGTGTATAGCTTGTCGTTTTTAATATGCGGCGAATGAATGTTGAGCGAGACATGTAAGTGAAGCGAGCCATATCGTCCAGTGTCCATGAATGCTCAGGATTGTCTATTATAGCAATAATTAATTTTGCTAACGGTTCATCATTAGCGGTATTCAGTATATTTATATCAATGTCATATAAGGAGGTAGATTCACTAACCACATAGTACAAAATAGCGTCAGTTAAGTGAGCAATAATGCAATTATTTTCATCGGCAGAAGCATTAACTTCTGTCATTAATAACTCAAATAGAGAGTGTATTTTGTTACTGACGTCATCTTTTTTCTTAATAAGGTATATATCCGGTAGTAAGGCAAACAGCAATTGGCTGGCGATAGAGTTAGGTTGGATGAAACCACACAGCAGATCGGTGGAGTTAGAAAAGGAATCTTCAATTTTAACCATTTGTCTGCGGGGTAAGTCATCAATATTTGTATCTGGTGAGGAGGTGAGAAAAAATGGGAAGTTATTAAAAAAAAAGAGAATATCTCCTTGTTCCAGCATAATGCGCGGTTGTTGGTTTAACAAATCCAGCCAACATTCTCCACCCAGAACGATATGAAAGCTCGGTTCTCCGTAGGAGTATGTTGATGCTTTCCATTCACTACAATATCTGCCGAGATGGAAGACGGATGTTTTTGCTTCACCTCTTTTAAGTAGCCAGCCTGAAGTATTCATATATTCCCCAATATTGTCAGTAATGGAATGATTTTGAAACGATGTTGTATAGATAGTTTCGCAAAGTAACTATAAGATTTGTTAATAAAATTATGCATTGCAGGAGAGGGTAGTGTTTCTGGTATTTACTAAAGATATTATGTTGCTACAGGCTATTTATCACCTTATCAAAACAGACGTTATTGTCCATATTCAGCATGCTGAAGACTTTTGCAATATAGAAGAGCGTAAAGTAAAAGTGATAATTGATACGTTTAACAACAACATTTTCTATACCAGTATAGATTATCAACTGGAGAGGATTCAACCAGCTAAGGTTTTCATACTTTCGCCATTCAAAATCAAAAGATGCTTCGGAGATACCCCTGTTGTTTTTATCAATCGAAACGTTTCGCTGCATGCTTTTATTACTTTGCTGAATTGCGATGAAAATTGTGATATTTCTCCAGAACTATCCTTTTCTCGTCGCCAGCATCAAATTCTTACCTACATTTTGCAGCAAAAATCATGTTACTCAATTGCTCAGGAAATGCATATCTCATTAAAGACCTACTATTGTCATAAGTATAATATAATGTTGTTGCTGAAACTCAGGAAAATGAGTGATTTAGTACGACATCAAATATCCTGTTATCTGTAGTAACCAGATACAGGATGTCGTGTTTCGAGATTAGGATTAAATTGTTAAAGTGCAGAATTGGCAAGTATTGTATAGCACAGGTTTCCACGCCTGTATCTTTTAAAATAATAGTTTAATCCTATTCTTAAAAATAAACACTACATACAATAATAAAGCAAGTTATTATTGTATGTAGCATAATATTTATATTTATAACATTACTCCACAGAGACCTCTTTAATAGCAGGGTTTTTATTCAGCAAAGAAATCACCTGAAACACATCGATTTCTTTTGTGCACTCTAAATTTGCCGTAAGCACATAACATTCAACCGTATCTTTAGCCAGTGAACGCACTTGTATGCGATAACCCTGGTCAGTAATCCAGGCCAGAACAGATTGTGCTGCACCGTCTGCAATACGTATCCGTAGTTGCAAGTGATGATTTAAAAAGCGGTAGGTAAGTTGACGGAAGAACTCCAGCACGATGAGTGCCATAATCGTACCCACGATGCCGACTTCGTACATTCCGCTGCCGATGACCAGACCTATTGCTGCAGTGACCCACACATCCGCGGCTGTCGTTAAACCTCTAATGGTTTGTTTTTGTACCAAAATATTTCCCGCGCCCAGAAAACCAACACCTGTGACAACCTGGGCTGCGATTCTGCTGGGGTCTAATCCAATATGTTCATGCCCAATAACATCATAGAAACCGTATTTAGAAACAATCATGAACATGGCACTGCCGATACCAATCAGTATATGAGTCCGTACTCCTGCTTCTTTGGCACGTATTTGACGTTCCAGACCAATTATACCACCTAAGAAACTGGCTAATATGAGTCGTAAAAGAAACTCTTCAGTCATAATGATTCTCTCTGTACTACAGTTATAACGGAAGTCATACATGCAGAAATAATTAAAATATGGTTACCTTAACCGTATTATTTAATTAATGACGATGTTCTGGCATTAATTCTTTATTTGGAACCAGAAATAACCATGATGAAATAACAAACGGCATGGTTAAGGTCGGCAGGCCAAAAGGCATTAAAAGCACATTCATTGCTGCCTGAATAAAAACCGTAAAGATAATTCCTGAAACAGTGTAAATAAAGACTTGCCAGCCAGGGTGATTGAAGACTGTGCCCAGTGCTACTGACGTGAGAACGGCGCTAAAGGCATACAATCCTGCCGCAATGTCGTGAGGATTGGCTCCCAGATAACAAGCAAGGAGTGTCGCAATAAAAGAACCAATGATGGCGTAACAGGCACATACGACAGATTCTACCGCCAGACCAGCAATGAAGAACAAACTAGCAAAGATCCCTGGGAATAAAAAAACTTGCGAGATCCCATGTAGTGTACCGTCTATAAAAAAGCTAATTGAGTAATGGTTTTGAGACGCTGCTATGTAATGTTGTGACAATTCAGGGGCAGGAAGGCCTGAGCCATAGATATTATGAAAAGCATAGCTGGCAAGTAGAATTACCCAGGTTGTCAGCACGAATGGGGCCGTTAGCGCAGCGACTTTCCATGTTTTTAGTATATCGGCAATGCATACCGTAGCAATAACTGATACAACACTACCAACGACCAGGCATAGCCACATTATTGGCGTCGCAGTTATAAATACAGGAATAGCGATGCCGACCAGACAGCCATTATAACTATAGAGACCATCCCGCCAACTTTTAACATCATGGGCTATTGCCCCTGTTATCGAAGCCAGGACAGTTCCGATTATACACCCCCATGCCGCTAAAGGGTTGTTGTTGTTATAAGCAGCAATAAATATAGCAATAAAAAAAAGTAATCCTGTGATGGGATTATTTTGGAACATTACCTGAGCACAACCACGTAATGATATATCAATAATTTTGAGTGAATAATGCTTATCCGCATTGTTCTTCCAGAATAACGAGATGGGGTGTGTTGTCATCATTATTTACCAGTAGAGATTGTAAAGGATATCATTTTTTCCAGATAAACGGTGGCGGTAATTCTGCATTCAGAACGATTTTTCTTACCATAGCCCAAACCTTGCGAAGATGTTCTTTTACAATGGCACTGTCATTAGCGAGTATCTTAAATACCAGACCAGATTCTGCTGGTAGTGTTGACATACCATAGCAACAATCCTTGCCATAATAGGGAGGGAAAGCTGTCAGAATGGATGATATGTTTTCTATTGGAGTTAATATAAAAATGGTGCCGAGAACCTGAAAATCTCCCATAACTCCGATATCTGTCATTGGATGCTCTCTGGGTTTTAGCGCAATTTGCTCCTTAAAAACAACGTGTCCGGACTCATCTTTTGCAGTTACAGTTGATGAATAATAGTCAAAACCGTTCAGCTCATTTTCATGGTGATAACGACGGCCAGGTATAATGATTTCTGAATAAATAAGGGTTGCGCTTCTTTTATAATCAATCACGGTATCATTAATAAATCTTGCGTTGCGGTGCAGAATTAAAGGGTCGGGTAGATATTCCAGATAAGCATTTTCGTTCAGCTGGATAATTTGAAGCTGAGCCCCATAATTTTTATCCATGGAATGCACTTTGGTGGCTGATTGGGTACTGACGCTGGCGAAAGCATTTTCACCCACATTAATAGATAACACCATGCGATCCCCTTGTAGCACACAGCCTGAAGTTGAGATCACGGTCACGCAGGGAAGAACGGGCAGCGCTTCGTCATGATACAAGGCCTTTTGTGCAAACAACGGTGTTCGTTTTTCCATACGATGAAGAATGCTTTTTCTCCCGGAACGGGTAAAGCTGAGATATAAAAAACCATCCTTCCCGATCGCTCCGCTGGGCATTTGCTCGGGCTGCTGACGATATTCTACAGGGATCTGCTTCTCCCAACACATCCGGGCCTTTTCCACCAGATTATTCAAATTCTGTGGGTGAGTCATCCAGCTTTCCTTTAATCGTGTGGCCAAATAAAAAATCACGCTCAATCATGTCGACAAGCTGCTCAATACCTTCACCCGTTTTACAGTTAGTTAAAACATAAGGGCGACTATTTCTGACATGACGGGTATCCGATTCCATTACCTCTAGACTGGCACCGACATATGGTGCTAAATCAATTTTATTGATGACCAAAATATCCGCCTGTACCAGGCCTGGACCATTTTTACGTGGGATTTTTTCCCCTTCAGCCACGTCAATGACATAAATATAAAAGTCGGCCAATGCGGGGCTGAAAGTGAGGGTGAGATTATCACCACCGCTTTCTATCATTATTAAATCGCTATTTGGAAATTTGTCTTCCATTTCTTCAACGGCAGCAATATTCATACTGGGATCTTCACGTACAGCTGTATGTGGGCATGCTCCTGTTTCAACGCCAATGATTTTTTCTTCTTCTAATATTCCTTTTAATGTTCTTTTGACCTGCTTTGCATCTTCTGTTGTAACAACGTCATTGGTTACGATCAAGGGTTTATATCCCCGATGAATAAGAACAGGAGTAATAACTTCAATAATAGCCGTTTTTCCTGAACCTACGGGACCGCCAATACCTATCCGGGTAATTTTCTTCATTACAAACCTCAGTTAATTCATAAATAGACGTACATGGGCATCGACGTGGATAGCCGCCAGAATATCGACTACCGGAGAAAATGAAGACATTTCTTCCGGACGGGTGTTAAGCGCCATTTCAGCATAATCAGGAAAAAGTAGCGTGGCTTCAGCCATGATTTTTTGGCTATCCAGATGCGTAATCCTCATCAATCTTTGCGCCGCACTCAGAATAGTCATCGCTACACCATAAAAATGCATGACCAGCATAACTTCTTCATTAAGCTTTAAATGATGCATCAACAAGGCATGAGAGACAGGATAAGTGCCATTAACTCGGCCCTGACGAATTTGCTCAAGCCACCAGTTAAATACCCGATCATGGTAAATAGCCGCTGCAAGCTCAGTTAGTTTTTTACCCATTCTTTGGGTCATCAACCGGGATTCTGGCGATAGTTTTCTACTGATCACATCATTATCAATAGAGATAAGCTCACTTAACTTGTTATTGTGGCAGGCACGCATGCTTTGTATTTGCGCGACTGCATCACATTTTGCAGATTGCAATAGTGCTGTACAGACATATTGTTTGAGGGTCTTGTGGTCATAGACAATTCCGCATGAAATAGCAGACTCAACCCCGCAGGAAAAAGTAAATGCCCCGACAGGAAGGACTGAATCTCCAAACTGCAGTATTCGTGCAATGTTCAGTAATCTATGTGAACTATCTGGCATGTTCGGCAACCCTATTACGTTAGTGATCAATGTGTACATGTGTATGCGCTTCTTCAGTACCGCCAAACAGAAGTCTGGATTCAGATGGGGTTAAGAGTGGAATGACTTTTTCACCTTCAGTGAAGTAATACTGACCCTCGGTGTAACCATGAGATTTCATTACTGAAGCCAACATCTTGTCGGCCACTACAATGGGAATAAAAACGCAGTATCCTTTTATGACGGCCTTCCAGTGCTGATTCCCTAGAGCATGACCTAATTCAAAAGCACGGGTGAGAAGGTCGGTAATTTTCTCTACGCCAAATAATCCAAGGTCAACAATCATCACGCGTCGGAGCTGTATTTTTACAGTAAGTAAATAACGGTTATTTTTGTCATATAAAAGAATGTCGCCATCATTAAGACGGAGATGACGGTCCAGAGATAAACCGATATCGTAGCCGAATTGACTTTTTTTACGGCAACGACTTTTTTGTGCTTCCCATTGCTCGAGTACCAGCACATCATGTTTAATACCCTCAGCAGAGAGGTCAAGCTCGCCACGAGAATTGATATTCCCGAGAGTTTTTTCAATTAAGTACATAGCTATTTTCCTATTAACCAAAGAAATATTTTTGATTCATTACCGCAGTTTGAATGGGTTGGCAGGTTGCATGCACACCATCAACTTTGACGGCGAATGTCTCTGGGTTGACGTCAATTTTTGGGGTCGCATTATTTCTTATAAGGTCGTGTTTACTGATACTTCGACAGTTTTGGACTGCGACAACCTGTCTTTCAAGGCCCGCTTTTTCTTTAACGTCATCATCAAAGGCTGCCTGTGATACGAAGGTAAGGCAGGTATCCTGTAGGGTTTTTCCCATTGCACCAAACATAGGGCGATAAAATACTGGCTGAGGAGTAGGCAGCGAAGCGTTAGGGTCACCCATTAAAGACCAGTTAATCATTCCCCCTTTAATAATGAGTTTTGGTTTGGCCCCAAAAAATTGTGGTTCCCAGAGTACCAGATCAGCCATTTTACCCACTTCAACAGAACCGATAATATGGCTGACGCCTTGCGTAATGGCCGGGTTAATCGTAATTTTTGCGACGTATCGGAGAACGCGGAAATTGTCATTATTTGGACTATCTTCCGGTAATTTTCCGCGAGCTACTTTCATGGCATGCGCGGTTTGAACCAGGCGAAGCCAGTTCTCGCCCACGCGTCCCATAGCTTGGGAATCGCTGGAGAACATCGATATTACACCCATATCATGCAGGATATTTTCTGCTGCAATGGTCTCAGGACGAACACGGCTTTCTGCAAATGAAACATCGGCAGCCACGTTAGGATTGAGGTTGTGGCACACCATAATCATATCGAACAGTTCTGCCTGGCTGTTGATCCCAAAAGGTAGCGTTGGATTGGTGGAACTTGGCAGAACATTTGGTTGGCTGGCGACCTTAATAATATCCGGGGCATGACCACCGCCAGCGCCTTCTGTATGAAAAGTGTGAATTGTCCTTCCTTCAAAGGCGGCAATCGTATTCTCGACATATCCTGCTTCGTTGAGACTGTCAGTGTGTACAGAGACCTGAATATCCATAGCATCGGCGGTGCGAAGCGCATGTCGAAGCGCATTTGGTGTAGCGCCCCAGTCTTCATGTACTTTTAGCCCAACAGCACCGGCAATGATTTGCTCTTCGAGAGGCGCTTTATTGTATGCATTGCCTTTGCCCAGGAGACCAATATTGACCGGAATTCCTTCCCATGCGCGTAACATAGCGCGCATATTCTTAGGACCGGCAGTCACTGTGGTTCCATTCGTACCATCAGTGGGTCCTATACCTCCACCGAAGAAGGTGGTAACGCCGTTAGATAATGCCGCATAAGCTTGCTGAGGTGAGATGAGATGAATGTGGGAGTCGATGCCTGCCGCAGTCAGAATTAAATGCTCGCCTGAAATAGCATCCGTGCTAAGTCCAACCGTCATCCCCGGCGTTACACCAGACATAATTGCGGGATTACCACTTTTACCAATACCCGAGATCAGCCCATCCTTGATGCCTACATCCGCTTTAACTACACCAAGTTTTGCATCAACTATCGTGACATTTGTAATAACCAGATCGAGGACACCCAGGTCACGTGAATACTGATTATTCGCGCCCATTCCATCACGTAGAGATTTTCCTCCGCCATAGACTGATTCGTCACCATAACCACGTAAATCTTGTTCGATTTCAATATATAAATCAGTTTCGCCTAAACGAATTTTATCACCGGTCGTAGGACCAAACAGACTGGAATATTCCTTTCTGGATATAGTTGGCATAAGAGCTCCTTAGCTGGGATTGTTTGGCATTTTGAAGCCGGCTTGCCGGGCATTATCAATAAGTGATTTCAGTTTTATTGGATCATTTATGACGTCAGCGAGCTGTTGACCGGTCATATCGACAAGATTATTAAAGCCAAAAATATCGTTATTACCACTATAGGGGATGAGTTCTACCTCTATTTCATCACCCGGTTCAAAACGTATTGCGGTCGTGGCCGTAATATTTAAACGTTTACCCAGTGCACTTTCACGATCAAACTCTAGTTCTTTGTTAACCTCAAAAAAATGAAAATGTGAGCCTACCTGAACAGGGCGATCTCCCGTATTCTTGACACGTACTTTTGTTACAGGTTTCTCTGTATTAAATGAAACAGGAGTATCGTTTAAAACGTAGCCACCATAGGGTACAGGTATTGCGTTTTTATCTTCAGGCATAGTTCGTTTCTCCTGCCATTAACGAATAGGATCGTGCACAGTTATCAGTCTGCTGCCATCGGTAAAAATAGCTTCAACCTGTATTTGTGGGATAAGAGCTGCGACACCTTCCATGACATCATCTTTACTCAGAATATCTCTTGATTTATTCATAACGGTTTCCAGATCATTTCCTTCTCTGGCACTCTCCATGGCTGTTGACGCAATAATAGCAACGGCTTCTGGATAATTTAGTTTTATTCCTTTTTCTTTTCTGCTTTGAGCCACACTGGCAAGTGAATAAATCATTATTTTCTCTATTTCTCTGGGGCTAAGTTTCATTAATTACTCCTTACCTGAAGGGGCATATGCATCTTCGCCAAATGCTGAATAATCAGGAGATTGGCGCGCGTCATTGATTGAAATCCGCACCGGGGTAACTTTGTTAATTATCCATAAAATGAGCAGAGTAAAGATAAAAGACCATATGCTGGTAATCAGTACTGCGGCGAGTTGTTTCGCCACCTGTAATATTCCACCACCTTCCAGCAATCCTGATGGCCCTTTGCTGTTCCAGGCCTGAGAAGCAAAAACACCGAGTAAAATAGAACCAGTAATGCCACCCATACCATGTACGCCAAAAACGTCCAGTGCATCGTCGACATATTTTTTAACGAGCAGTGCGCAGTAATAGCAGATAAAACCAGCAATAATGCCAATAAATGCGGCAGATTCAATTGAAACATATCCTGCTGCAGGTGTTATGGTGGCTAGACCTGCGACGGCCCCGGTCAGGAAACCTACGAACTTAGGTTTGCTGGTGTGCATTTTCTCAATTAATAGCCATGTTGCTCCCGCAAAAGCAGCAGCAATATCGGTGGTGACAAAAGCGGAAACGGTAATAGTGTTAACCTGCAATTCTGATCCAGCGTTAAAACCATACCAGCCAAACCAGAGCAATCCTGCACCCAGAGCGATATAAGGAATGTTATGGCTACCATCGGGTTGAATCACTCGTCGCCCAACGTATAAAGCGGAAGCCAGTGCCGCGAATCCGGCTGTTGCATGGACGACAATACCACCGGCAAAATCAACCACACCCCATTTAGCCATTACGCCTTGTGGGCTCCAGACCATATGCACAAACGGACAGTAAACGAATAATGTCCATAGAGTAATAAATATCAGATATGCCTTGAATTTTACTCTACCAACAAAAGCGCCAGTAATCAGGGCTGGGGTGATAATAGCGAACATCATTTGGTAAACAAAATGGACCAGAAGGGGGATCCCTGCATTATTACCGGTAAACAGCGTGTTGGCATTGATATTATGTAAAAAAGCATAGTGAAGTGGATCGCCGATAATACCATTAAGACTAGGGCCGAAGGCTAAAGAATAACCGACAGAAAACCACAGTATTGCTACCCAGCTCATCGATACAAAACTTTGGAACATAATGGTGAGTATGCCTTTACGCTGGACTAAACCACCGTAAAAAAAAGCAAGCCCCGGTGTCATTAACATGACCAGACTAGTGCACAACAGCATAAATGCTGTATTAGCTGGATCCAGTATCTGAAACTGTACAGGTAATATTCCCATATACCCTGTGCCCCTTGCTTAAGGTTTAGAAAGATGATGTGCTTTAGCTATTCTGAGTACGAAGGGCTAATCACTACTTGTTGTTTTGACAGATAATTATCTATCTTTGAATGAATACAATTTTAATTGCGGGTTATGTTTGCAATATTCAATAACTTGTGGAATGCTGGTAAGATCTGTTTCATTCAAAGAGACAGAGTCTCCTCCTTTATAAACCGTTTCTTCATTAAGCATCCACCATGCGACAGGAAGCATTGCTTTGGGATTCAGATTGATAAACTCCTGACAGGTCATTTTGTCAGGACTGTTTTCTGCCGAATGCGCCAATGGGATACTTAACATTAATAATGATAATAGAGGAGTTAATGTGATGAGTACGCGTTTCATATATAACCTCGCGGTGTATTGAATCAGATTTATTTACTGAAGCGGGAACTGCTGGGGACAGCCCTCGCTTCAGGGATATCAATAAATAAAGTTATTGGTGTTGGCTTTACTACAGATCCTTTTTGATTTTGTCCCACTCACTGTCGGCTTTTTTCTTAAAATTGGCTTTTTTATCCTGCATACATGCCTGAACTAGCGCAGGAGTAACAGTTTCAACGCCTTTAACATCCAGTACCGCATCTTCCGGTTTGTCTTTCTTATTCAGGGCCTCAGCAAAGCCAACTACGGTGGGTTGGAAGGTGGCGTCTGTGGCAAGAAAATCTTCACATGTCCACTGGCTGACTGGTTTGTGACTATCAGCCGCCTGACTTAGCGCAGGGATAATGAGTAGAGAGCCAATGACAATGCTTAATGTTTTATTCATCTAAGGTACCTCTTGTTGTATCAATTAATATCGACGGGTGGAAAGTCTCATTGCGACTATTAATATATATCCTGGAACCGCATAAATGTCATATTTTGAATAAAACCGATTTTTTTATATGCCCAGTATTTTCTTTTTATTTTAAAGGGTTGCGCTTTGTTTAGGATGAAGTTATCAGACTATATTATTAACGATGTGTTATTTATTAATGATATTTAGCATAAATTAATGTTGTCAGTAGAAATCTGGCTAACAGGAGAAGCAAATGTTAAATGTGACACGAGATATTTTATCTAAGCTTGACGATGACGTGCTGGTTAAACAGCGGAGATTTCTTAAGTTTCTGGCATGCCTGATGTTCTTAGGTGGTATACTTTTTATTCTTTTTCCGTATGTATCCGGAGGTGTACTGAGTATTATTGTCGGCGTAATTTTGATGTGTAGCGGTGTGGCATTGGCGATAGGTATGTTTAAGAACAGAGTGCATAACTTTTGGCCCGTTGTTTCTGGGGTAGTCATCAGTATTGCATATTTTTTGATGGGCTATTTTTTCATTACGGCACCCGAGTTGGGAATTTTTGCTATTGCAACCTTTTTAGCATGTCTGTTTTGTCTGGGAGGCGTTATTCGACTGACCACATTTTTTAAGTGGCGTAAAGATAAAAAAGTATGGTTGCAAGGGGTGATCGGTATTTTGGATCTTTTTATTGCATGGTGTTTTATTACTGCTGCACCGCAGGCATCGATTTATATGGTGTCAATGGTAACGGGTATTGAACTAATGTTGAGTGGGATTAGCTGTGTATTTATTGCCAATCAGTTTCGTAAGCCATAGCATTACAGCCTCAGATAATGTTATCACCAGGCCCCGGTAACGGGGTCATTAAGATATAAAAAAACTGCCCTTGCGGGCAGTAAAAATGGAAGCATAGCTAAATGTGTTCTCAGGGGGCAGTATGTGCTGATGCCTATATAATCATAAATAATCTCGTGATATATTTCAAAAACTATCGTAATTACATTTTATAAATATATCCTAATCATTATTCCTGGCTCCTGTGGTTGTGGCTATTTTAGCGAATAAACGATGTATAACAATAAAGAATACGGGAACAAAAAATATCGCCAGGATGGTTGCTGCTATCATCCCGCCCATAACTCCTGTTCCTACCGCATTTTGCGCACCCGAGCCCGCACCATGGCTGATAACCAATGGAAGCACGCCAAGAATGAATGCCAGAGAGGTCATCAGGATCGGCCTTAGGCGCATACGTGCTGCATCCAATGTTGCTTCGATATCGCTTTTCCCCTGTTTTTGCATAATCTCAACGGCAAATTCCACAATCAAAATTGCATTTTTGGCGGATAACCCAATCGTGGTCAAAAGACCTACCTGAAAATAAACATCATTGGTTAATCCGCGTAGCCAGGTCGCTAGCAAGGCTCCAACAATACCAAGTGGAACAACCAGCATTACGGCAAATGGAATTGACCAGCTTTCATAGAGTGCAGCCAGACACAGAAAAACAACAATGATTGAAATAAAGTACAGCATAGGGGCCTGGTCGGTGGATAAGCGCTCCTGATAAGACATTCCTGTCCAGTCATATCCAATACCAGCAGGTAGCTTTTCGATGAGCGAGACCATAAATGCCATGGCATCACCGGTACTTTTACCTGGCGCGGCTTCGCCAAGAATCTCCATCGAAGGAGAACCGTTATAGCGTTCAAGACGCGGTGATCCATAGGTCCATTCTGTATAGGCAAAAGCGCTAAACGGAACCATATCACCTGATGCGTTACGAACATACCAACTATTAATATTTTCCGGCAACATGCGGTAGGGGATGGCGGCCTGCACAAAGACCTTTTTGACGCGTCCGTTATCCAGAAAGTCGTTGACGTAGCTGCTACCAAAAGCGGTTGAGATCGTTTGATTAATATCGCTAAGAGAGACTCCCATCGATTCTGCTTTTGCTGCATTGACCTGTACCCTGAACATGGGGGTATCCTCCAGTCCATTGGGGCGAACGCCGACTACCTGTTCGGGATGCTGTTTTGCCATTCCGAGGAGCTGATTTCTTGCCTGAGTGAGTTTTTGATGACCCAGACTGGCTTTATCAATAAGTTCCAGATCAAACCCTGAGGCCGTTCCTAGTTCGGGTACGGCGGGTAGATTGAAAGGATAGACGATAGCCTGATTGATTGTACTTAGTGCTTTAGCCGCACGTTGAATAATTGCATTAATACCGTCAGTACTGGCTGTGCGCTCAGACCAGGGCTTCAGGCTGACAAAAGCCAGACCGTTGTTCTGACCTTGTCCACTGAATCCAAAACCGCTAACCGTAAAGACAGATTCCACATTCTTTTTTTCCTGTTCCAGGTAGTAGCGGTTTATATCTGCAAGTACCTGATTGGTTTTTACCAGCGTCGCGCCAGGCGGCAACTGGGCCATGGTTAGCAAAACGCCCTGATCTTCCTCAGGTAAAAACGAGGTCGGAATGCGCAGAAAAAGCACTATCATGGTAATAATAATCAGCAAATACAGAAAGATATATCGAGACGTTACTCGCACTATTTTGCGTGTACTGTCGCTGTAATGTTGAGTAAAACGCTCAAAATACTGGTTAAACAACGCGAAAAAACGTGGTGGAGAGTGGGGGGAATCTGGATGAACCGGCTTGATCAATGTGGCGCACAGTGCGGGTGTTAATGACAATGCGGTTAATAAGGAAAGCGCCATGGCGGCAACAATAGTCACTGAGAAATGCCGGTATATTTCTCCGGTGGAACCACCCAGTAACGCCATTGGTATGAATACAGCCGAGAGGACAAGAACAATTCCCACCAGTGCCCCCTGAATTTGCAACATCGATTTATGTGTGGCTTCTTTTGGCGAAAGGTGTTCTTCGGCCATCACACGTTCAACATTTTCGACAACCACAATAGCATCATCAACAAGCAGGCCAATAGCCAGAACAAGGCCAAACATGGTCAGAGTATTGATGGTAAAGCCGGCTACAGCGAGCACTGCAAATGTGCCTAATATCACAACAGGGACTGCAATTGTTGGAATAAGTGTTGCCCGAAAATTTTGTAAGAATAGATACATAACGATGAAAACTAAAACAATGGCTTCAACCAGCGTTTTAACTACTTCTTGTATCGATATCTGAATAAAAGGGGTTGTGTCATAGGGATAAACTGTTTTGAGCCCAGAGGGAAACCAGGGTGAAAGTCGGGATATTTCCTCTTTTACTAATTTGGCGGTATCAAGGGCATTCGCGCCAGTCGCTAATTTAATCGCAATTCCTGCTGCGGGGTTCCCATTATACTTCGCAACCGTGCCGTAACTTTCAGCGCCCAGCTCAATATGGGCAACGTCGTTCAGGGTGACTCGTGATCCATCCTGTTGAACTTTCAGAAGAATATTTCCAAACTCCTCAGCATTTTGCAGTCGGGTCTGAACGATAATGGAGGCATTCAGTTGCTGATTCTTCGCCTGAGGCGCACCACCTAATTGCCCTCCGGATATTTGGTTATTTTGTACTTTGACTTTTTGAATGATGTCCTGAGGGACAAGCTGGTATTGATTCAGTTTTACTGGATCGAGCCAAATACGCATGGCATGCTGTGAACCAAATAACTGAATGCTACCCACTCCTGCGATTCTACTGAGAGGATCTTTGATATTTGACGCGACATAATCGGCAATATCGTATTGGTTAAGCGAACCATCATCTGAAATAAATGCGGCAACAAGTAAAATGTTGCTACTTGCTTTATCAACACTGATACCTTGTTGTTGTACTTGCTGTGGAAGTGACGGCATCGCCAACTGGAGCTTATTTTGTACCTGGACCTGAGCGATATCTGGATTGGTTCCCGATTCGAACGTGAGGGTCATGACCGCATTACCGGAGGCATCGCTGGTAGAGGACATATACATTAATCCATCCAGGCCATTCATATTCTGTTCAATAATCTGCGTCACCGAGTTTTGCACGGTCTGTGCATCCGCGCCTGGGTAAGTCGCGGTGATGGTTATCGCAGGTGGAGCAATGCTGGGGTATTGGGCGATGGGCAATTGAGTGATGGCAATAATGCCGCTTAACATCATGATAATAGCAAGAACCCAGGCGAAGACTGGGCGCTCAATAAAAAAATTCGCCATAGGGAAGACTCCTGTTACCCGGCCTTACTGAGGTAAAGGGGGATTTGATTCAAGAGGGGAGGGAAGGGCGTGAGCTTTAATGCCTGGACGAATATGCTGGAGACCAGAGACAATTACTCTGTCGCCAGGGCGTAATCCTGACGTCACCAGCCATTTATCTCCTATCGCTTTTGCGGCCGTGATTTCACGCAACTGGACGATGTTCTCGGCATCGAGAATGAGCGTTGTCGCTTTGCCGCTGGCGTTGCGGGTGACCGCTTCTTGCGGAACCAACAATACATGGTGCTGGATGCCTTCATTAAGTACAGCAGTAACATACATGCCGGGTAAAAGAGTATTATCAGGATTTGGGAATATAGCTCTGAGCGTAACTGATCCCGTTGTTTCATCTACTGTGAGGTCAGAGAATTGCAACTTACCCGTGTGGGCATACCGCTTACCGTTATCAAACTCCAGTAAGGCCGTCACCTGCCCTTGGCTTTGTTCAATTACGCCTTGTTCCATGTCAGTTTTTAGCTTAAGAAAATCATTAGCGGACTGGGTAACATCGACATAAACCGGATCAAGTCGTTGAATCGTGACCAGTGCTTGTGCCTGGTTGGCGGTGACTAACGCGCCGATGGTGACTGCGGGTTTTCCGCTTAACCCGCTCAGTGGTGAAGTGACGCTGGCATAGTTCAGGTTGATTCTGGCACTTTGTACTGCCGCTTTTGCCACTACGAGGTTTGCCTGCGCTTCCTTTGCGTTAGCTTGAGCCGTGTCATAGTCCTGTTGGCTGACATAATTTGATTTTAGTAATGTTCTATAACGATCTAACGTTAAACGGCTGTTATCCGCAGCGGATTGAGCCTTCGCCAGATTACCCTTCGCTCGATCCAGTTCTGCCAGCAAGGGGGCAGAATCAATCTGAAACAACTGCTCTCCTGCATTGACCTTACTGCCTTCTTTAAACTGACGACTGAGTATGATTCCACCAACTTGAGGGCGTATCTCGGCAATTTCGAAAGGAACAATGCGCCCTGGTAATTTGCTGGTGATATTTATTGATTCAGCCTGCAGAGTAATAACACCCACATCCGGTACTGCGGGTTGTGGAAGCGTATTTTTACTGTCGTCACATCCGCCGATGAAGAGAAGATTAAGCAGGCCAATTACCGCGAATTTTCGTTTTATCTGCATCATATCGCTCACATAAATTTCACGAGAGTTTGCGGTTTATTGACACCAATAGGCAATAAACGACGCAACTAAGAAGCCGATATAAACGGCGAGCAAGGAAAACAGTACATGAACGACAATTTCTGTACTGGCCCAGATATAATCTTCGTTTTGCAAATGTGAAAAAACCTCCTCTGAAAAGGTTGAAAAGGTCGACAGACCACCACATAACCCAGTTGTGATCATCAGTTTAACTGCCGGTGAGAATGATGTAAGTCGTGTAAAAAATACCGTAGCAAAGCCAATAATGAACCCAGCAATTATGTTTGAGATGAGAGTACCTGGCGGCAATAAAGGAAAAAAAGCATTTAATCGCTGAGAGATACCCCAACGTAAAGCACTTCCTATACCGCCACCAATCATAATGGCAACTAATGATGTTAGCATATATTCTCAATTTCCTAATTAGAGTAAAAATATTACTCATTTGCATGCTAAAAGTAAGGTGATATTTTTAGAGTGACAAGATCGCTTATTCGCCTAAGCTTTAGCTTAAGCATAATGTTGAATTTTTGAATACGCAGCGTCTGCTCAGAGATGTTAAGTGATTGGGTGATGTCATTCATGTTTTGCTGATTGATGATCGAATTAACAAGTTTCAGCTGATTATGCGAAAGTGCCACATTCGGTTTCTGATATGAAATTTTTTCATCTATGATGAGTGAGAGCAAGTTCACAAGTGGCTCTTTTCTATTTACAAACAGTAAAGGCGATGCGCTTTTCAATTTACTAATTTGAAAAGGGGCAAGGATGATGATTCTTTGCACAGCAATGTGATTAAGCAGTCTGACCGTAACTTCATCTATAATATTATTGTGATAAGTATCAATAACTACTCTTACAGTGTGACCGATGTCATTAAAATTAATATCTGAAAGTTGATTGATCTTGATGATTTTTTCCTTTTCCTGTAGGTGAATAATACCCTGGAAAAGGAAAAAATCCTTTGTGATGATGAAAATCATAACAATGCTCCTTTGGTGCATATATCTAGTTATAATGTTTGTAAAAATAGGGTTTTACATTAGCGATTGAGGTTGAAGATGCAGGAGATAGTTATTCCATACTATGTTTATTTAATGTTATAAACATAATCTATTTTTCTGATTAATCCAGATGTAAATCTATATAATAATCCTAAGTAAAATTCTCAGTGCTATGAAATAATTGGTTTTTATATTTTGGTATAAGAAAATTCCTGGCGAAAATACCAATTAGATATTGGTATGAAATATTATGTTTTATGTTATCCAGGATTAATTTATATAAAGCTAACTTGTAGAATATCTTCTGGAACATTAGGATAAATATGTCACTTGTATTGGTGACGAACTTGAGACTCCTATACAGACTTTTGCTGGCGATAACTTCGCCAGCTTTTTTTATTTATATTCAACAAGATAAAAGGTGAGCGATATATGCGGTAATGCCTGGGAACGTAGATTTCCAGGCATTGAAGAGTATGGACAGAAGAAAATTATCGAATGTTAAGGAGACAGTGTTTTCTCTACTTCTAGTGGTGGATCGTACCATCCCCAACCGGGATACATCATACCATTCCAGTCGGCTGGCCAAACTGGCCCAATACCGTAGTCAAAACCTGGTGCCGGCATAATACGCGTTTCTTCTTGCCACACCTGATAACCAACAATATTCATTGTAACAAAAGGATAGATGGAATTACCAACCCGGCCAGTACGACTCCCCGTCAGGTTGCCCAGTACGGTAACATAGTGATTGCGAAAGTTAACCGGATCGAGAAACATTAAGCTTTTGGCCAGTATCCGTCCCTGATATTGTGCCCCAATTTCTGGCTGCGCATTATAATTAAGCGGCAGTACAGCTATTTCGAGCAACGTTTCTTGAGGCTGATTAACGACATTAATAACGAGGCCTCCTAGTCGAACCTGTTGTCCAACATAGAGGCCAGGGGTTTGCTTCAGTTTTAGAAAATCTTTTTGCAAGTCTGGTTGATTATTACCTTTAATCGATGCAGGAATAGTGCTACAACCAGAGAGAAAAAGTGTAATCGCGGTGAGCGCGATATATGATAATTTCCCAGAGGTATAAACCTTTAACATATCACCTCCTTAAATAGATTAAATGTAGGTTAAATAGAACAGGCTTATAATAAAATTACACGACTCTCCCTTATCAGGAGAATCGAGTTTTCAGGTAGGAATAATTTATAAATGACTTATTTGTATCATGGCATTTAGTTGTAAATGTCCGCATTGATAGTTTTGTGTTCAGCATGTCCTTCAGTTGATGTAATTACGTAGTATTTGCCACCTTTTTCATCTACTTTTTTGCTGAGCCCATCGTCAGTCATTGTGAATCCATCTTCAGTTACGCTAATCTCTCCTATTTTGGTATATTTGCTTGCCTGTTCTGGTGTAATTTGCTCTGCGGCATATGCTGAAAATGCGATTACCGAACCTAACAATACAATGATACTAATTTTTTTCATAAGTTGATTCTCTTATAGAGTAATGGTGAACATTAATTATGTTAGATAACTTATTTTTTTATTCAATGTAAAAGTGAGCTTATTACCGATGCCACGTTTCTAGAGGTGATTAATTAGTTGATCTAAATATGTTTTTTGATGAATTGTTGTTTAATATAATAATCCTAACGCTGGATTCCAGTTACGATCTGCAAAGAATATCGATTGTTTTCTCTATGAACTAATTATACCCGCAGGGGCAATTAAGATTTCAGCTGATTACTGAGGCTTTCCCGTTAGCGGTCCTGGACAGGAACAATAATTACGTTATTTGGATGAAAAGAACAATATTCTATAAATTATTAAATCGCAAAATATAGATCTGAAATTATTGATAGGATAGGTTTTTGTTCTGTGTCGCGTAATCAAATAGAGGTATTCTTTCTGATATTAAACCTAAAAATACCCATCCTTCTTTTTAAAAATTTTAAAGTGCAGCTATGTCACGCCGATAACCATGACGAAAATATGGATAAGGGAGGTAAGTGGCATGTGGTGGGTTTATCGAATGCCGATGAAAATGAAGTTAATAATCGCGCTGCAACCACTATTATTGGCGTTATGTTGGTTTGCTGGTTCAGGAATATGGACGCGCATCGAAACAGAACGACAGATGGAGAATATTGCCCAACTGACAGCCCTCGCACGCAGTGCCGGAAATGTGGTGCATGAACTGCAAAAAGAGCGTGGAATGAGTGTCGGATTTCTTGGGGCCGAAGGGAAGACGTTCAAAGATGAACTAAATGCGCAACGGGCGTTAACCGATCGCGAGATCGAGATATTTGTGCGTTCGCTGTCCGATACTGCCTTACAGGCAGGGGATGTGACCAACTCTGTCGCCGCGTTTAAGAAAAATATTCTGTCGCTGGCGACAATTCGGGAAAAGGTGACGCAATTGGGTCTGCCAGCCTCTGAGGTGGTTAAGTTTTATACTAGCGTTATTGCTGATGTACTGCATTTTGTTGGCCGGTTGGGGACGTTGACGGATTCCGGCGAGATGGCGAATTCATTTGCAGCCTACTACAACTTGCTGAATTTGAAGGAGCAAGCGGGCATTGAGCGAGCGCTGCTGTCAAATATCTTTTCCTCTGGTCATTTCGCCGACGGACAATTACATCAGCTTAGCGATGTGGTCAGTAAACAGAATGTCTGGCTGGCACAATCATTGCGCCTGAGTTCACCTGAACAGGCCGCCATGCTGAAAAGTCGCTTACAATCCACCGAAGCTACACAAGCGCTTTCATTACGCGAAGCCGCGTTTAGCCATGCGGCGAACGGTGGATTTGACGTCGATCCTACTGTCTGGTTTAAGGTACAAACCCAGCGTATTGAAGTGATGCGACAGATAGAAAATGTGGCGGCGAATCTTCTATGGGAGAGTGCGATAAAACTCGCGCAGGATGCACGTAAGAACTGGCAGATATATATGGCCGTGAGCCTGCTGGCGCTACTGGCATCATTGGCGTTCGCCGGGGCCATCGCACTCAATATGCACCGTCAGTTCAGCGACACGCTAAGCAAGATTGCGGGTATGAACGGCGATCTGACTCAACGTCTGGCGACGCCAGGGAAAGACGAGCTTTCTTCACTCAATCGCGCCTATAACACGATGCTGGAAAATATTCAGCACATCGTACAGGAGATAAAACAAGGCTCTCTGGTGCTGTACGATGCCAGCAGCAGTATCACGGCGGGAAATCAGGATCTGGCCCAGCGCACCGATGAACAGGCCGCATCGATTGTAGAAGCCGTGGCCAGTATGGAACAGCTCTCGACGACGATTACGCAAACGGCGGACAATGCCCGCGAAGCGGAGCTCCTGACAATAAGATTGGAAAAAGAGGTTCGCCAGGCAAGTAACGTCGCCAGCGCGGCAAACCAGAGTATGGGAGAGATTCGCTCCTCCAGTGAGAAAATCTCAAATATCGTTACTTCAATTGATGATATTTCCTTTCAGACGAATTTGCTGGCGCTGAATGCAGCTGTTGAAGCGGCACGCGCCGGAGAGATGGGCAGGGGGTTTGCGGTAGTTGCCAGTGAAGTGCGTAACCTTTCACAGCGCTGTGCTAAAGAAGCGAATCAGATCCGTGAGCTGGTGGCGCAGAATATGGTAAAAATCAGCGAGGGCGTTGAGCGGGTTACAGCGTCAGCTACCGCGCTAAAAGCGGCGGCGGATAATACCACCAGTATGAAGCAATATATCGGCGATATCGCCCGGGTGGCGACGGAACAATCGCTGGGTGTTTCCCAGATAAACCAGGCGTTGAGACCCATGGAGCAGGTCACGCAGCAAAACGCGGCGTTGGTTTCTCAGGCCGCGAATGACAGCCAGCGGCTGGATAATCTCTCCGTAACCATGAGGGATCTGGTTAATCGTTTTGTTGTCTGACATAAAACCGCTATCCCGATCCGGCAAAGGTGTCGGATCGGGAGGGCTCATTACCTCAGGATGAGCCTTATTCTATTAACGTAGCGCCAAAACCACCCTTCGCCGGGCATACAACGTTATCGCAGACAAGTGAAAATCGACATTTGCTGTCCGTAACGTTCGGGATTTGAGTTCTTTCATGGTGATACCACGAATATGACCTTCATCTATCAGTTTCTTAATCTCCGCTGTGCTGAGTAAAAGCTGGCGCTTTAATATCGATAGCGCACTGATCTGAAAAGCACAGGTAAGCCTGATGCTGACGGCGAAGTGCTGGTCAATGTTGATGCTGGCCTGCCATTGCTCCTGAACACAAAAATCAGGCTTACCCGCAAGCTCAGCGTTGTTTCGGCTCAGAGTGGCTTTATCATGAGAATAATAGTGAACCGTACTGGCATCGTTCGTGATAAACCGATGGTACAGCTCTCGATTAATTTTGCTGATGTGAAACCGTGAGAACAGCGAGATATTCCACGTATATTCACAATGCGTGCATTTATAAATGCTCCAGATATCGAGCACTTTTTTTTGTGAATTAACCCTGAAGGCACCGGAAGGTGCAAACTCGCGTTTTATATTGCATGCGGGACAGCGTTTGGTAATACGCTGGTACCCGGCAGGAGTGACAGTCCATGTGACTTTCATACCGTACCTTTTTTAACCCAAATAAATTCGGATCCGTATTGAACGAACCATCGTTTTTATATGAGAAAAATATTTGTTAGATATTTTTCAGTGGGTTAAGAAAAGATTTCTAACACGGTGACCCTGTCCGCCAGCCAATGAATTCCGTGAGATTAGCAGTGTGATAACAATTAAGTATATGAGTTGAGTCAATATTCGTTATGTTGCCGGGCTTTCGGTAGTCGTCTGTCGCTGGTAAAGTGAGCAGCAAATACCGAATGTGGCCAGAAGGGAATGCCGTGTGAGCGGACGTATTGATTATCAGGCTGAAAAGTACAGCTTTACAGAGGCTGCTGAAAGTTCTCGTCTTACCGGCCAATGGGCTGACGTCATTGCGGAATGTCGGGAAATGAAGGCCGGCCCGGAAGAGCGTTTGCGTATTGCCTTACTGAACGTGGACTATGTGACCAGCTTTGAGCTGCCTTTTCGGTTGTTATTACTTCGCACCCCGCAATTGATTGCCAGCGTGCGTGACGCGCTACAGCTTAGCCAGAAAAACGTCATCTTCAATGGTAAACGCTTTGGGTGTGTATATACCCTGAAAGCGAGCCTTGACGGTATACCGGATGAATTTCAGTACCGGCTGTCGCATCGTATCCGGCGCATAGATCCAGAAGGGTTGACCGAAGCCCCTTACCAGCAGATCGCAAAAGCGGTGAAATCTCCACGGGAACGCCTGAAGATGGCGCTCGAATCAGGACTGGATGTCACGGCGTTGGACGGACTTTTCTGGTTTGGCAGCCAGCGTATAGCGGCTGACGTACTGAGGTTGCGAAAATCAGGGATGCGGGTAGCGACGGGCCAGACATTGGTGTCTGATAATCTCACTGCAACAGTGAGAAATGTTCCGTTTTATCGCCTGGCACAGGGTTAAGCTGAAGAGACATTTTTCTGCCGTTTTGGGTCACAAGATAAAGGGTTTTTAGCAGAGGATATGAGCGTTCAGAGTGTCCCCTGCAGGAATCGAACCTGCAACTAGCCCTTAGGAGGGGCTCGTTATATCCATTTAACTAAGGGGACAAAGCGGCACGAGTATAGCGTTTTTTACCCTCAACGGTAAGTCTCAAGCCGCCTGACTGCTCAAACAGTCACCATTCAAGCCTGTTTTTTCTGGTTTTTCTGCTTTTGCTCGTCGCGTTTGGCTTGCTGCCTGGCTTCTTCCTTGCGTTTGTTGCTCATATCATTGCGAATCTGCGCGTGGCTCATCAGCGCAAAGATAAACGTACCGCCGCAGATATTTCCGGCGAGTGTCGGTAACGCAAAGGGCCAGAAGAAATCACCCCAGTGCAGCGTACCATTAAAGACCAGATAGAGAATTTCCACTGAGCCGACGACGATATGTGTAGTATCGCCTAGCGCAATTAGCCAGGTCATCAGAATAATGACCACAATCTTCGCCGCACCGGCCGCAGGAAACATCCAGACCATTGTGGCAATCAGCCAGCCAGAAATAATCGCGTTAGAAAACATCTCTGTTGGGCTGTTTTTCATCACGTCCATGCCGATTTTGACAAAGGCGTCGCGGGTCTGTTCATCAAAAATCGGCATATATTCAAAGGCCCATGCCGCAATGCCGGTACCGATAATATTGCCCAGTAAAACCACTCCCCACAGGCGCATTAACAGGCCAAAATTGCCGAGGGTGGGGTTTTGCATAACCGGTAGTACGGCAGTGACGGTATTTTCGGTAAAAAGCTGCTGGCGGGCCATGATGACGATGATAAACCCGAAGGTATAACCAAGATTCTCGAGTAAAAAACCTCCAGGCACGCCTTCTAATTGCACGTGAAAAATCCCTTTTGCCAGTAACGAGGCACCCATCGATAGCCCGGCAGCGATGGCCGACCACAGCAGCGCCATCGCATCACGTTCCATCTCTTTCTCCCCATCCTGGCGGATATGTTCATGGATCGCCATCGCCCGGGAGGGGAGTCTGTCCTCATCGACCTCTATCTTTTTACCTTCTAGCTTTTCATCACTTTCGACCTGGATTTCGTCGCTGTGCCGATCGATTTTTTCTTTCTCAATATCATTCATAGCCGAATCCTGAATAAGCATGTATTGCTAAAGCGTAGCGGTTTTTATCCGAAAATCAGCGGGACAAAGTCTGAGATAGCAAAAATGGTAACGTTTGTTTTTATCGGGTTAGCTAAAATAGAACCGCCGCGTAGTGTGCATTACCAGGCTATGATCAAATCAGTAAGACCGGGTATATAGACATCGTTTGACGTGCTGTTACAATCGCTCACATCTTAACAGGCGGATACGTCATCGTTCCGTCATGGATGGCAATCAGCGATAGCCATATTACACAGGGAGACACTTATGAAGCTTCGCCTGTCGGCGCTTGCGCTGGGAACCACACTTTTGGTGGGGTGTGCGAGCTCCGGTACTGAACAGCAGGGGCGTTCGGATCCATTTGAAGGGTTCAACCGCACTATGTACAACTTTAACTTTAATGTTTTAGATCCCTATATTGTTCGACCGGTAGCAGTAGCCTGGCGTGATTATGTCCCGCAGCCGGCGCGTAATGGTTTAAGCAACTTTACGGGCAACCTTGAAGAGCCGGCCGTCATGGTCAACTATTTCCTGCAAGGCGATCCTTATCAGGGGATGGTGCATTTTACCCGTTTCTTCCTGAACACCTTGTTGGGTATGGGCGGCTTTATCGATGTGGCGGGTATGGCGAATCCGAAGCTACAGCGCGTTGAACCACACCGCTTTGGCAGTACGTTAGGCCACTATGACGTGGGTTACGGACCGTATATGCAGCTTCCGTTCTACGGTAGCTTCACGTTGCGCGATGATGGTGGCGATATGGTGGATACGCTGTATCCGGTATTGTCCTGGCTGACCTGGCCGTTGTCGATAGGTAAATGGACCGTTGAAGGGATTGAAACCCGCGCACAGCTGCTTGATTCCGACGGTCTGCTGCGTCAGTCTTCCGACCCTTACATCATGGTACGTGAAGCCTACTTCCAGCGTCATGACTTCATCGCGAACGGCGGGAAACTTAAACCAGAAGAAAACCCGAACGCGAAAGCCATTCAGGATGATTTAAAAGATATCGATTCCGAGTAAGGAATTGGTGCAAATAAAAAGGTGAGCTAAAAAAGCTCACCTTTTTTACGTCGGAAGAAAATCAGAATGCGTAGTTGAAGTTGGTACCGAACAGCCAGGCTTTACCTTCAGAGTCGAAAGTATACGGGCCTTCTTTGACGGTCACTTTCTGTCCGTGCATATAAGAAACACCAACATCAATAGATGCGTCATCATTGAATGCGTAAGTCGTACCCGCACTCAGCCACAGGCGGTCCTGGTCTGGAATGGAGATGGAACGCTTGCTCGCAGGAACTGGGCTGTCGTCATAGGCGATACCCGTACGGAAGGTCCAGCTTTTATCCATATAGTAGGTTGTGCCCAGCGCGATGCGGTAAGAATCCTTGAAGCCTTCTTCTTTATAGAACAGTGTCTGGCCGTTGGTGCCGGTGGCTTTCAGCTCCTGGAACTGGCTCCAACTGGTGTAAGCCATGCTGTAGTGAATAGCCCATTGCGGAGCGATGCGGTTATAGCCCGACAGTTCCCACATTTCCGGCAGGTTCAGCGTCAAAGAACCTGGGACGGTGGCATTGGTTGTTCCCCATGGGAACGCGGTGCCTGCGCCAGGTAACCCATTGACCTGGGTGCGAATACCGCTTTTGTAATCGCCATCGAAGTCGATTTTAACTTCAGAGCGGTACGTCAAGCCGTAACGGTTATTTTTATCCAGCTCGTACAAAATACCGGCGTTCCAGCCGTAGCCCCATTCGTCACCCTTCAGGCTGGCAATTTTGTTGCTGACTTTCGGTAATCCCGCAGTCATTTCACCGGAATAACGTTCAATTTTTGCATCGGCGTAGACGGCATTAAAACCAACACCAAAGCTCCAGCTGTCATTCAGGCGGTAGGCACCGCTCAGGTTAAGGTTGACTGTTTTAAGGTCAGTCTTCCCACCGTATTCACCGACGATATAGCTGTCATTAAACTCGGTCGCCAGACCATAGTTAGAGGTGACAGATGCCCCCCAACCAAACTGTTCGTTGATAGGCATCACGAAGTGAGCGTTGGGAACCCACGCCGTCGGGGCGATGTTATCTGCGTCGGTGCTACGTCCGGTGAATGGCGATTTACCGGAAATATTAACGTCTGGATCGATATACACTGCACCCGCAGAAAAAGTGGGGCGATCAAACATCATAATCAGTGCCGGGTTACGACTGGCGTTACCTGCATCATCTGCAATAGCGCCTTCACCCGAATATGCCCGGCCAAGGCCAGAGGAAGAAAATTCGTTTAACTGAAAGCCTGCAGACCAGGCCTGTGTGGAGATAATTGCCACTGCGACTGCGAGAGCAGACTTTGTAAACAGGGTTTTCTGGCTCATGACCATAACCTCATAGATTTATTTTTATACAAACAATGTTACATACCGTAACAGGAGCGCGAAGTGTAGGGTCTGAGGTACGACATAGAAATCAGACCAGTGCCGAGAGTATAGGTCTGACCAGCTGAAATGTTGCAAGTATGTTTATAAATATTTTCAATTCTGATCTCGGAAACGCGATCCAGCTGGCAAAATTGCGGGTATGCGCACTCACCTGTTTGGGTGATTTTTGTTTTAGATCATTTTTAAGTGTGATTTCGGTCACTTATCGCATTTCATACAATTAACGACTGGAGAGGCGAAAGAGGGGAGCGTAAAATATCCCCATCGTTTATCTGGCACCTCAGGTGCGAATACAGAGGAAATCTACAATGAGTAAATGCAGTGCTGATGAAACCCCGGTTTGCTGCTGTATGGATGTTGGCACCATCATGGACAACTCCGATTGCACCGCGTCATACAGCCGTGTGTTCGCGAATCGCGCAGAGGCAGAAGAAACGCTGGCCGCTCTGACTGAAAAGGCGCGTGGCGTGGAATCTGAGCCTTGCCAAATCACCTCTACTTTTACTGAGGAGTCAGATGGTGTGCGTCTGGACATTGACTTTGTTTTTGCTTGTGAAGCAGAAACGCTGATTTTCCAGCTGGGCCTGCGTTAATCCCTTCTATTTATGCCCTTGCTACCTGGTGGCAAGGGCATTTTCGTAACAGTCAGTGATTATTCACTGTGTCTTAGCTCCCACTTTCTTTTCTCTCCGCTTGGCTAAATGTAAAAAATTGGTTAAGACTGTGATCAGGTCAGACCACTTATTTTTATTTTTTACAGGGGAGTGTTATGAGTCAGGCTTTACCGCTGGTTACCCGCCAGGGCGATCGCATCGCCATTGTAAGCGGATTGCGTACGCCATTTGCCCGTCAGGCAACCGCATTTCATGGCATTCCCGCCGTAGATCTGGGGAAAATGGTTGTTGGCGAACTGCTGGCGCGTAGCGAAATACCCGCTGATGTGATCGAGCAACTGGTCTTTGGCCAGGTTGTACAAATGCCTGAAGCCCCCAATATTGCTCGTGAAATCGTGCTGGGAACCGGTATGAATGTGCACACGGATGCCTACAGCGTAAGCCGAGCCTGCGCCACCAGCTTCCAGGCAGTGGCGAATGTCGCGGAAAGCCTGATGGCGGGAACGATTCGCGCCGGAATTGCCGGCGGGGCGGACTCGTCGTCAGTCCTGCCGATTGGCGTCAGCAAAAAGCTGGCGCGTGTGCTGGTGGATGTCAATAAAGCCCGCACGACAGGGCAACGCCTGAAACTGTTTTCCCGGCTGCGTTTACGTGACCTGATGCCTGTGCCGCCAGCCGTCGCTGAATATTCCACCGGCTTGCGCATGGGGGATACGGCCGAGCAGATGGCGAAAACCTATGGCATTACTCGCGAGCAGCAGGATGCCCTGGCGCATCGTTCGCACCAACGTGCCGCTCAGGCATGGGCTGAAGGAAAGCTCGCCGATGAGGTGATGACCACCTACGCGCCACCGTTTAAAGATCCTCTTTCCGAAGATAACAACATTCGCGGCAACTCTACGCTGGCCGATTACGCCAAACTGCGTCCGGCATTTGACCGAAAGCACGGTACCGTGACTGCGGCGAACAGTACCCCGCTGACGGACGGCGCAGCCGCCGTGATATTGATGACAGAGTCGCGTGCGAAAGAGCTGGGGCTGGTGCCGCTGGGGTATTTACGCAGCTATGCTTTCACCGCAATTGATGTCTGGCAGGACATGCTGCTGGGGCCGGCGTGGTCAACGCCGCTTGCGCTGGAGCGAGCTGGACTGACGATGGCGGATTTAACCTTGATCGATATGCATGAAGCCTTTGCCGCACAAACGCTGGCGAATCTTCAGTTGCTGGGCAGCGAACGTTTTGCCCGCGAAGTGTTGGGGAGGGCACATGCCACTGGCGAGGTTGATGACAGTAAATTTAACGTGCTGGGCGGATCGATTGCCTATGGACACCCCTTCGCCGCTACTGGTGCGCGAATGATTACGCAAACCCTCAATGAATTACGCCGCCGTGGCGGCGGTTTTGGCTTAGTGACCGCCTGTGCGGCAGGTGGTCTGGGTGCGGCAATGGTTCTGGAGGCGGAATAATGGAAATGACATCGGCTTTTACGCTTAATGTGCGTTTGGATAACGTCGCTGTTGTCACCATTGATGTGCCCGGAGAGAAAATGAATACCCTGAAAGCGGAGTTTGCTTCTCAGGTTCGGGCCATCCTGAAACAAATTCGCGACAACAAAGCGCTGCGCGGTGTGGTGTTCATTTCAGCGAAACCCGATAACTTCATCGCCGGAGCTGATATCAACATGATTGGTAGCTGTCGCAGCGCGCAGGAAGCCGAAACGCTGGCCCGCCAGGGCCAGCAGATTATGGCAGAAATTCACGCGTTACCGATCCCGGTTATCGCCGCTATTCACGGCGCTTGTCTGGGCGGTGGCCTGGAGATGGCGTTGGCCTGCCATAACCGTATTTGTACGGATGATGCTAAAACCGTACTGGGTTTGCCGGAAGTCCAGCTTGGCCTGTTGCCCGGCTCCGGCGGCACGCAACGCTTACCACGCCTTATTGGCGTCAGTACTGCGCTGGATATGATCCTCACAGGGAAACAATTGCGCGCAAAACAGGCACTTAAAGTGGGTCTGGTGGATGAGGTCGTGCCGCAGTCTATTTTACTGGAAGCTGCCGTTGAACTGGCTAAAAAAGACAGTTCTTCACACCGGGGCCTGCCCGTACGTGAGCGGGTGTTAGCGGGACCGCTGGGACGAGCACTGCTATTCCGTATGGCCAGTAAAAAGACGGCGCAAAAAACGCAGGGAAATTATCCCGCGACGGAACGTATTCTTGAGGTCATTGAAACCGGCCTTGCGCAAGGAAGCAGTAGCGGTTATGACGCAGAAGCCCGCGCATTTGGGGAGCTGGCGATGACCCCCCAGTCTCAGGCGCTGCGGCACATCTTTTTTGCCAATACAGACGTGAAAAAGGATCCTGGTAGTGATGCAAAGGCGGGGCCGCTAAGCAGCGTCGGTATTCTGGGTGGCGGTCTGATGGGCGGTGGTATCGCCTATGTGACGGCCTGTAAAGGTGTCTTGCCAGTCCGTATCAAAGATATTAATGCTAAGGGAATCAACCACGCGCTGAAGTACAGTTGGGATCAGCTTGAAACGAAGGTTCGTCGCCGTCATATCAAAGCCAGCGAGCGCGATAAACAGCTGGCGTTAATCTCGGGATCTACCGATTATCGTGGTTTTGCGCATCGCGATCTGGTTATTGAAGCCGTGTTCGAAGATCTGGCGTTAAAACAACAGATGGTGGCAGAAGTTGAACAAAATTGCGCACCTCACACTATTTTTGCTTCCAACACCTCATCTTTACCGATTAGTGATATTGCGGCTAAGGCTGCCAGACCTGAACAAGTGATTGGTTTGCACTTTTTTAGCCCGGTTGAAAAAATGCCGCTGGTTGAGGTCATTCCGCATGCTACGACCTCTGAGCAAACTATTGCAACAACCGTCAAGTTGGCGAAAAAACAGGGTAAAACACCGATAGTCGTCAGAGATAAGGCCGGGTTTTACGTTAACCGCATTTTAGCGCCTTACATCAATGAAGCTATACGCCTGTTAACCGAAGGCGAGCGGGTTGAAGCCATTGACGCCGCGCTGGTTAAGTTTGGTTTTCCGGTTGGGCCAATCCAACTTTTGGATGAGGTCGGAATTGATACGGGCACTAAAATTATACCTGTGCTTGAGGCCGCGTATGGAGAACGTTTTAGCGCGCCTGCAAATGTTGTTGCTTCAATTTTGAATGACGATCGCAAAGGTAGAAAAAATGGTCGTGGTTTCTATCTTTATGGGGCGAAAGGGCGTAAAAGCAAAAAACAGGTCGACCCTGCAATTTATACGCTTATTGGCGCTCAGGGCCAGGCCCGACTCCCCGCCACGCAAATTGCTGAGCGGTGCGTCATGTTAATGCTCAATGAAGCAGCACGCTGCTTCGACGAGAAAGTCGTCCGCAGCGCGCGTGATGGCGACATCGGTGCTGTATTTGGTATTGGTTTTCCGCCATTCCTCGGCGGCCCGTTCCGGTATATGGATTCGCTCGGCGCGGGTGAAGTAGTTGCGGCTCTGCAACGGCTATCAACACAATATGGCTCGCGGTTTACACCGTGTGAGCAATTATTGCTGATGGCGGAACGTGGTGAAAGATTCTGGAATAGTAGGGAAACTGACCTGAATTCATGAGGTCAAAGGTAGGATGAATCCGCACTGAATGTATGGCCCATGCTCAAAATGTAAACAGAGATTGACTATACTTACGCCGTTGAGGTAAAAAACAGCGTTTCATTCGGTGAATGGATAAGGCACAATGCCGGCCACCATATCGTTACCACGGTCAATAGGGGCTGTGACTAACTGGTGTTGGTGATTCTGGTTAACAAAAGCGGTGCAATATGCAAGTTTTTATCATGCGTCACGGCGACGCGGCCCTCGATGCCGCCAGTGATTCGGTTCGTCCTTTAACCTCTTGTGGTTGTGACGAATCTCGCCTGATGGCGAACTGGCTGAAAGGTCAAAAAGTGGATATCGAACGCGTTCTGGTGAGCCCGTTCCTGCGAGCCGAACAAACGCTGGATGTGGTGGGGGAATGCATGAACCTGCCAACCGGCGTGGATGTTTTGCCGGAGCTGACTCCCTGCGGCGATGTCGGTCTGGTCAGCGCCTATTTACAGGCTCTGGCCAATGAAGGTATCGCCACGGCGCTGGTGATCTCTCACTTGCCTTTAGTGGGGTATCTGGTGTCTGAGCTTTGCCCAGGCGAAACTCCGCCGATGTTTACCACGTCTGCGATTGCCAGCGTAACGCTTGATGAAAGCGGAAAAGGGGTTTTCAACTGGCAGATGAGCCCGTGTAACCTCAAAATGGCGAAAGCGATATAAGTAGGCCGGATAAGGCACAACCACCATCCGGAAAATAAAAGAGCCGCAAACGCGGCTCTTTCTGTTTTTCTGCATCAGGGAAGTTCTGGCGGCAGCCACTCTTCCACTTCAATCAGCACCAGCAGCGCGGCGTCGCCCCCATACTCTTTCGGCGCCTGATGAAAGGCCATCACGTGCGGATGCTGTGCCAGCCAGAGAGGCGTTTGCTGTTTAAGAATATGCTTTCCGTGGCCATGCATAACGCAGGCGCAAAATACGTGCTCACGACGACAGGCGGCGATTAGCGCGCCTAATTCCTGTTTGGCCTGTTGCTGGGTCAGTCCGTGCAAATCGAGAAATAGCTCCGGGGAGTAGTCGCCACGACGCATTTTCTTCAGTTCGAAATGGCTGACGTCAGCACGCAGATATCTCACCGGGCCGTCCGTGTTCAGCAACGGCTGAAATTCGTCAGAAAAATAGTGGCTGGCATCAGCCTGTTCCTGCAACAGCCTTTTAACCGGGACCTCGGTGATTTTTTTACGTAGCGGTCGGTGAACAATAGTGTCTTGCTTAATTTTACGCGTGCCGGTCATCAGCTGGCGAAACAGCGTCTGATCCTCCTCGCTGAGCGATGTTTTCTTTTTCATTCGAGAGTCTCATCTTTTATTTTCCGTTAGTTTAACCCGACTCGACGGGCATCCGATCGCTTAAAACGCAATTTTCGCGTTCAGGCTCGGTGTGAATGCTGATTTATCGCCGTCTTCGTGGCAAACTAGCCGCCGAAATTAATACGAGCATGCCCTGGAGGAATACGTGGATAAAATTTTCGTCGATGAAGCAGTGAGTGAACTGCATACCATTCAGGACATGTTGCGTTGGGCGGTCAGCCGTTTTAGCGCGGCGAACATCTGGTATGGCCATGGCACGGATAACCCATGGGACGAGGCCGTACAGCTGGTGCTGCCGTCGCTCTATTTACCGCTGGATATACCTGAAGATATGCGCACTGCGCGTCTGACCTCCAGCGAGCGCCATCGTATTGTTGAACGCGTGATTCGCCGCGTCAACGAGCGTATCCCGGTTGCTTATCTGACCAATAAAGCCTGGTTCTGCGGGCATGAGTTTTATGTTGATGAACGCGTGCTGGTTCCACGCTCACCGATTGGCGAACTGATCAATAATCGTTTTGCGGGCCTCATCAATGAGCAGCCGCAGCATATCCTTGATATGTGTACCGGCAGCGGCTGCATCGCTATTGCCTGCGCGTATGCTTTCCCGGAAGCCGAAGTGGATGCGGTGGATATTTCCACTGACGCGCTGGCGGTGACCGAACACAATATTGAGGAACATGGTCTGATCCATCACGTGACGCCGATCCGCTCCGATCTGTTCCGCGATCTGCTGAAAGTGCAGTATGACCTGATTGTGACCAACCCGCCGTATGTCGATGCGGAAGATATGTCCGATCTGCCAAACGAATATCGTCATGAACCTGAGCTGGGTCTGGCGTCAGGTAGCGATGGGCTGAAACTGACTCGCCGCATTCTGGGGAACGCTCCAGATTACCTGGCAGATAACGGTATTCTGATTTGTGAAGTCGGAAACAGCATGGTACATCTGATAGAGCAATACCCGGATGTACCGTTCACCTGGCTGGAGTTTGACAACGGCGGTGACGGTGTATTCATGCTGACCAAAGAACAGTTAGTTGCTGCTCGCGAGCATTTCAGCATTTATAAAGACTAAATACACGCGCACAAACACAACACTCATAACGGAGCCGTGATGGCAGGAAACACAATTGGGCAACTCTTTCGCGTAACCACATTCGGCGAATCACACGGGCTGGCGCTCGGTTGTATTGTCGATGGTGTTCCGCCGGGCATTTCTCTGACAGAAGCTGACCTGCAGCACGATCTCGACAGACGTCGCCCGGGGACGTCGCGTTACACTACGCAGCGCCGTGAACCGGATCAGGTGAAAATCCTCTCTGGTGTGTTCGAAGGCGTGACCACCGGTACCAGCATTGGTCTGCTGATCGAAAATACCGATCAGCGTTCACAGGATTACAGCGCGATTAAGGATGTTTTTCGTCCTGGTCACGCCGACTATACCTATGAGCAAAAATACGGTCTGCGCGACTATCGTGGAGGTGGACGCTCATCCGCACGTGAAACAGCGATGCGCGTGGCGGCCGGGGCGATTGCCAAAAAATATCTGGCGGAAAAATTCGGCGTTGAAATTCGCGGCTGTCTGACGCAGATGGGCGATATCCCGCTGGAGATTAAAGACTGGTCTCAGGTGGAGCTTAACCCGTTCTTTTGCCCGGATCCGGATAAAATCGAGGCGCTCGATGAACTGATGCGCGGCCTGAAAAAAGAGGGCGACTCCATCGGAGCGAAGGTCACCGTAGTGGCAAGCGGCGTACCTGCGGGTCTCGGTGAACCTGTATTTGACCGCTTGGATGCCGACATTGCCCATGCGCTGATGAGCATTAACGCCGTTAAGGGCGTAGAGATTGGTGATGGGTTTGACGTTGTCGCGCTGCGCGGCAGCCAAAACCGTGATGAAATCACCAAAGACGGTTTCCAGAGTAACCATGCGGGCGGCATTCTGGGCGGGATCAGCAGCGGGCAGCAAATTGTTGCACATATGGCGCTGAAACCGACGTCCAGTATTACCGTTCCAGGTCGTACCATTAACCGCTTCGGTGAAGAAGTCGACATGATCACTAAAGGTCGTCACGATCCATGCGTTGGGATCCGCGCTGTGCCGATCGCCGAAGCGATGCTGGCGATCGTATTGATGGATCACCTGCTGCGTCAGCGGGCGCAAAACGCGGACGTGAAGACCGATATTCCACGCTGGTAAGAGATGAACAAAATGGCACTTGCGGCGCTGGCTCTGTTTGCCAGTACCGCCTGTCTGGCGGCGACGCCCTGGCAGAAAATTACCCATCCGGTGGCAGGCAGCGCGCAGTCTATCGGCGCGTTCTCCAATGGCTGCATTGTTGGTGCAGATACGCTGCCTGTACAGTCAGAACACTATCAGGTGATGCGCACCGATCAGCGTCGTTACTTTGGTCATCCGGACCTGGTGATGTTTATCCAGCGTCTGAGTAATCAGGCGAATAATCTGGGGCTGGGCACGGTGTTAATCGGCGATATGGGCATGCCGGCCGGTGGGCGGTTCAATGGCGGTCACGCCAGCCACCAGACGGGACTGGATGTCGATATTTTCCTGCAACTGCCAAAAACGCGCTGGACCCAGTCACAATTGCTGCGTCCTCAGGCGTTAGATTTGGTCTCACGGGATGGCAAACATGTCGTGCCGTCGCTGTGGAAGCCGGAGATTTTCAGCCTGATTAGGCTGGCGGCAAAAGATAATGAAGTCACGCGTATTTTTGTGAATCCGGCGATTAAGCAGCAACTGTGTCTGGATGCAGGGACCGACAGGGACTGGTTGCGTAAAGTGCGACCGTGGTTCCAGCATCGTGCGCATATGCACGTACGATTACGTTGTCCTGCTGACAGCCTGGAGTGCGAAGATCAACCTTTGCCCCCACCGGGTGACGGCTGTGGCGCAGAGCTGCAAAGCTGGTTCGAACCTCCTAAACCTGGAACCACCAAGCCTGAGAAGAAGACACCGCCGCCGTTGCCGCCTTCCTGCCAGGCGCTACTGGATGAGCATGTACTCTAATGGATCATTTTGTCTCTCTGTTTATGGTGTCGCCACTGCTGTTGGGTGTGCTTTTTTTTGTGGCAATGCTGGCAGGTTTTATTGACTCTCTGGCCGGGGGCGGCGGTTTACTCACCATCCCGGCATTGATGGCGGCCGGAATGCCGCCCGCGCAAGCACTGGCCACCAATAAGCTGCAGGCCTGCGGGGGATCTATCTCTTCCTCGATCTATTTTATTCGCCGGGGCGTGGTTAATCTGGCGGATCAGAAGCTCAACATCTTCATGACCTTTGTCGGTTCAATGAGCGGCGCATTGTTGGTCCAGCATGTGCAGTCCGACATATTACGCCAGATCCTGCCGGTGCTGGTTATCTGTATTGGCCTCTACTTTCTGTTGATGCCCAGAGTGGGCGAAGAAGACCGGCAGCGTCGACTGCACGGTTTGCCTTTCGCGCTGGTGGCCGGAGGCTGCGTTGGTTTTTACGATGGCTTTTTTGGTCCGGCAGCGGGATCGTTCTACGCGCTGGCTTTTGTCATGCTGTGCGGATATAACCTGGCGAAATCGACGGCCCACGCCAAAGTATTAAATGCCACCTCGAATATCGGTGGGTTGTTGCTGTTTGCCCTCGGCGGCAAAGTGATTTGGGCGACCGGGTTTGTGATGCTCATTGGCCAGTTTATTGGCGCACGGATGGGATCGCGACTGGTGCTCAGCAAAGGACAAAAACTCATTCGGCCTATGATCGTTATTGTCTCCGCCGTAATGAGCGCCAAGCTACTTTACGATAATCATGGACAGGAGATTCTCCACTGGCTGGGGATGAACTAATGAATAACACCCATCACTACGAACAGTTAATTGAGATTTTTAACGGCTGCTTTGCCGATGAATTTAATACCCGTCTGATTAAAGGCGATGACGAACCGATCTATCTTCCTGCTGATGCGGAAGTACCGTATCACCGTATCGTTTTTGCGCATGGTTATTACGCCAGCGCCTTACATGAAATTTCGCACTGGTGTATTGCGGGTAAAGCGCGTCGTGAGCTGATTGACTTTGGTTACTGGTACTGCCCGGACGGACGCGACGCGAACACGCAATGCCAGTTTGAAGATGTGGAAGTGAAGCCGCAGGCGTTTGACTGGCTGTTCTGCATGGCGGCGGGCTATCCGTTTAACGTCAGTTGCGACAATCTGAACGGAGACTTTGAACCGGATCGCGTGGTATTCCAGCGTCGTGTGCATGCCCAGGTGATGGAGTATCTGGAAAAGGGGATCCCGGAGCGTCCAGCGCGCTTTATTAACGCGTTACAGAATTATTATCACACGCCTGAACTTAAGGCGGAACAATTCCCGTGGCCCGAAGCGCTCAACTGAAGCCGCCGCCACGTTTACAATGAGGAAAGAAGATGATCGCGGAGTTTGAATCACGCATTCTGGCATTAATCGACGATATGGTAGAGCACGCCAGCGATGATGAGTTGTTTGCCAGTGGCTATTTGCGTGGGCACCTGACGCTGGCCGTAGCAGAGCTGGATGCTGGCGAGGACCATTCCGCTGAGGCATTGTACGCCAATGTGACCAGCAGCCTGGAAAAAGCGATTAGCGCAGGCGAACTTTCGCCGCGTGACCAGGCGTTAGTGAAAGAGATGTGGGACATGCTGTTCCAGAAGGCGACAAAACAATAATTGCAGTGGATTGTGCCGGATGGCGACGTTAAGGCGTCTTATCCGGCCTACGTGGACTGACGATTCGGGTTCAGTTTGTAGGCCTGATAAGCGTAGCGCATCAGGCAATGATGAGAGGGTATCTTATTTCACCGCTTTTCCCTTCAATAACTTCCTGACCCACAACCGATTCGGGTTCAGTGCCGCCAGCGTATTGGCATCCATAGGAATAGGTTCATCGCTCATTTGTGATGCCAGAATTTCTGCACACAGTGGGGCTGAACACAACCCGCGTGACCCCAATGCCCCCAGCATAAATAAATCAGCATAAACTGGGGCGTTCACCGCATGCGCTTTGTCTTCGGCAAGCGTGGCGTACTGGCTGAGCGTGGCGTCATAGTCCGCGACATTACCCACCATCGGGATGTGATCGCGCGTAGCGCAGCGGACCCCGCAGCGGGCAGCATGCGCACTGACGTCCACCTCTTTTGCCCATGCGGCGTGCGGGAAGCAGTCGATTAAGCGCTGACGATTTTGCTGCTGGTCCTCCTCGCGATACTCAGTCTCTTCACTCCCACGATGATAGCTGGCACCAATGCAGTGTTGCTGGTTTTGCGGGTTATGCGGCGTGAGGTAACCGTCGTAGCACAACACCTGGCGTAGCGCTGACAGCGCGGGCGTGGTGGGGATATGACTCACCTGGCCGCCAACGGAATAGACCGGTAACGTCTGTGTCTGCTCAAAGCTGTTAATGCGATGGCCGTTAGCCAGAACCACCGCTGCGTGAGTGGCGGTTTCTCCACAGGCAAACTGCAATTGCCAGCCTGCTGTCTGGCGTGAAAGTGAGGCCAGAGTATGTTGGTAGCGGGTGCGTAATCCCAGGGTTGTGGCATAGTCCAGTACGGCAGCGGTTAACTGCGCCGGGCACAGCCATCCACTGGCAGGATACTGAATCCCGCCGCACCCGGTTTCGACGCCGGTGGTCTGTAAAACCTGCTCTGCGTCAACGCCGACGGCAAGCGCATCGGGCAGTTCAAGAGACAGCATTTGAGTGATTTTCTGCTGACTTTTTTCATCCCATGCCAGTTGCGTCACGCCGCACCAGTCATGCGCGAACTCTACCGGAAGGGCATCATACAGGCGGCGGGCGAAGGTAAACGCGGTGGGGAAAAAGAGATTAATGGCCGCGTCATGCTTGCTGAGTAACGGATAGAGCGCGCCCTGACGGTTACCTGATGCGCCTTCAGCAGGTTTTTCATCTGCGCAATACAGCGTGACCTGCCAGCCGCGGCGCAGTAGCGCCAGCGACAGCAATGCGCTGGCGATGCCACCGCCAATAATAGCGGCTTCGCGCTTATCTGTGCCCGTGCGCGTGAACCACGGAGCCGATGAAGGGAGTGCCAGAGTCTGTTCCATAACGCCACAAAGCATTTCGCGTTTGCGGCCAAAGCCTTTGCGCTTTTGCATCGTAAATCCGGCTTCCTGCAACCCCCGTCGCACAAAGCCTGCCGATGTGAAGGTAGCCAGCGTGCCGCCGGGGCGAGCCAGTCGGGCCATCGCGTTAAACAGCGTTGGCGTCCACATGTCCGGATTCTTCGCCGGGGCGAAACCGTCCAGGAACCAGGCGTCCACTTTTTGATTCAGGGAATCATCGAGTTTGCTGGTCAGTTCGTTAATATCGCCAAACCACAAATCCAGCGTGACGCGCCCATCATCAAGAAGCAGACGATGGCATCCCGCCAGCGGCAGCGGCCACTGCGCCTGTAACGCCGTGGCCCACGGGGCAAGCTCCGGCCAGTGCTGATGGGCTAAAGTTAAATCTTCACGCGTCAGCGGATATTTTTCAAAACTGATGAAATGTAATCTTTTCAGAGTTGCGTCAGGGTGCGTATCGCGAAAATCAGCGAATGCCTGCCAGAGAGTCAGGAAGTTAAGCCCGGTGCCAAACCCACTTTCTGCCACCACGAAGAGGGGGCGTGAATGCACAGGGAATCGCTGTGCGAGATGATTCCCGCCGAGGAAGACGTAACGTGTCTCTTCCAGCCCGTTATCATTGGAAAAATAGACATCATCAAAATCTCGGGAAACAGGTGTACCCTCAGCGTTGAATTCAAGGTTGGCAGGTTGTATAGCGTATTGTTTCACGTAAGTTACTCGTCTGGCAGGCTGTGCCCCGATCTTAGCGATGAGTGCCTGGCTGCGCAAATTTCCACATTAAATGGCTGATCGGACTTGTTCGGCGTACAAGTGTACGCTATTGTGCCACTCGAAACTTTAAAATAGTGCGACTTACAGAGGTATTGAATGAAACGTGCAGTGATTACTGGCTTGGGCATCGTTTCCAGCATCGGTAATAACCAGCAGGAAGTCCTGGCATCTCTGCGTGAAGGACGTTCAGGGATCACTTTCTCTCAGGAGCTGAAGGACTCCGGCATGCGTAGCCACGTATGGGGCAACGTAAAACTGGATACCACTGGCCTCATTGACCGCAAAGTAGTGCGCTTCATGAGCGACGCATCCATCTATGCATTCCTTTCCATGGAGCAGGCTGTGGCGGATGCCGGTCTTGCTGCAGAAGATTACCAGAATAACCCGCGCGTTGGCCTGATTGCAGGTTCCGGCGGCGGTTCCCCGCGTTTTCAGGTGTTCGGCGCTGACGCAATGCGTAGCCCGCGTGGTCTGAAAGCGGTTGGCCCGTATGTGGTCACCAAAGCGATGGCGTCCGGCGTTTCTGCCTGCCTCGCAACGCCATTCAAAATTCACGGCGTAAACTACTCCATCAGCTCTGCCTGTGCGACATCTGCGCACTGCATCGGCAACGCAGTAGAACAAATTCAACTGGGTAAACAAGACATCGTGTTTGCTGGCGGCGGCGAAGAGCTGTGCTGGGAAATGGCGTGTGAATTCGACGCCATGGGCGCGCTGTCTACCAAATATAACGACGATCCGTCTAAAGCTTCCCGTACCTATGATGCAAACCGCGACGGTTTTGTTATCGCAGGCGGCGGCGGTATGGTCGTGGTCGAAGAGCTGGAACACGCTCTGGCTCGTGGCGCGCATATCTACGCGGAAATCGTCGGTTACGGCGCTACCTCTGATGGCGCAGACATGGTTGCCCCGTCTGGCGAAGGCGCAGTACGTTGCATGCAGATGGCGATGCACGGTGTAGACACCCCGATCGACTACCTGAACTCTCACGGTACTTCTACTCCGGTAGGCGACGTGAAAGAGCTGGGCGCAATCCGTGAAGTGTTTGGCGACAACAGCCCGGCAATTTCTGCAACCAAAGCGATGACTGGTCACTCACTGGGCGCGGCTGGCGTGCAGGAAGCTATCTACTCTCTGCTGATGCTGGAACACGGCTTTATCGCGCCGAGCATCAACATTGAAGAGCTGGACGAGCAGGCGGAAGGTCTGAACATCGTGACCAAACCGACTGAGCAGGCGCTGACCACCGTGATGTCCAACAGCTTCGGCTTTGGCGGCACTAACGCGACGCTGGTCATGCGTAAGCTGAAAGCGTAAGTCTGCAAGATGATGTAGAAGGGAGCCCGATGGCTCCCTTTTTTATTTATTCATTTTTTCGTACTCCGGCGCGATTTCCACCGACCAGGCTTTGGCTCGTGTGATATCACCAGTGCTGTAGATTGGCTGTTCAAATTGATTATCCAGATCCCGCACGCGATAAATTTTCCAGCGACCTTCTTCCCAACGCGTATACACTTCCAGTTGCATGGGTGCTTCGCCTGCCGGCCCACCTAATTGTACTTCCACCTTTTCACCACCGAGAAAGGGCTGAGCCGCTCCAACCCGTAGCCGCGGGATCCATTCAGGGTCGTAATCCTGCACGTACATAAAATAGTCAGAATTTATTATTTCCTGCTCGTAAAGGCTGTCAATCAGCGCCAGACGGTCGATAACGTCTTTCGCCACATAAAGTTGCATGAGCGCGGACGTATCTCGATCTTGTGTGTAGGCGGACATCCACGCGAGATAGAATTGTTTTACAGCCTGTGTGCTGTCTTGATGAGGCGCATAGCAGCCGCAAAGCATCAGGATGAGAGCAATAAGCGAAAATGCTTTCATTACCGTGTCCCTAAAAATATATTCCGGCAAAAAAGATCGTTGAGTGTCCCTCTGATTGAAAACTATTTCCTCATTGTTAGTGCTTTTCTTCAATAATATAACCCTCTGTTTTGTGGATGCCTTCGGTGATTTCGAGGTTGACAAGTTTAGCCCCTCACAGGCAGACTCCAGCTTCAACATTATCCTCTTGATAATGCGTAAGCGTTTAACGTTATCCAACGCACCTTAATCCTGAAAGTCAGGTAGAGGGGGCGTGGGCATTCCTCGCCTTACTCTGCATTTTGGAGTAACGCATGACAGCAGTAACCCAACAAGAAAAAACACCGTCGGCGAACTTTTCGCTGTTTCGTATCGCTTTTGCGGTTTTTCTGACCTACATGACGGTCGGTCTGCCTTTGCCCGTCATTCCTCTGTTTGTGCACCACGAGCTGGGCTATGGCAACACCATGGTTGGTATCGCCGTAGGCGTACAGTTTTTGGCAACGGTCTTAACCCGCGGCTACGCCGGGCGCTTAGCCGATCAATATGGCGCTAAACGTTCGGCGTTACAGGGGATGTTTGCCTGTGCGCTGGCGGGGGCGGCGTGGCTTTTAGCCGCGCTATTGCCTGTCTCTGTCCCGGTGAAATTTGCGTTGTTAATCGTCGGGCGTTTGATCCTCGGCTTTGGCGAAAGCCAACTGCTCACCGGAACCCTGACCTGGGGACTGGGGCTGGTTGGCCCAACGCGATCCGGTAAAGTAATGTCGTGGAACGGGATGGCGATTTACGGTGCGCTGGCTGCCGGTGCGCCGTTGGGCTTGCTGATCCATAGCCACTTTGGCTTCGCGGTGCTGGCGGGAACCACTATGGTATTACCGCTGCTGGCCTGGGCATTCAACGGCACCGTTCGTAAAGTGCCTGCGCATGCCGGGGAACGACCTTCACTGTGGAGCGTGGTCGGGCTTATCTGGAAACCGGGCCTGGGTCTGGCATTGCAGGGCGTGGGTTTTGCCGTCATCGGTACGTTTATTTCGCTCTATTTTGTCAGCAATGGCTGGACGATGGCGGGATTCACCCTGACCGCGTTTGGCGGGGCATTTGTGCTGATGCGCATTCTGTTTGGCTGGATGCCGGACCGGTTCGGCGGCGTGAAGGTCGCCGTTGTCTCATTGCTGGTTGAAACTGCGGGCCTGATCCTGCTGTGGCAGGCTCCCTCTGCCTGGGTTGCTCTGCTCGGGGCGGCATTAACCGGGGCCGGGTGTTCGCTTATCTTCCCGGCATTGGGCGTTGAGGTTGTGAAGCGAGTGCCAGCACAGGTTCGTGGTACGGCGTTAGGCGGTTACGCCGCATTTCAGGATATCTCCTACGGCGTAAGCGGCCCTGTCGCCGGGGTGCTGGCCACCGCGTACGGTTATCCCTCGGTATTCCTTGCCGGGGCGATATCCGCCGTGGTGGGGATTGTTGTGACGTTGCTGACTCTGCGAAAAGGCTAAGCGACCAGCCAGAAAATGGCTAACGCAATCATCAAGGCAATAAATATCAGTCCCGGTCGTGCCGACAGTGATTTAACCGTTTCAATCATCGGCGCGAACGGGCTGTAAATGGGTTGGGGATGGCGCGGATCGTTTAATTCCTGCTCCCGGTCACGTTCCACGCGGCGCAGGAAGATTTGATTCAGCAAGTCCAGCACCTGAACTGTGGTCAGAATCGATTGTGGTTGGATCTGATACGTCTGTTGCGCGTACTCTTTGATTGCCGTCAGCTCATTGGGCTCTAACGGCAGCTTCAGCGCCGCCTGCAGCGTTTGTAGCGTCGGGGCACTTTGCAGACTGAGCGTCTGACGCGCCTGCAGCCAGGTGACCAGATGCGTAAATTGTTTGGCGGGGATTAGCTCTCCGCTTTTTACCCCAGACAGCTCCAGCATAGATTGCCAGATCATCTTACCGGATTCTCCCGTGGCCGCCGCCAGTTTGGTAACCAACTGGTTCAGCGTATTGTGCTCTGCGGGGAGTAACGGACGATCGGTAGCCGGACGCTGCTGCGGCTGCGGTATTGAAAGCTGACCTTGTTGCAACAGGGTTAGCACGTTCTTCAATTGTTCCGGCGTGAGTTGGCTAAGCGCCGTCTGCCCATACTGCTGGCGAATAAAATCACTCACCGCCTGACGGTTATTTCCCTGACTTAACAGTTCAGTAAGCTGCGACAGTACCTGACGATTAGCATGGTTCTGCTGTGCGACTTCCAGCCGCTGGTTCAGGTTTTGCTCTGCGGCAGGAAAGTGACGTGACTGCAACGGTGTGTCACTTTTTACGCCCAGATCGTGTTTCATTCCAGCCCACACCTCAGCGCTTTGCTGTTGGGTGAGCGAAATCAAACGGGTAATCAGCCGTTCCAGCACGGTACGTTGTAACGTGGATAACGGTTGCTCACCTGCAACGGAGGGGACATTTTGGCCTTCGCCGGGAGGGCGAGCGGGCGTACCTGAAATGGGCTGCATCGTCTCTGTTCCTTAAATCTGTGCTGACCAGGTCTCGCAGTATGCCTGGCGGCGAGATTATGGCACACTTGCCCGGTTAACTCTCGTTCTCAAACAGGTGCGAAAGACGTGAAAATCCTCGTTGATGAAAATATGCCCTATGCCCGCGAACTGTTCAGTCGTTTGGGGGAGGTCAAAGCGGTTCCTGGCCGTCCGATTCCCGTTGCGGAACTGGATGATGCGGATGCTTTAATGGTGCGCTCGGTGACGAAAGTCAATGAATCACTGCTCAGCGGAAAACCGGTTAAATTTGTCGGTACGGCAACCGCAGGCACGGACCATGTGGATGAAGCCTGGCTTGCGCAGTCGGGAATCGGTTTTTCCGCAGCGCCCGGATGTAATGCGATTGCGGTCGTAGAATATGTTTTTTCAGCGTTGTTGATGCTGGCGGAACGCGACGGTTTTGCGTTACGCGATCGTACCGTGGGTATCGTCGGTGTTGGCAACGTAGGTGGACGTTTGCAGGCGCGACTGGAAGCGCTGGGGATCCGTACTTTGCTGTGCGATCCGCCAAGAGCCGATCGCGGTGACGAGGGCGATTTCCGCTCGCTGGACGAACTGGTACAGCAGGCCGATGTGCTGACGTTCCATACGCCGCTATTTAAAGACGGCCCGTATAAGACACTGCACCTGGCGGATGACGCGCTGATGAGTCGACTGAAGCCCGGCACTATTCTGATCAACGCCTGCCGTGGGCCGGTTATCGACAATACGGCATTACTGAACCGGCTTAACGCCGGGCAGGCACTGAGCGTGGTGCTGGATGTCTGGGAAGGCGAGCCGGATCTCAATGTGGCGTTGCTGGAGAAAGCCGATATTGGCACCGCGCACATTGCCGGATATACCCTGGAAGGAAAGGCTCGTGGGACCACGCAGGTCTTTGAGGCCTATAGCAAGTTTATTGGTCGCGAGCAGCACGTGGCGCTGAATACCCTGTTACCTGCGCCGGAATTCGGTCGTATCACGTTGCATGGCCCGTTAGATCAGCCAACGCTGAAAAGGTTGGCGCATTTAGTGTATGATGTGCGCCGCGATGATGCGCCGCTGCGTAAAGTCGCTGGAATTCCGGGTGAATTTGATAAACTGCGTAAAAATTATCTTGAGCGCCGTGAATGGTCGTCTTTATACGTGATGTGTGACGACGAGACGGCAGCCGCCTTGCTGTGTAAGCTGGGTTTTAACGCTGTTCATCACCCGGCACATTAATGTCTTCTTAATGCTCCCTGTCGAATAATGCGACAGGGACGCTTATGTATTTCTGGAGTAAATCACCATGTCTGAAGGCTGGAACATTGCCATTCTGGGCGCAACGGGCGCCGTAGGCGAAGCCCTGCTCGATACGCTGGCTGAACGCCAGTTCCCGGTCGGTGAAATTTTTGCGCTGGCGCGTAACGAAAGTGCCGGTGAGCACCTGCGTTTTAACGGTAAATCGGTCATTGTTCAGGATGTTGCAGACTTTGACTGGACCCAGGCACAACTGGCATTTTTTGTTGCGGGCGCTGAGGCCACCGCTGCATGGGTGGAAGAAGCAACCAATGCCGGTTGCCTGGTTATCGACAGCAGTGGTTTGTTCGCACTTGAGCCTGACGTTCCGCTGGTGGTTCCGGACGTTAACCCGTTCGTGTTGGCAGATTACCGCAACCGCAATGTGATTGCGGTCCCTAATAGCCTGACCAGTCAACTGTTGTCTGCGCTGAAACCGCTGATTGATGACGGTGGTCTTTCACGTATTACGGTGACCAATATTCTGTCGGCCTCCGCGCACGGTAAAAAAGCGGTGGATGCGTTGGCAGGGCAAAGTGCGAAACTGCTCAATGGTATCCCGATTGACGAAGACGATTTCTTTGGTCGCCAGCTGGCATTCAATATGCTGCCGCTGCTGCCAGATCGCGAAGGTAGCGTGCGTGAAGAACGTCGTATCGTTGATGAAGTGCGCAAAATTATGCAGGATGACGGTCTGCTTATCTCCGCTAGCATCGTACAGTCACCGGTATTCTACGGTCACGCGCAGATGGTGAATTTTGAAGCTCTGCGTCCATTAGCTGCGGAAGAAGCGCGCGATGCGTTTTCTCGCGCTGAAGACGTGGCGTTGTCGGAAGAGACCGATTTCCCGACTCAGGTTGGCGATGCGTCAGGTACGCCACATCTTTCCATCGGCTGTGTACATAACGATTACGGTATGCCGGAGCAGGTTCAGTTCTGGTCCGTGGCAGACAACGTGCGTTTTGGCGGCGCGTTGATGGCGGTGAAAATTGCGGAGAAACTGGTGCAGGAGTATCTGTACTAATGTCGGACCTGCAACAGCCGCTAACCCATAAAATTGCGCTGGGCATTGAGTATGACGGCAGCAAATATTATGGCTGGCAGCGCCAGAACGAAGTGCGTAGCGTTCAGGAAAAGCTGGAAAAAGCGCTTTCTCAGGTCGCGAATGAGCGTATCAATGTCTTTTGTGCGGGGCGCACGGATGCGGGCGTTCATGGCACAGGGCAGGTCGTGCATTTTGAAACGCACGCTGTGCGTAAAGACGCCGCCTGGACGTTGGGCGTAAATGCGAATTTACCTGGTGACATCGCCGTGCGCTGGGTGAAAGCTGTACCTGATGATTTTCATGCCCGATTTAGCGCCACGGCTCGCCGTTATCGCTACATCATCTACAATCATCGGTTGCGCCCTGCGGTTTTGGGCAAAGGGGTAACCCATTACTATGAGCCGCTGGATGCTGAACGTATGCATCGTGCAGCCCAGTGTCTGATCGGCGAAAATGATTTTACCTCGTTTCGTGCGGTGCAGTGCCAGTCGCGCACACCGTGGCGTAACGTGATGCACATTAACGTTGAACGTTTTGGTGCATATGTGGTGGTGGATATTAAAGCGAATGCCTTTGTACATCATATGGTCAGGAATATTGTCGGCAGCCTGATGGAAGTAGGCGCCAACAACCAGCCGGAGAGCTGGATAGCAGAACTGTTAGCAGCGAAGGACAGAACGCTGGCAGCGGCAACGGCGAAAGCGGAAGGACTGTATTTGGTCGCGGTAGATTACCCTGACCGGTTCGACCTGCCAAAACCGCCAATGGGCCCGCTATTTCTGGCGGACTAATTTGAGTCGTATAAAGGCAAAACTATGGACCTGATTTACTTTCTTATCGATTTTATTCTGCACATTGATGTGCACCTGGCAGAGCTGGTCGCGGAATACGGTATCTGGGTATACGCGATTCTGTTTCTGATCCTGTTCTGTGAAACCGGGCTGGTAGTGACGCCGTTCCTGCCGGGGGACTCACTGCTGTTTGTTGCTGGCGCGCTTTCTGCGCTGCCAACTAACGATCTCAATGTTCATCTGATGGTGGCGTTGATGATTGTAGCTGCGATTGTCGGCGATGCGGTGAACTATACGATTGGCCGGTTGTTCGGTGAAAAACTCTTTAGTAACCCGAACTCCAAAATTTTTCGTCGCAGCTACCTGGATAAAACCCATGCGTTCTACGAGCGTCATGGCGGAAAAACGATTATCCTGGCGCGTTTCGTGCCTATCGTGCGGACATTTGCGCCATTTGTTGCCGGTATGGGACACATGTCCTACCGCCACTTTGCGATGTATAACGTTGTAGGCGCACTGCTGTGGGTATTGCTGTTCACCTATGCAGGCTATCTGTTTGGCGATCTGCCCATCGTTCAGGAAAACCTGAAATTATTGATTGTGGCGATTATCGTCCTTTCCGTATTGCCGGGTGTGATTGAAGTAATTCGTCATAAACGGGCTGCGTCACGGGCTGCAAAATAGAAAGTAACTCAGCGGTTCGACCACTTTTTTATCCAAAGTTTCGGGCTGTTATGTTTTAATGTGCAACATTCATGGTCTGTTAGGGGCAAAAATGGCATTATGCGCCCCTTATAACAAAGCTGACTAGGGTTCAGGCAGAAAGGTCACCAATGAGCTGGATTGAACGAATTAAAAGCAACATTACTCCCACCCGCAAGGCAAGCATTCCTGAAGGGGTGTGGACCAAGTGTGATAGCTGCGGTCAGGTTTTATACCGTGCTGAGCTGGAACGTAATCTTGAGGTCTGTCCGAAGTGTGACCATCATATGCGCATGTCGGCGCGCAATCGCCTGCATAGCCTGTTAGATGAAGGTACTCTTGTGGAACTGGGTAGCGAACTTGAGCCGAAAGACGTGCTGAAGTTTCGTGACTCCAAAAAGTACAAAGACAGACTGGCCTCAGCACAGAAAGAAACCGGCGAGAAAGATGCGCTGGTGGTGATGAAAGGCACGCTTCACGGTATGCCGGTCGTTGCGGCTGCATTCGAGTTCGCGTTTATGGGCGGCTCCATGGGTTCTGTCGTCGGTGCGCGTTTCGTCCGTGCCGTTGAGCAGGCGCTGGAAGACAACTGTCCGCTAATCTGCTTCTCCGCTTCTGGCGGGGCGCGTATGCAGGAAGCGCTGATGTCTCTGATGCAGATGGCGAAAACCTCTGCTGCGCTGGCGAAAATGCAGGAACGCGGTTTACCGTACATTTCTGTACTGACCGACCCAACGATGGGCGGTGTTTCCGCAAGCTTCGCGATGCTGGGCGATCTCAACATTGCCGAACCGAAAGCGTTGATCGGCTTTGCGGGTCCGCGTGTTATCGAGCAAACCGTACGTGAGAAACTGCCGCCGGGATTCCAGCGCAGCGAGTTCCTGATTGAAAAAGGCGCTATCGATATGATCGTCCGCCGTCCGGAAATGCGCCTGAAACTGGCAAGCATTCTGGCGAAGCTGATGAATCTTCCGGCGCCGAATCCGGATGAGCCGCGTGAAGGCGAGGTGGTACCTCCGGTACCCGATCAGGGATCAGAGTCCTGATAATTTACTCTATGGATTTCGAGTTGCAGGTAGGCGGCAAGAGAGTTCATCCCGATGAGCTTGCACAGGCAAGTGATTCGGGTGAACGAGAGCAGCCAACAAGCCTGCAGCTTGAAAGACGACGAGTACAAAAGGGCAGGGCCAGTTGGCGCTGCCTTTTGCTTTTCTCAACGTAAAGAATCTACAGGCATCATGGACAATAAACGTATTCCTCAAGCCGCGTCGCCTCTGGCGTCGTGGCTTTCTTATCTGGAAAACCTGCACAGTAAAACCATCGATCTGGGCCTCGAACGCGTAAGCCTGGTGGCGCGCAAACTGGGCGTGTTGAAACCCGCATCATTTGTCTTTACGGTGGCGGGAACCAACGGAAAAGGCACGACCTGCCGTACGCTGGAATCGGTGCTGACCGCAGCAGGTTATAAAGTCGGAGTATATAGTTCGCCGCATCTGGTGCGTTACACGGAACGCGTGCGCGTGCAGGGGCGTGAACTGCCGGAATCCGCGCATACCGCCTCGTTTGCTGAGATTGAAGACGCACGTGGCGATATTTCCCTGACCTACTTTGAATACGGTACGCTATCGGCGCTTTGGTTGTTTAAACAGGCTCAGTTGGACGTCGTCATTCTGGAAGTGGGGTTAGGCGGTCGCCTTGACGCGACGAATATCGTCGATGCCGATGTTGCGGTCGTCACCAGTATTGCGCTTGATCATACTGACTGGCTGGGCCCGGATCGCGAGAGCATTGGTCGTGAGAAAGCGGGGATTTTCCGCGCAGAGAAACCGGCCATCGTTGGCGAACCGGAAATGCCATACACTATTGCGGATGTGGCGCAAGAGTGCGGGGCGATTTTGCAACGCTGTGGTGTGGACTGGCGCTATACGGTAACGGAGAACGACTGGTCCTTTACGGACGCTCACGGCACGTTGGCGCATCTGCCATTGCCACAGGTTCCACAACCGAACGCCGCGACTGCACTGGCTGCGCTGCGTTCCAGTGGTCTTGACGTCAGCGAGCAGGCGATTCGTGACGGAATCAAACAGGCGATTTTACCGGGGCGCTTCCAGATTGTGAGCGAGTCGCCGCGGGTGATTTTTGATGTTGCCCATAACCCGCATGCGGCGGAATATCTGACCGGACGTCTGAAAAAGTTAGTGAAAAGCGGGCGTGTACTTGCAGTTATCGGTATGCTACATGATAAAGATATTGCCGGTACGTTGGCCTGGTTAAAAAGCGTGGTCGATGCCTGGTACTGCGCGCCACTGGAAGGGCCGCGTGGCGCAACGGCAGAACAGCTGTTAGAACATCTGGGCAAAGGTGAAGCCTATGACAGCGTGGCGCAGGCATGGTCTGCGGCACTGGCCGAGGCGAAGCCAGAAGATACCGTGTTGGTGTGTGGATCGTTTCACACTGTCGCACATGTCATGGAAGTGATAGACGTGGGGAGAAGCGGTGGCGAGTAAGTTTCAGAATCGATTAGTTGGCACAATTGTGCTGGTCGCGCTTGGGGTGATTGTGCTCCCCGGGCTGCTTGACGGGCAAAAAAAACATTATCAGGATGAGTTTGCTGCGATCCCTCTGGTGCCCAAACCGGGCGATCGCGACGAACCGGACATGATGCCTGCGGCAACGCAGGCGCTGCCGACGCAACCGCCTGAAGGGGCGGCAGAAGAGGTGCGCGCGGGCGATGCCGCTGCGCCATCGCTGGACCCATCGCGCATGGCAACGGCAAACAGCGCGGAGTTAGATCCTGTCCCCGCACCTGTTGAACCGCCGAAACCTAAACCGAAGCCGCAACCCGTTGTCGCCACACCGGCGCCAACGCCAGCCCCAGCGGCGAAACCGGTCGCTGAAGAAGCGCCAGCACCGACCGGCAAAGCGTATGTTGTGCAGCTCGGCGCACTGAAAAATGCGGATAAGGTCAATGAGATCGTGGGTAAACTTCGTGGCGCGGGCTTCCGGGTATATACTTCCCCGTCAACGCCGGTACAGGGTAAAATAACCCGCATTCTCGTAGGGCCTGACGCCTCCAGAGATAAGCTGAAGAACTCGCTGGGCGAGCTGCAGAAGATCTCCGGTCTGAGTGGGGTTGTGATGGGGTATACCCCTAATTAAGGGGCAGTCTCATGTCGGCCGGATACGGTGTTTTCACCGCTATCCGGCAGTGTCCGAAGAGGCATAAAACCGTATGGCGTTGAAGATTTTTTCAGCGCCATTTTTATTTACGCGTGGAAAGGAAATCCCTACGCAAACGTTTTCTTTTTCTGTTAGAATGCGCCCCGAACAGGACGACAGGGCGTAAAATCGTGGGACACTTATGGTCTGGATTGATTACGCCATTATCGCGGTGATTGGTTTTTCCTGTCTGGTTAGCCTGATCCGTGGCTTTGTTCGTGAAGCATTATCGTTGGTGACTTGGGGTTGTGCTTTCTTTGTCGCCAGCCATTACTACACTTACCTGTCTGTCTGGTTTACGGGCTTTGAAGACGAACTGGTTCGAAATGGGATTGCTATCGCGATACTGTTCATCGCGACACTTATCGTCGGCGCTATCGTTAACTTTGTGATAGGCCAACTGGTAGAGAAAACAGGTTTGTCGGGTACCGACAGGGTGTTGGGGGTTTGCTTTGGTGCTCTGCGAGGAGCGCTGATCGTCGCCGCCATACTGTTCTTTCTCGATACGTTTACCGGTCTGTCGAAAAGTGAAGACTGGAGTAAGTCGCAGCTGATCCCGCAGTTCAGTTTCATCATCAGATGGTTCTTTGACTATCTGCAAAGCTCGTCAAGTTTCTTGCCCAAAGTATAAACTTTGGGTCGTTGCTGAACGAGGAAAAGACGTATGTGCGGTATTGTCGGTATCGCCGGTGTTATGCCGGTAAACCAGTCGATTTATGACGCGTTAACGGTGCTCCAGCATCGTGGTCAGGATGCTGCGGGCATCATCACTATTGATGCCAACAACTGCTTCCGCTTGCGTAAAGCAAACGGAATGGTGAGCGATATTTTTGAAGCGCGCCATATGCAGCGTTTGCAGGGCAATATGGGCATCGGTCATGTGCGTTACCCAACGGCTGGCAGCTCCAGCGCCTCCGAAGCTCAACCTTTTTACGTTAACTCACCGTATGGCATCACGCTTGCCCACAACGGCAACCTGACCAATGCGCATGAGCTGCGTAAAAAGCTGTTTGAAGAAAAGCGCCGCCACATCAATACCACTTCAGATTCTGAAATCCTGCTGAATATTTTCGCCAGCGAGCTGGATAACTTCCGCCATTACCCGCTGGAAGCAGACAATATTTTTGCGGCCATTGCGGCAACTAACCGCCAGATCCGTGGCGCCTACGCCTGCGTGGCGATGATTATCGGCCACGGTATGGTTGCCTTCCGCGATCCTAACGGTATTCGCCCGCTGGTACTGGGCAAACGCGATATTGGCGACGGTCGCACCGAGTATATGGTGGCTTCCGAGAGCGTGGCGCTGGATACGCTGGGCTTTGAATTTCTGCGCGACGTAGCACCTGGCGAAGCGGTGTACATCACCGAAAAAGGCCAGCTGTTTACCCGCCAGTGCGCCGATAACCCGGTCAGCAATCCGTGCCTGTTCGAATACGTTTACTTTGCGCGTCCTGACTCCTTTATCGACAAGATTTCCGTCTACAGCGCCCGTGTGAATATGGGAACTAAGCTCGGCGAAAAAATTGCCCGCGAGTGGGAAGATCTGGATATCGACGTGGTGATCCCGATTCCGGAAACCTCTTGTGATATCGCGCTGGAAATCGCCCGTATTCTCGGCAAGCCGTACCGTCAGGGGTTTGTGAAAAACCGCTATGTGGGGCGTACCTTTATCATGCCGGGCCAGCAGCTGCGTCGTAAATCCGTGCGCCGTAAACTGAACGCCAACCGTGCGGAGTTCCGTGATAAGAACGTGCTGCTGGTGGATGACTCTATCGTACGTGGCACCACCTCAGAACAGATTATCGAGATGGCGCGTGAAGCCGGGGCGAAGAAGGTGTATCTGGCCTCTGCCGCACCGGAAATTCGCTTCCCGAACGTGTATGGTATCGATATGCCGACGGCGACGGAGCTGATTGCCCACGGTCGCGAAGTGGACGAGATTCGTCAGATAATCGGCGCAGACGGGCTTATCTTCCAGGACCTGAACGATCTGATTGAAGCCGTTCGCGCTGAGAACCCAGATATTCAGCAGTTTGAATGTTCAGTGTTTAACGGCGTGTACGTTACTAAAGACGTCGACCAGCAATATCTCGATTTCCTCGACTCCCTGCGTAATGACGATGCCAAAGCGATATTGCGTCAGAATGAAGCGGAAAACCTTGAGATGCATAACGAAGGTTAATGTTTGCTCGCAAGCAAGGGCGCAATCCGCACCCTTGCTTGCAACTCCCCATAAATTCCTGCAAAGTCGGCCCTGAAGCAAGCAAGGGCGATTAAACATGAAACGACTCATCATTGGTATTTCTGGCGCAAGTGGGGCTATTTACGGCGTGCGCCTGCTGCAGGTTTTGCGTGACGTTACTGATGTGGAAACCCATCTGGTGATGAGCGCCGCTGCCCGGCAGACGCTGGCGCTGGAAACGGATCTCTCTGTGCGCGACGTGCAGGCGCTGGCGAATGTGACTCACGATACGCGCGATATCGCCGCCAGTATTTCCTCTGGCTCTTTTCAGACCGCCGGGATGGTTATCCTGCCCTGTTCAATTAAAACGCTTTCTGGCATCGTTCATAGCTATACCGATGGGCTGCTCACCCGTGCGGCTGACGTGGTCCTGAAAGAGCGTCGTCCGCTGGTGCTGTGCGTGCGCGAAACGCCGCTGCATCTGGGGCATCTGCGGCTAATGACGCAGGCGGCAGAAATTGGGGCGGTGATTATGCCACCGGTGCCGGCGTTTTATCATCGCCCGCAAACCCTCGATGACGTGATTAATCAAACGGTTAATCGTGTCCTTGACCAGTTTGATATCTCCCTTCCTCATGACCTCTTCACCCGCTGGCAAGGGGCGTAAGCCGTTCCATCAGGGTGCAAAGAAACATCCGTTGCCCTGTTTCAGGGCAATTTTGTAACCGCGATCATATCCTCGACATTTAATTCGTCAAAACTCAACGAAACGCTGCGTTTCAACCGTCAGACCTGCTATCTTCAAAATCAGGACAATATTGCAACGTTTTATTAACATATTTAACGTCGAATATCCTCAACGACGCGAAAATGGCATAAGACCTGCATGAAAAAGTCTGCAAACACACAACACAACGTAAAACATAATAAAATTACGCCACTTGAGGGTTATGTATGAAGAAGACGGTTCTTGCTTTGTCTTTGCTGGTAGGACTTTCCGCAACCGCGGCCAGCTACGCAGCACTTCCGCAGACAGTTCGTATTGGTACAGATACCACGTATGCACCTTTTTCCTCTAAAGATGCCAAAGGCGATTTCGTCGGTTTTGATATCGATCTGGGAAATGAGATGTGTAAGCGCATGCAGATCAAATGTACCTGGGTTGCCAGCGACTTTGATGCACTGATCCCGTCGCTGAAAGCGAAAAAAATTGATGCCATCATCTCCTCGCTTTCCATCACCGAGAAGCGTCAGCAAGAGATTGCCTTCTCAGACAAGCTTTACGCCGCAGATTCTCGTTTGATCGCCGCGAAAGGTTCGCCGATTCAACCGACTCTGGACTCCCTCAAAGGTAAACACGTAGGCGTACTACAAGGCTCTACTCAGGAAGCCTATGCCAATGATAACTGGCGCAGCAAAGGCGTGGATGTGGTGGCCTACGCGAACCAGGACCTGATCTATTCTGACCTGACGGCGGGACGTCTGGATGCGGCATTGCAGGATGAAGTCGCGGCCAGCGAAGGTTTCCTGAAACAACCGGCAGGTAAAGACTACGCTTTTGCCGGTCCTTCAGTTAAAGATAAAAAATACTTTGGCGACGGAACCGGGATTGGCTTGCGCAAAGATGATGCGGAGCTGAAGGCGGCTTTCGATAAAGCGCTGGGTGAACTGCGCAAAGACGGCACCTACGACAAAATGGCGAGTAAGTATTTTAACTTTAATGTCTACGGCGATTAATTCATCGACGTGGGGGCGTTGGCTGCACCATTGCGGGTAATCATTACGGTGCATTATAAATTCAGTGCACTGTTTTGGTGCCTTTATCGCTGACTTAATAAGCATGAATGCATACTTAAGCGCTTTTCATGCAAATAAATACCGCCGACAAGGTAGAATGCTTTGCCTTGTCGGCCTGATTAATGGCACGATAACTGCACCTGGTCCTGTAAAGATCCCCTATAAAAGACAGTCTGTTGAGGATAGTTATGAAAAAACTGGTGTTGTCTCTTTCTTTGGTCCTGGCTTTCTCCAGTGCTACCGCAGCATTTGCAGCCATTCCGCAAAAAATTCGTATCGGCACCGATCCTACTTATGCGCCGTTCGAATCGAAAAATGCGCAGGGTGAATTAGTCGGTTTTGATATCGATCTGGCTAAAGAGCTATGCAAACGTATTAATACACAATGTACCTTCGTGGAAAACCCGCTGGATGCGCTGATCCCTTCGCTAAAAGCGAAGAAAATCGATGCGATTATGTCCTCGCTTTCCATTACTGAAAAACGTCAGCAGGAAATCGCGTTTACCGACAAGCTTTATGCAGCCGACTCGCGTCTGGTTGTCGCTAAGGATTCTGCTATTCAGCCGACCATTGAGTCGCTGAAAGGCAAACGTGTCGGCGTGCTGCAGGGTACCACTCAGGAAACGTTCGGCAACGAACACTGGGCGCCAAAAGGCATTGAAATTGTCTCCTATCAGGGACAAGACAACATCTATTCTGACCTGACAGCCGGGCGTATTGACGCCGCATTCCAGGATGAAGTTGCTGCCAGCGAAGGCTTCCTGAAACAGCCAGTTGGTAAAGATTACAAATTCGGCGGCCCGTCTGTGAAAGACGAGAAATTGTTTGGCGTGGGTACCGGTATGGGACTGCGTAAAGACGATAACGAGCTGCGCGAAGCACTGAATAAAGCCTTTGCTGAGATGCGCGCCGACGGCACTTACGAGAAGCTGGCTAAAAAGTACTTCGATTTTGATGTTTACGGCGGTTAATCACCGCAGGTGCTGATAAAGCCCGTAGATTTTTGACGCGTTAAATTTATGCCTGATGGCGCTGCGCTTATCAGGCCTACATTGATTTTGTAGGCCGGATAAGGCAAAGCCGCCATCCGGCATTGAACGGTGAGTCTGAAATCAAAAGAGGCTTATTACTCCACCACACACGACAGGACAGGCAGCATGTTGTATGGCTTTTCAGGTGTTATTTTACAGGGCGCAATTGTTACGCTTGAGCTGGCGCTCAGTTCAGTGGTGCTGGCGGTTCTGATAGGCCTTGTCGGCGCGGCAGCAAAACTGTCGCAAAGCCGGGCGCTGGGGCTTATTTTCGAAGCGTACACCACGCTTATCCGCGGCGTGCCCGATCTGGTCTTAATGTTGCTCATCTTCTATGGATTACAAATCGCGCTGAATACCATTACCGATGCAATGGGGGTCAGCCAGATTGATATCGATCCGATGGTAGCGGGGATAATCACGCTCGGATTTATCTACGGGGCCTACTTTACCGAAACGTTCCGCGGCGCGTTTATGGCTGTGCCCAAAGGCCATATTGAAGCCGCGACGGCATTCGGCTTTACCAGTTCACAAATTTTTCGCCGCATTATGTTCCCGGCAATGATGCGCTATGCCTTACCGGGAATTGGTAATAACTGGCAGGTTATTCTCAAAGCCACGGCGTTGGTATCGCTGCTCGGTCTGGAAGATGTGGTGAAAGCGACTCAGCTTGCAGGGAAGAGCACCTGGGAGCCGTTCTATTTTGCCGTCGTGTGCGGGGTCATCTATCTGGTGTTTACCACAGTTTCTAATGGTGTGCTGCTGTACCTTGAGCGCCGCTACTCCGTGGGTGTGAAGAGGGCTGACCTGTGATTGAGATTATTCAGGAATACTGGAAGTCCCTGCTATGGACCGACGGATATCGCTACACCGGCGTTGCTATTACCCTGTGGCTTCTAATTTCTTCGGTGGTGATGGGCGGGATACTGGCGCTGTTTTTGGCGATTGGTCGCGTTTCCAGTAATAAATTTATTCAGTTTCCCATCTGGTTATTCACCTATATTTTTCGTGGGACACCGCTGTATGTACAACTGCTGGTGTTTTATTCCGGGATGTATACGCTGGAGATAGTCAAAGGAACGGACTTCCTCAACGCGTTTTTCCGCAGCGGATTGAATTGCACCGTACTGGCGTTGACGCTGAATACCTGCGCCTATACGACGGAGATTTTCGCCGGGGCGATTCGTTCTGTGCCGCACGGCGAGATTGAAGCCGCGCGCGCTTACGGTTTCTCGTCATTCAAACTGTATCGCTGCATAATTTTGCCTTCCGCGCTGCGTATTGCGCTGCCGGCATACAGCAATGAAGTGATTTTAATGCTGCATTCCACGGCGCTGGCGTTTACCGCCACGGTGCCTGATTTGTTGAAAATCGCCCGCGATATCAACTCGGCAACGTATCAACCGTTTACCGCTTTCGGTATTGCCGCGGTGCTGTATTTGATTATTTCGTATGTCCTGATCAGTCTGTTCCGTAAAGCGGAAAAACGCTGGTTGCAGCATGTATCCTCTAAATAATTCGAGTAACACGATGTCTGAGAATAAATTAAACGTTATCGATTTACATAAGCACTACGGCGAACATGAAGTGCTGAAAGGGGTATCTCTGCAGGCTAATGCGGGTGATGTCATCAGTATTATCGGCTCGTCAGGTTCCGGTAAAAGTACCTTTCTGCGCTGCATTAACTTTCTTGAAAAACCGAGTGCTGGTTCCATTGTCGTCAGTGGGCAGAACATTGGTCTGGTGCGAGACAAAGATGGCCAGCTCAAGGTTGCGGACAAAAATCAGCTGCGTTTGCTGCGCACAAGACTAACCATGGTCTTTCAGCACTTTAATCTGTGGAGCCACATGACGGTGCTGGAAAACGTCATGGAAGCGCCGATTCAGGTACTGGGACTGAGCAAGCAGGAAGCCCGCGCACGCGCGGTGAAGTATCTGGCTAAAGTGGGTATTGATGAGCGAGCGCAGGGCAAATATCCGGTGCATTTGTCTGGTGGTCAGCAGCAGCGCGTTTCTATTGCGCGTGCGCTGGCGATGGAACCGGAGGTGTTGCTGTTTGATGAACCCACCTCGGCGCTTGACCCAGAGCTGGTCGGCGAGGTGCTACGCATTATGCAGCAACTGGCCGAAGAGGGGAAAACCATGGTGGTCGTGACTCATGAAATGGGGTTTGCCCGAAATGTCTCCACGCACGTGATTTTTCTGCATCAGGGGAAAATTGAAGAAGAGGGCGACCCGGAGCAGGTATTCGGCAACCCGCAAAGCCCACGCTTGCAGCAGTTCCTCAAAGGATCGCTGAAGTAATTCAGTTGCCCGGAGGCGCCATGCTTTCCGGGCCTACCGCTTTAACGCATCGCACTCCAGGCGATAAACCCAGTCGTCGTGCGCGATCCCATTAATCTCATACGCTTTTTCCAGCACCTGCGTTCGTACAAAGCCTGTCTTTTCCAGAACACGTATCGAACCCTTATTCTCAGCCAGCACGTAAGCATTTATCGCCGTGACGCCAGCATGTTCAAAGGCATACTGGCACACCGCGCGCACGGCTTCGCTGGCAATACCTTTCCCCTGCGCATGTGGCATGATGGCGTAACCGAGGTCGGCCTCCTGCGGATAAAGATGACTGATTTGCAGACCAATATCGCCGAGCGGCGTCGGGTTGTTATGCTCGCGAATAACAAATGTGTGCTGTGCGGCAAGGCGTCTGGCGAATAACAGACGCGTATCCTTCGCTGGGGCGATGTCGCCCATATAGCGCATGACTTCAGGGCTTTCACGTAGTCTCTGGAAAAATGACCAGTCAGAAAATTGAAACAAAGAGAGGGTAAGACGGGGAGTCGATATTTTTGCCATAACGTCGCCATTGCGGAAGTCAGATCTATAACCTTACCATCGCAACGGCGAATGTGAATAGCGCTTAGTAACTATTGGATAACATCCGCTAGCGCCTCTTCTAAATCGTACCAGCGAAACGCGAAACCGGACGCTTCCAGGCGTTTGGGTAACGCCCGCTGTCCGCCGAGAACCAGCACGGAAGACTCGCCCATCAGTAGACGTATTACGCCAGCGGGAACGCGCAGAATGGCTGGGCGGTTTAAGGCATGGCCCAGCGCGTGGGCAAACTGCTCATTGTGTACCGGATATGGCGAAACCATATTGAAGGGGCCACGCAGATCGTTATCCAGCAGCCAGATAATGCCGTTGACCATATCATCAATATGGATCCAGGCCAGATACTGGCGTCCGTTACCCATCGGGCCGCCTAAACCAAGACGAAATGGCGGGACCATTTTCCCCAGAATCCCGCCAGCAGAGGCCAATACCACGCCGGTACGCAACATACACACGCGGGTTTTGTCACTTTGCGCTGTGCTGGCAATTTGCTCCCAGCGGGCGCACAGTTTATGGGTAAATTCGTTATGCGGCGGCTCTTCTTCCGTGACCACAACTTCGCCCAGATCGCCGTAGTAACCGATAGCGGAACCGGATATTAACACCGCGGGCGGCGTCTCGCTGGCGTGGATTAAATCGACCAGTTTCTGCGTGATGCCCCAGCGACTCTGACACAGGCGCTCCTTTTGCTCAGCGCTCCAGCGCTTATCTGCAATAGGCTCTCCGGCAAGATTAATCACGGCATCAATGCCATTGAGATTTTGCTGCTCTGTCAGCCCCTTCCACAACGTGACCCGAGAGCCGAGAATCTGACGCGCCTTATCAGGGTTACGTGTCACTACGGTTACCTGATGCCCCAGTTCGAACAGGCGGGGGATCAGATGACGTCCAATCAGGCCAGTACCGCCGGTAATCAGAATCTGCATGTCGCCTCCCGGGTTACGTTTAGCGCTGCCAGCTCAGCGTCATGGATACTGAGTCGGCGTAACGCAATGCGTGAAGTTTATCGATCTCTACTTCAGCATAAGTGACCCAGTGATGTTCGCGTGCGATATCGAGCACATCTTGAGTTAATTTTTCTAATAGTGAGAAGCGGTTACTCTCCACGTGCGCAATGATGCTTTTGGTGATAGTGCGATAATTCAGCGCGTCGTTGATGTCTTCGCTGATACGGGCTTTGTCTGCCGGATAATGAATGGCAATGTTGATGACGATATCCTGGCGGTTAAGGATCTCCTCTTCTTTGATGCCGATAAAGGTGCGCAGACGAAGGTTTTTTATACGAATAATAGCGTCAGGTTGTGACATTGCAGGTTTCCTCCATGTATGAACCTATTCATGATACACGAGAATCGAATCGTGTTACCGCTTCTCACTCTGCGCTTGCTGCATGGCGCGTTCCGTGGCAGGCCGCGTACGGATGCGCTCATGCCAGTTATTAACCGCCGGGTAATTGTCGAGGTCGATACGCTGACGCTGGTGGGCATGAATCCATGGCCAGCAGGCTATGTCAGCAATGCTGTAGTGATCGCCCCCCAGCCAGGGGGAGGTTTCCAGACGTTTATTCATCACGTTATACAGGCGCTGAGTTTCAACCTGGTATCTTTCAATGGCGTAGGGGATCGTCTGCGGGGCGTAATGACTGAAATGGTGATTCTGACCGAGCATGGGCCCCAGGCCGCTGACCTGCCAGAACAGCCATTGCAACGTGGTGTGGCGCTCACGTAACTCACCGCTCAGCAGCTTGCCGCTCTTTTCCGCCAGATAGAGTAAAATTTCTCCGGACTCAAACAGGCTGATCGGGCTTCCGCCGTCCTGTGGCGCATTGTCGATAATGGCCGGGATTTTATTGTTCGGCGAGATCTGCAGAAAATCAGGACGAAACTGGCTACCTTTGTTGATATCAACATGAATCAGACGGTATTGCAGCTGCGTCTCTTCAAGAAACAGCGTGATTTTGTGACCGTTTGGCGATGGCGTGTAATAGAGATCGATCATTTTCAGCGTCCGTTTTGTCATGAACCGGGTCATTACAAGTATAGAGGCTGTTAGCGTGCGTGAGTTTTCATCAAGTGACAGCGAGAGAAAGACTCTATATTTTGAAGGCAAGCCAATACACTTCAGAGGACGTTATGAGCAAACCTGCAATTACGCTGTGGTCAGATGCCAATTTTTTCTCCCCTTACGTGCTGTCTGTTTATGTCGCTCTGCAAGAGAAAGGGTTACCTTTTACGCTGAAAACTGTTGATCTCAACAGCGGTGAACACTTGCAACCTTCATGGCAAGGTTATGCGTTGACGCGCCGCGTACCGGTCCTGGAGATTGACGATTTCGAGCTGAGCGAATCATCAGCAATTACTGAGTTTCTGGAAGAGAGCTTTGCCCCGCCGCAGTGGGAGCGCATCTACCCACACGATGTGCAAAAGCGCGCGCGGGCTCGCCAGGTGCAGGCGTGGATCCGCAGCGATCTGATGCCTATTCGTGAAGAACGTTCAACGGATGTAGTTTTTGCTGGCGTGAAAAAAGCGCCATTGAGCGAAGCCGGAAAAGCCAGTGCAGAAAAATTGTTCGCCACTGCGAGCAGTTTACTGAGTCACGGTAAACAAAATTTATTTGGCGAATGGTGTATCGCTGATTGCGATTTAGCGCTAATGCTTAATCGTCTGGTCCTTAACGGCGATGAGGTGCCAGAAGCGCTTGCGGAATACGCCACCTTCCAGTGGCAGCGCGCTTCCGTTCAGCGTTTTATCGCGCTTTCAGCGAAGCGTTCCTGCTGACCATCGAAGCGTAATCCAGTATCATTACAAGGTACTTTTCAACGAGGAGTGAGTGATGAAACTGATGTTCGCATCGGACATTCATGGTTCGTTGCCAGCCACGGAACGCGTACTCGAACTGTTTACCGCAAGCGGAGCGCAATGGCTGGTGATATTGGGTGATGTTTTAAATCACGGACCGCGTAATGCGTTGCCGGAAGGCTATGCGCCCGCGCAGGTTGCAGAGCGGTTGAATGAACTGGCAGCGCGGATTATTGCGGTGCGTGGCAATTGCGACAGCGAAGTGGATCAGATGCTCCTGCATTTTCCGATAACCGCGCCGTGGCAGCAAATTCTGACAGAAAACCAGCGACTCTTTTTGACGCACGGGCATCTTTTTGGCCCGCAAAATATGCCAGCGCTCAGCGCGGGAGATGTACTGGTTTATGGGCATACGCATCTGCCGGTTGCCGAGTTGCAAGGGGATGTCTATCACTTTAACCCCGGCTCGGTAAGCATCCCGAAAGGAGGCTTTGCGGCAAGCTACGGGATTCTGGATGATAATGTTCTCAGCGTCATGGCACTCAATGATCAAAGTGTTATTGCGCAGATCGAGATTAATCCGTAATTTACCCCACAAACATAAACGCGCCGTAAGAGCGCCAGAAAAAAGAAGGTTTCCTGATGGTGGAACAGCGTCATTTGGCAAGTACGGAATGGGTGGATATTGTGAACGAAGACAACGAAGTCATCGCACAGTCCAGCCGGGAACAAATGCGGGCGCAGCGCTTACGCCATCGTGCGACGTATATCGTGGTGCACGATGGTATGGGCAAAATTCTGGTTCAGCGTAGGACTGAGACAAAAGATTTTTTGCCCGGTATGCTGGATGCCACCGCTGGCGGTGTTGTTCAGGCTGACGAGCAGCTACTGGACTCAGCGCGCCGTGAAGCGGAAGAGGAGTTGGGGATTGCGGGTGTGCCGTTTGCCGAGCACGGTCAGTTTTATTTTGAAGACCAGAATTGTCGCGTCTGGGGTGGGCTGTTTAGCTGTGTGTCCCACGGACCGTTCGCGTTACAGGAAGAAGAGGTCAGTGAAGTTTGCTGGCTTACGCCGGAAGAAATTACCGCACGCTGTGACGAATTTACGCCGGACTCTCTGAAAGCGCTGGCGCTGTGGATGACCCGCAACGCCAAGAATGAAGGGGCAAAAGCCGAAAAGCAGGAAGAAGCCGAGTAACGTCTGCTCATCCGGCCTACAGCGTCGAGAAATCATGTAGGCCGGGCAATCATTTTTTAATGGTAACCCATTATCTGCGCACCAATCACCACCACGCTGGACATAATAAACAGCAGGCCTAACAGCGTGGCACCTACTTTCAGCCAGTTACGAAAATCCACCCGACAAACGCCTAACGTTGCCATCAACGATGCCGACGTCGGATAGATAATGTGGCTGAATCCGTCGCCAAACTGGAAGGCCAGTACGGTGACCTGACGGTTTACGCCAACCAGATCGCCCAGCGGCGCTAATAGCGGCATGGTCAATGCAGCCTGGCCAGAGCCGGACGTAACGAAGAAATTAAATACCGCCTGGAACAGCAGCATAAACCATGCAGCGATAGCGTTATCCAGTCCGCTGATACCGTTGGCAATGCTGTGCAGCAGGGTATTTAATACGCTGGCTTCGCCCGCCTCTCCGTTACCGACCAGCAGTAATATGCCCTTGGCGAAACCGACCAGCAGGGCGGGAGCAATCATCATTCGCGCACCTTCAGTGAAGGAGGATGCCATGACGTTGACCGTCATACCGTTGAGACGGAACACCACACCGATGATGCCAATCACCAGCCCCATCGTGAAGAACTGACTGGCGATCTCAGGAATAAACCACGCGTTGACGATAACGCCCCAGACGACCCAAATCATCACCGCGGTCAGTACCAGCAATACCAGCCAGTCGCCCAGCGTGAAGCGTCGTTCTACAACCTCGTCCTGCTGCTCACGAAAGAAGCGGTCGGACTCATGTACCCGGGAGAGAAGCGGATTTTTTTTGATGCGCGCTGCGTAGGCCAGGGTGAAGGTCAACCCTATCAGGGTCGCAACGACCCATACTACGATACGCAGACCGGAACCAGAGAGCGCCGGGACACCTGCAATACCCTGCGCGACCACCACGCAGAACGGGTTCATCCATGAACTGGCAAAACCAATTTGGGTAGCGATATAGGTGACCAGCACGGTGGTGATACTGTCGTAACCTAAGCGTACCATCAAAGGCGCAATGATAATGGCAAAAGCAACCGCCTCTTCGCCCATGCCAAACACCGCGCCGCCTAATGAGAAGAGAATAAACAGCACCGGGATAAACAGAACTTCGTTACCCCGCGTATGACGAATGAGCGCCAGAATGCCATTATCAATGGTTCCGGTACGCATAACGATGCCAAATGCACCGCCAATCACCAGCATAAACATGATGATACCAACCGCCGTGCCGAACTTAGAGCCGGAGGTTAACCCTTCAAACGGAAAATTCATCAGGCCGGGGCGTTCATCTCCGGTGGTGAAAAACTGCACCCGGTGATACTGCTCTTCACCCGCGTCGTTGGTCAGAATACGAAAAGAGTGGGGGTCAACAACTTTACGGGTTTTGGTTTGCCCATCAACCTGATACTGCACTTCCTGGCTATCGAACATCCCGACCGGAACTACCCATGTCGCCAGGCTGGTTAAAATGGCGACGAAAAAAATAATCACCAGCGTATCGGGCATCGCCCATTTTTTGGCTGGCTGTGATTCTGTGACTGCTGACATGAAAGACTATCCCTGTTGCAATGCAAAAGAGAGTAAGTATGCAAACAGAAGAATAGTTATTCATTGATGCAGCGCATCCAGGCAAATGTTTCAGAATTTACAAAAGAAAAAAACGGATATAAAAAAACCGGAAATATCAGCTATTTCCGGTTTGATAAGCAGAGGTGTTGCCGGATAAGAGATCCGGCACACTGCAGCAAATTACTGCTGCTGGGAAGACTGGATCGCGGTCAGGGCGATGGTATAGACGATATCGTCTACCAGCGCGCCACGGGACAGGTCGTTCACCGGCTTGCGCATACCCTGCAGCATCGGCCCGATGGAGATCAGGTCGGCAGAACGCTGTACCGCTTTGTAGGTGGTGTTACCGGTGTTCAGATCCGGGAAGATGAACACTGTAGCGCGACCTGCAACCGGCGAGTTCGGCGCTTTGGATTTCGCTACGTCAGCCATAACCGCGGCGTCGTACTGCAACGGACCGTCGATCATCAGGTCAGGACGTTTTTCCTGCGCCAGACGAGTCGCTTCGCGAACTTTCTCTACGTCGCTACCTGCACCAGAGGTACCGGTGGAGTAGGAGAGCATCGCAACGCGCGGTTCGATACCGAAGGCGATGGCGGATTCAGCGGACTGAATGGCGATTTCTGCCAGCTGTTCAGCAGTTGGATCCGGGTTGATCGCACAGTCACCGTAAACGTAAACCTGTTCCGGCAGCAGCATGAAGAACACGGAAGACACCAGAGAGCTACCCGGCGCAGTTTTGATCAACTGCAGCGGCGGACGAATGGTGTTTGCGGTGGTGTGAACGGCACCAGAAACCAGACCGTCAACGTCGTCCTGCTCCAGCATCAGGGTACCGAGAACCACGTTGTCTTCCAGCTGTTCGCGGGCAACGGTTTCGGTCATGCCTTTGTTCTTACGCAGCTCAACCAGGCGAGCAACGTAGCTTTCGCGAACCACATCCGGGTCAACGATTTCTACGCCAGCGCCCAGCTCAACGCCCTGAGAGGCCGCAACGCGGGTGATCTCGTCCGGGTTACCCAACAGAACGCAGGTAGCGATACCGCGTTCAGCACAGATAGCAGCCGCTTTAACGGTGCGCGGTTCGTCGCCTTCCGGCAGAACAACGCGTTTGCCCGCTTTACGCGCCAGCTCGGTCAGCTGATAACGGAATGCCGGCGGAGACAGGCGACGGCTGCGCTCAGAGGTCGCGGTCAGAGATTCAATCCAGTCAGCGTTGATGTAGTTAGCAACGTATTCCTGAACTTTTTCGATGCGCTCGTGATCGTCAACCGGAACTTCCAGGTTGAAGCTCTGCAGGCTCAGAGAGGTCTGCCAGGTATTGGTGTTCACCATGAATACCGGCAGGCCGGTAGCGAATGCACGTTCGCACAGTTTGTTGATGCGCGCGTCCATTTCGTAGCCGCCGGTCAGCAGCAGAGCACCGATTTCTACGCCGTTCATAGCTGCCAGACATGCTGCAACCAGCACGTCAGGACGGTCGGCAGAAGTCACCAGCAGAGAACCTGCGCGGAAGTGCTCCAGCATGTGCGGAATGCTGCGTGCGCAGAAAGTCACAGACTTCACGCGGCGGGTGTTGATATCGCCTTCGTTAACGATGGTGGCGTTCAGGTGACGCGCCATATCGATTGCACGGGTAGCGATCAGATCGAAGCTCCATGGCACCGCGCCCAGAACCGGCAGCGGGCTGGATTCTTGCAGTTTAGCCGGATCAACTTTGATCACCTGCGCCTTGGAAGAGTCGTCGAAAATCTCGGACAGATCCGGGCGAGTACGGCCCTGGTCATCAACCGGCGCGTTCAGTTTGTTAACGATAACGCCAGTGATGTTGGTGTTTTTCGCGCCGCCGAAGCTGCTGCGAGTCAGTTCAATACGCTCGTTCAGCTGTTCCGGAGTATCGGTGCCCTGAGACATCACGAAGACGATTTCCGCATTCAGCGTTTTCGCGATTTCGTAGTTCAGAGACTGCGCGAACTGATGTTTACGGGTTGGGACCAGGCCTTCAACCAGTACGACTTCAGCATCTTTGGTGTTCGCGTGGTAATTCGCGATGATCTCTTCCATCAGCACATCTTTCTGATTGCTGGAGAGCAGAGATTCAACGTGGCTCATCTTCAGCGGCTCAGCAGCTGGCAGGTTAGAGTTCGCACGAACGATAGTAGTAGTCTGGTCTGGCGCATCGCCACCGGCACGAGGCTGAGCGATTGGCTTAAAGACGCTCAGACGAACGCCTTTGCGTTCCATAGCGCGGATCACGCCGAGGCTGACGCTGGTCAGGCCGACGCTGGTTCCGGTAGGGATCAGCATAATAATACGGGACACGGTTTATCCTCTTTCGTTACCGCCCATTTCAGGCGGGTTACAAAACAGCACCGCCAGCTAGGCTGGCGGTGTGAAATCAGGCAGTCAGACGGCTCGCGTCTTGCGCGATAACCAGTTCTTCGTTGGTTGGGATAACCACCGCAGGACGGGTACCTTCTTTGTTGATGAAACCAGATTTGCCGAAACGTGCGGCCAGGTTACGTTCGTGGTCAACTTCAAAGCCCAGAACGCCCAGTTTGCCCAGAGACAGTTCACGAACCATCGCTGCGTTTTCACCGATACCACCGGTGAAGACAACCGCATCCAGACGACCATCCATCAGCGCAGTGTAAGAACCGATGTACTTCGCCAGACGGTGGCAGTAAACGTCCATTGCACGTTTAGCGTCTTCTTTGGTTGCGTAGTTATCTTCAACATAACGGCAGTCGCTGGTGACTTCGGTCAGACCCAGCAGGCCGGACTCTTTGGTCAGCATTTTGTTGATCTGGTCAACGCTCATGCCCAGGGTGTCGTGCAGGTGGAAGATGATCGCCGGGTCGATGTCACCGGAACGCGTACCCATCACCAGACCTTCCAGTGGGGTCAGACCCATGGAGGTATCAACACATTTACCGTTACGGATAGCAGATACAGAACCGCCGTTGCCCAGGTGGCAAGTGATGATGTTCAGTTCATCAACCGGTTTGTTCAGCATTTTTGCCGCTTCCTGAGTAACAAAGAAGTGGCTGGTACCGTGCGCGCCGTAACGACGTACGCCGTGTTCTTTGTACAGGCTGTACGGCAGAGCATAGAGGTAAGACTCTTCCGGCATAGTCTGATGGAACGCGGTGTCGAATACAGCCACGTTTTTGTCTTTCAGACTTGGGAAGGATTTCAGCGCTTCTGCGATACCGATCAGGTGAGCAGGGTTATGCAGCGGTGCGAAAGAGGCAGAATCTTTGATGCCCTGGATAACAGAATCATCGATAACCACAGAGCTGGTATACTTCTCGCCGCCGTGTACGATACGGTGACCGATAGCGGTCAATTGCGCAGACAATTCTGGTTTTTGTGCCAGAATAGTGTTAACGATAAAGTTCAGCGCTTCACTGTGAGCGGCGCCTGCACCTAAAGCCGCTTCTTGTTTACCGCCGTCCATTTTCCACTTGATGCGTGCTTCTGGGAGATGGAAACATTCGGCTAAACCAGAGAGGTATTCTTCACCGTTTACTGCATCGATGATGGCAAATTTCAGTGAGGAGCTACCGCAGTTCAGAACCAGTACTAACTTACTCGACATGGAAGTACCTATTTATGATACGTGGCTAAAAAAACGTCAGGGAGTCATAGAGCGTAGCGCATGATGACACCGACGTTTATGATTAACATCATGCGCCAGAGTCTTTTTGGGCACGATGGAATAAATACCTTTGAGTCTATGTCATTTTGCGTATTTTTCAGCCAGTGGCATACTGTATGCCAATTTGACGACTCAATGATTTTGGACTAAAGGCCTTACAGGCCGGCACAGGATACCTGAATGTGGGTATCAAAGACAAAATGTTTTGAACGATGTCCCTTGTAGTTGTTGTTTTGCACAAATTTTTTAATTTTTATATGTGAAGTTGAGGTAACCGCCATGTCGACACCGGATAATCGTTCCGTCAATTTTTTTAGTTTGTTTCGCCGGGGGCAGCACTATGCGAAGACGTGGCCAATGGAAAAGCGCCTCGCGCCCGTGTTTGTTGAGAACCGCGTGATCCGCATGACGCGTTACGCAATCCGTTTTATGCCGCCAATCGCTGTTTTCACCTTATGCTGGCAAATTGCTTTAGGCGGGCAGTTGGGACCGGCCGTGGCGACAGCGCTGTTTGCACTCAGCCTGCCGATGCAGGGCATGTGGTGGCTGGGTAAGCGTTCCGTCACACCGCTGCCGCCTTCAATACTCAACTGGTTCTACGAAGTTCGGGGTAAATTGCAAGAGGCCGGACAGGCGCTCGCTCCGGTAGAAGGAAAGCCTGATTATCAGGCGCTGGCTGACACGCTTAAGCGCGCCTTCAAACAACTGGATAAAACTTTCCTCGATGATTTGTAATTGACCCCTGATTACGCATATAAAAGAAGGCACAAGATGCCTTCTTTTTTTCATCGTAGTAGCAGTGATACAGGAGTCCCAAATGGAAATGACCAACGCTCAACGTCTGATTTTGTCTAACCAGTACAAAATGATGACTATGCTCGATCCCACTAACGCCGAGCGTTATCGTCGTTTGCAGACGATTATTGAACGCGGTTACGGCTTGCAGATGCGTGAGTTGGATCGTGAGTTTGGTGAGCTGACGGAAGAAACCTGTCGTACGATTATCGATATTATGGAGATGTATCACGCATTACATGTCTCCTGGACCAATCTAAAAGACGCGCAGTCTATTGATGAGCGCCGCGTGACCTTCCTCGGTTTTGACGCCGCAACGGAAGCCCGTTTCCTCGGGTACGTTCGTTTTATGGTCAATGTGGAAGGGCGTTATACCCACTTCGATGCGGGTACGCATGGTTTCAACGCCCAGACCCCGATGTGGGAAAAATATCAGCGTATGCTGAATGTCTGGCACTCTTGCCCGCGCCAGTATCACCTGAGCGCGAATGAAATTAACCAAATCATTAATGCCTGAGGGGGCGAGCGTGCAGTGCAAAGGTTTTCTGTTTGATCTGGATGGAACGCTGGTCGATTCCTTACCCGCAGTAGAACGCGCGTGGTGCAACTGGGCCGATCGTTTTGGCCTCGATCACGCCGAGGTGCTCGGCTTTATTCATGGTAAGCAGGCCATTACCTCCCTGCGACACTTTATGGTGGGCAAGTCCGAGGCGGAGATCGCTGCGGAGTTCACCCGCCTGGAGCAGATCGAAGCGACGGAAACCGCGGGGATCACCGCGCTGCCAGGGGCGGTTGACTTGCTCAACCATCTCAACAAAGCGGGCATTCCATGGGCGATTGTGACTTCAGGATCAATGCCGGTCGCACGGGCGCGCCATCGTGTCGCAGGACTTCCTGCTCCTGAGGTGTTTGTCACTGCCGAACGGGTAAAAAGAGGTAAACCAGAGCCTGACGCCTATCTGTTAGGCGCTCAGTTACTGGGCCTGGCGCCACAGGAATGCGCGGTAGTCGAGGATGCGCCCGCAGGGGTGCTCTCGGGACTGGCTGCAGGGTGCCATGTAATAGCGGTAAATGCGCCAGCGGACACCCCGCGTCTGGATGAGGTCGATTTTTCGCTGACCAGTCTGGAACAGATTTCTGTGACCAAACAGCCCAACGGAAATGTGGTCGTTGTAAGAAATACCTGATCATGATTTAGCCCCAGATTGTTGGGGCTTTTTTATGGCAGAATCGGTCCATCCATCTCATTTAACAAGGATATGTTGTGAACGGTGAATTGATATGGGTTCTCTCATTGCTGGCGATTGCCGTCGTCTTGTTTGCAACTGGCAGAGTGCGTATGGACGCGATCGCTTTGCTGGTCATTATTGCCTTTGTTCTGAGTGGAACATTGAGCATCACAGAAGCTTTTTCCGGGTTCAGCGATCCTAACGTTATTTTGATCGCGGCTTTATTTATTATCGGCGACGGTCTGGTGCGTACCGGGGTGGCGACGGTGATGGGGGCCTGGCTGGTGAAGGTCGCCGGCAGCAGTGAAGTCAAAATGCTGGTGTTGCTGATGATAACCGTGGCCGGGCTCGGTGCGTTTATGAGTTCGACCGGCGTGGTTGCTATCTTTATACCGGTTGTCTTAAGCGTTTCCATGCGCATGCAAATTTCTCCCTCACGTCTGATGATGCCGCTGAGCTTTGCCGGATTGATAAGCGGCATGATGACGCTGGTGGCGACACCGCCAAATCTGGTCGTCAACAGTGAGTTGCTACGCGAAGGACTTAACGGTTTCAGCTTTTTTAGCGTCACTCCGCTGGGGCTGGTGGTTCTGGTGCTTGGCATAATTTATATGCTGCTGATGCGCTTTATGCTGAAGGGCGAAGACTCCGGGCAGCCAGGAGACGGTTGGAAACGCCGGACTTTTCGCGATTTAATCAAAGAGTATCGCCTTACAGGGCGTGCCCGCCGTCTGGCTATTCGCCCTGGTTCACCGATGATTGGCCAGCGTCTGGACGACCTGAAACTGCGTGAGCGTTACGGAGCAAACGTGATTGGCGTGGAGCGCTGGCGGCGCTTTCGTCGCGTGATTGTTGACGTTAACGGGGTTTCTGAGTTTCGCGCCCGTGACGTGCTGCTGATTGATATGTCTGCAGCGGATGTCGATCTGCGAGAATTTTGCAGTGAGCAACTGCTGGAGCCGATGGTGCTGCGCGGGGAATACTTCTCCGAGCAGGCGTTGGATGTGGGCATGGCCGAGATCTCACTGATCCCAGAATCGGAACTGATTGGCAAAACGGTACGGGAGATAGCCTTTCGTACGCGTTACGGTCTGAATGTGGTCGGCCTGAAACGCGATGGTACGGCGCTGGCAGGCGCGGTGGTGGATGAACCGTTGCTGATGGGGGATATCATTCTGGTGGTGGGTAACTGGAAGCTCATCACACTGCTGGGACAAAAAGGGCGTGACTTCGTGGTGTTGAACATGCCAGCTGAGGTCAGTGAAGCTTCCCCGGCGCACAGTCAGGCGCCGCATGCCATTTTCTGCCTGGTGCTGATGGTCGCCCTGATGCTTACCGATGAAATTCCTAATACGGTTGCCGCAATTATCGCCTGCCTGCTGATGGGGAAATTCCGCTGTATCGATGCCGAAAGCGCCTATAAAGCGATTCACTGGCCAAGCATTATTTTGATCGTCGGGATGATGCCCTTCGCATTGGCGCTACAAAAAACTGGCGGTGTCGATCTGGTGGTAAAAGGACTGATGGACGTCGGCGGCGGGTATGGCCCGTACATGATGCTGGGCTGCCTGTTCGTCCTGTGCGCGAGCATTGGGTTATTTATCTCTAACACTGCAACGGCGGTACTCATGGCGCCAATCGCCCTGGCGGCGGCAAAGTCGATGGGGGTTTCGCCGTATCCTTTTGCGATGGTGATTGCAATGGCGGCATCCGCAGCCTTTATGACACCGGTCTCTTCGCCGGTAAACACGCTGGTGCTGGGACCGGGTAACTATAGCTTTAGCGATTTCGTGAAAATTGGCGTGCCGTTTACGGTGATCGTGATGGCGGTGTGTGTGGTGATGATCCCGATGCTGTTCCCGTTTTGATTTTTATGTGCCGGATAAGACGTTGACGTCGCCATCCGGCAAAATCGTTTAAAGCGGTGAATCCTGGCTGATCTCATCTAATGAGAGGTGAAAGCTCGGGACAAACACCTCCATAAAATAGTCCATCTCTTCGCTGCGCCGCGACTCCAGCGTTTTTTCCAGCCGCGTTTTCGCCAATAGGAACTCATTATTGCCCGCCGAAAGTTCCTCCAGACACTTCAGATAGGCGCACAGCGCATCGGCCTGTTTGACGATAGATTTCTCTTCTTCGCTGTAAGCATGTTCATCAATCAGCGGAGCAAAAATATCGCGCAGCTCGTCGGGCACCATATCGACCAGCTTTTGCTGGGCAATTTTCTCTATCGCTTTATATTCCTGGGCTATTTGTGAGTTGAAGTATTTTACCGGGGTAGGGAGGTCACCGGTCAGCACCTCTGAAGCATCATGGTACATTGCCAACAGGGCAATGCGCTCTGCATTAAGCTGACCACCAAATTTACGGTTTTTAATCGCGGCCAACGCATGAGCGACCATGGCAACTTGCAAACTATGCTCGGACACGTTTTCGGTGCGCACGTTGCGCATCAGCGGCCAGCGGTTAATGAGCTTCAGGCGGGAGAGGTGGGCAAAAAAGTGGCTCTGCTTCATAACGACCCTTATATGATGGCAACCTGAGAGTCATTGTGCGCAGAGAAGGCTGTCAGATGCAAATACTCGTCATACTGATCCAACAGCCCGTGTTTTATTACAGCTGGTGATACCCTGACAGGAAGCGCTCAAATTTACTCAGCGACATTTCGATATCGTCAATGCGCGGGAGCGTGACGATGCGGAAATGATCCGGCCACGGCCAGTTGAACGCCGTTCCCTGAACCAGCAGCACTTTTTCCTGCAACAGGAAGTCGAGCACCATTTTCTGGTCGTCATGAATGTTGAAGCGTTTAGCGTCGATTTTTGGGAACATATACAGCGCGCCGCGCGGTTTCACGCAGGAGACGCCGGGAATATCATTGAGTAACTCCCAGGCGCGGTTGCGTTGTTCATACAGGCGCCCGCCAGGCATGATAAATTCACTGATGCTCTGGTATCCGCCCAGCGCGGTCTGAATCGCATGTTGCGCCGGAACGTTAGCACATAAGCGCATAGAGGCCAGCATCTCAAGACCTTCGATGTACCCCTTGGCATGTTTCTTCGGCCCGTTCAGCACCATCCAGCCCTGACGGAAACCGGCAACGCGATAGGTTTTTGACAGGCCATTGAAGGTGATAGTCAGCAGGTCCGGAGCCATTGCGGCGATCGAGTGGTGTTCAGCGTCATCGTAGAGAATTTTGTCGTAAATCTCGTCCGCAAAAATGATGAGATTGTTCTGGCGAGCAATTTCAACAATCTCCATCAGCAGCTCTTTGGAGTAAACAGCGCCGGTTGGGTTGTTGGGGTTAATGATGACGATCCCACGCGTGCGCGGGGTAATTTTTGCGCGAATGTCGTCCAGGTCCGGGAACCAGTCAGATGATTCGTCACACAGGTAGTGCACGGCATTACCGCCGGAGAGCGATACCGCCGCTGTCCACAGCGGGTAATCAGGTGCCGGAACGAGCATCTCGTCCCCACTGTTCAGCAATGCCTGCATGGCTTGCACAATCAATTCGGAAACGCCATTACCGATATAGATATCTTCCACGGTCACATCGCGCATCCCGCGGGCCTGATAATGCTGCATGATCGCTTTACGGGCTGAATAGAGACCTTTTGAGTCGCAATATCCTTGCGCTGTTGGCAAATTGCGGATCACATCAACCAGAATTTCATCTGGCGCTTCAAACCCGAATGGCGCCGGGTTGCCGATGTTCAGTTTCAGAACTTTATTGCCTTCTTCTTCCAAGCGCTTTGCTTCCTTCAGAACCGGGCCGCGAATGTCATAACAGACGTTTTCTAATTTGCTGGATTTTTCAATGGGGGACATGAACGTTGACCTTTTTAGCTGTGAATGCCACTCCCTGCCATGGAAGTCAGCCCAGCACAATGTACTCCCACGACGGTAAGTTTTGAAGGGTCTTTAGTAGAAGATTTTGAAAATCCATGAAGTTATAATTGACTGTTAATATCTAAATATATCATAAATATTAGTATAATAAACTAACAAAATGTGTTTTATTGGTTTTATATTTTATACCTTTGGTTTTGATGTGGTGGTTTGTCTGGTCAAAAAAACTTAAGTCTGGAATGCAAAAGGTAACCGACACTTAAGCTGTATGACGTCATTCGAAAATACTGAGGTTTTATCTGCGAGGGCTGTTATCGGCCTGATCCGCGCGTGGTACGGTGTGAATTCATTGTTAAGCATAATTAATGAATTGAGGGATTCTTAATTAATTATTATTTAATATTTAAATCGCATTAATTTGAATGGACTAATAATACGAAAACCTCAGTTCTGACATAACGCCTTGTTGCCGCGAATTATTCGCGATAACACTTATAAATATAGTGGTTTTAGGTTAAGATAAGTCTCATGAAATGGTGCGTAGTAAGAATTATACGTTAATTCAAATGTTTGTTGGTTGTTCCTAACATACTGAAAAGTTAGTTTTTAATGTGTAAATTATTGTTCGTTAACTTTTTTTAAATTTACAAAATTTACATGTTTTCCATTAGTCAGAATCATCCAGCAGCTAAAAATATGGGCCTTTCTCGTTGCTATATTCCGATGAGTGTCACGGTTATTATATAGCGTAGAAAGAGAATTGTTTCGTTTGTTAAACCAAATACATCCTTATTTTCACTTGGTTACACTAAGCGAAACTGCAAGGAAGGCAGGCAGATAACAAATGGAGTTGTTTGATTCTGAATGCACAGCATTAACACGGTATGACCCGCGAGTAAGTGAAAAACTATGATAAATGCAAATCGTCCGATAATTAACCTCGACCTCGATCTGCTGAGAACCTTCGTTGCTGTTGCCGACCTGAATACCTTCGCGGCTGCGGCAGCTGCGGTATGTCGCACTCAGTCTGCGGTGAGTCAGCAAATGCAGCGTCTTGAGCAACTCGTGGGGAAAGAGTTGTTCGCGCGCCATGGACGCAACAAACTGCTGACCGAACATGGTATACAGCTGTTGGGTTACGCCAGAAAAATCTTGCGTTTTAATGATGAGGCATGCTCATCATTAATGTTTAACAATCTTCAGGGAGTGTTAACTATCGGAGCTTCTGATGAATCTGCCGATACTATACTGCCTTTCCTGCTCAACCGTATAAGTTCGGTTTATCCGAAGCTTGCATTGGATGTGAGGGTCAAGCGCAACGCCTATATGGTGGATATGCTGAAGTCGCAAGAAGTGGATTTGGTGGTAACGACTAACCGTCCGGGCGATTTTGAATGCCTGAATCTGCGCACTTCACCGACGCACTGGTATTGTGCAGCTGAATATATCCTGCAAAAAGGTGAGCCGGTTCCGTTGGTTCTGCTGGACGATCCGAGCCCGTTCCGCGATATGGTGTTGGCAACGCTGAATGCTGCACAGATCCCGTGGCGCTTAGCGTATGTTGCTTCAACATTGCCTGCGGTTCGTGCTGCGGTCAAAGCCGGTCTGGGCGTTACTGCGCGTCCCGTTGAAATGATGAGTCCTGATTTACGCGTACTGGGCGCGGCGGACGGATTACCGCCACTGCCTGATACCGAGTATCTGTTGTGCTGCGATCCGGCTACGCAAAATGATTTAGCTCAGGTTATCTTTAACTCGATGCAGACTTATCAAAATCCTTGGCAATACAATCAGTTTACCCCCGAAGGGGGAGATGATTCGCTCCTTGTTGAAGGGGACTTCGAGTAACGCGTCACAAAAAACGTTTTAAAATGTAAGTGTAAAAAAAGAGCCGCTAATGATGAAAAAACATCCAGCGGCTCTTTTTTTATGCAAATAACGTTGGTTTATGTCATTTGCTATACTAAAACTTAACAAAATCAGCGGCTAAAAAAACAGCCTGCAAATAGGGTGAAAAATAATCAGCAGAAGTGTTAATTGTTTCCATGTTAAAAAACTAGAGAAATTGTTGCTGTTTTTTATGGTGAATTAACAAAAGCGTGTCACAGATCAAGAAAATACTCCCATTTAGGGGGAGGCATTAGTGTGAATTCCTGTCAAAATAGACGTGTATTATCTTTTTTACTTCACTACGGACACGATTCAACAACATTAAAAAAGACCGATGATGCGATCGAAATGGGTCTAAACAGCACTTTATGTTAATGAGGTTGGAACAGTGTAAAATAATGTGAGGAAACTTTTGTTAAAGTTGACAAAAGGTTATAGAAAGGAGTAAAAAACCCCATCAATTGGCTGTATAAAATGGTTTTCTACAGTGATTGTAAGGTTTTTTTTATTCCTCCCCATGAATCGATGTGGCGTTCATCTGCCGAAAAGAGCAGAGAATTTGGCGCTACTTTTGATGAGTAAGCAATGAGTATGTCAACATCCACTGAAATCATCGCTCATCACTGGGCATTCGCTATCTTTCTTATTGTCGCCATTGGCCTGTGCTGCCTGATGCTCGTCGGCGGCTGGTTTTTAGGTGGTCGCGCGCGCGCGAGATCTAAAAACGTGCCGTTTGAATCAGGTATCGACTCGGTCGGCACCGCCCGCTTGCGCCTGTCTGCCAAGTTTTATCTGGTAGCCATGTTCTTCGTTATCTTCGACGTTGAAGCGCTGTATCTGTTCGCATGGTCAACATCTATCCGTGAAAGCGGTTGGATTGGCTTTGTGGAAGCTGCAATTTTTATTTTTGTGTTACTGGCTGGTCTGGTTTATCTGGTGCGTATTGGCGCGCTGGACTGGACGCCCGCGCGTTCACGCCGCGAGCGTATGAACCCGGAAACGAACAGTATCGCTAATCGTCAACGCTAACCGCGAGGCATTAAGATGGATTATACGCTCACCCGCATAGATCCTAACGGTGAGAACGACCGTTACCCCCTGCAAAAACAGGAGATCGTAACCGACCCCCTGGAGCAAGAAGTTAATAAAAATGTGTTCATGGGTAAGCTCCATGACATGGTTAACTGGGGCCGTAAAAACTCAATTTGGCCATATAACTTTGGCCTTTCCTGCTGCTACGTTGAGATGGTGACCTCGTTTACCGCCGTGCACGATGTGGCCCGTTTTGGTGCGGAAGTACTGCGTGCCTCGCCGCGTCAGGCTGACCTGATGGTCGTGGCTGGAACCTGCTTTACCAAAATGGCACCGGTTATTCAGCGCCTCTACGATCAGATGCTGGAACCAAAATGGGTTATTTCCATGGGCGCATGCGCTAACTCCGGCGGTATGTACGACATCTATTCTGTGGTGCAGGGCGTTGATAAATTTATTCCGGTCGATGTTTACATCCCGGGATGCCCGCCGCGTCCAGAAGCGTATATGCAGGCTCTAATGCTGCTGCAGGATTCCATTGGCAAAGAACGCCGTCCGCTCTCCTGGGTGGTTGGCGATCAGGGCGTTTATCGCGCCAATATGCAGTCAGAACGCGAGCGTAAACGCGGCGAACGTATTGCTGTAACGAATCTTCGTACACCAGACGAGATTTAATTTGCGCCTGTCGGCAGCAGCCCTTCCTTCGCTTATCACTACATAAATAGCGCGAAGCACTGCCGACTACCACGGACCATTTGCAATGGTGAACAATATGACCGACTTAACCGCGCAAGACGCTGTATGGCAAACACGGGATCACCTTGATGACCCAGTCATTGGCGAACTGCGCAACCGTTTTGGGCCGGATGCCTTTACCGTTCAGGCGACTCGCACCGGGGTACCCGTTGTTTGGGTCAAGCGTGAACAATTACTGGAAGTTGGCGATTTCTTAAAGAAACTGCCGAAACCTTACGTCATGCTGTTTGACTTACACGGCATGGACGAACGTCTGCGTACGCACCGCGAAGGGTTACCTGCCGCGGATTTTTCCGTTTTCTATCACCTGATTTCCATTGAACGCAATCGCGATATCATGCTCAAGGTGGCTTTGTCTGAAAACGATCTGCGTGTACCGACGTTTACCAAACTGTTCCCGAACGCCAACTGGTATGAGCGTGAAACCTGGGAAATGTTTGGCATTGATATCGAAGGTCACCCGCACCTGACGCGTCTGCTGATGCCGCATACCTGGCAAGGTCACCCGCTGCGTAAAGACTACCCGGCGCGTGCGACCGAATTCGATCCGTTTGAGCTGACCAAAGCCAAACAGGATCTGGAGATGGAGTCTCTGACCTTCAAACCCGAAGACTGGGGCATGAAACGTAGCACCGAAAACGAGGACTTTATGTTCCTCAACCTCGGTCCTAACCACCCGTCTTCTCACGGTGCGTTCCGTATTGTGCTGCAGCTTGATGGCGAAGAAATCGTCGACTGTGTACCTGACATCGGCTACCACCACCGTGGCGCTGAAAAGATGGGTGAACGTCAGTCCTGGCACAGCTACATTCCTTACACTGACCGTATCGAATACCTCGGCGGCTGCGTCAACGAAATGCCTTACGTACTGGCGGTTGAGAAACTGGCGGGCATCACCACGCCGGATCGCGTCAACGTGATTCGCGTGATGCTGTCTGAACTGTTCCGTATCAACAGCCACCTGCTGTACATCTCCACGTTCATTCAGGACGTCGGCGCGATGACGCCGGTCTTCTTCGCCTTTACCGACCGTCAGAAAATTTATGACGTGGTGGAAGCGATCACCGGTTACCGTATGCACCCGGCCTGGTTCCGTATCGGCGGTGTCGCACACGATCTGCCGCGCGGTTGGGACAAGCTGCTGCGTGACTTCCTCGACTGGATGCCAAAACGTCTGGATTCCTACGAGAAAGCCGCACTGCGTAACACCATCCTGAAAGGTCGTTCCCAGGGCGTTGCCGCCTATGGCAAGAAAGAAGCGCTGGACTGGGGTTGTACCGGTGCTGCGCTGCGTGCGACCGGTATTGATTTCGACGTGCGTAAAGCCCGTCCATACTCTGGCTATGAAAACTTTGACTTTGAAGTTCCGGTTGGCGGCGGCGTATCCGACTGCTATACCCGCGTAATGCTGAAAGTTGAAGAGCTGCGCCAGAGTCTGCGCATCCTTGAGCAGTGCCTCAACAACATGCCGGAAGGCCCGTTCAAAGCGGATCACCCGCTGACGACGCCGCCGCCGAAAGAGCGCACGCTGCAACATATCGAAACCCTGATCACCCACTTCCTGCAGGTTTCGTGGGGACCGGTTATGCCGGCAAACGAGTCCTTCCAGATGGTGGAAGCGACCAAGGGTATCAACAGTTACTACCTGACCAGCGATGGCAGCACCATGAGTTATCGTACTCGTATCCGTACCCCGAGCTATGCGCACCTGCAGCAGATCCCGGTAGCGGTACGTGGCAGTCTGGTGTCCGACCTTATCGTCCATCTGGGTAGTATTGATTTTGTTATGTCAGATGTGGACCGCTAATTATGCACGAGAATCAACAACCACAAACCGAGGCTTTTGAGCTGAGTGCGGCTGAGCGTGAAGCGATTGAGCACGAGAAGCACCACTACGAAGACCCCCGTGCGGCGTCCATTGAAGCGCTGAAGATCGTTCAGAAGCAGCGTGGCTGGGTGCCGGATGGCGCGATCTATGCGATCGCGGATGTGCTGGGTATCCCGGCGAGCGACGTAGAAGGTGTTGCCACGTTCTACAGCCAGATCTTCCGCCAGCCGGTAGGTCGCCACGTGATCCGCTATTGCGACAGCGTGGTGTGCCATATCAATGGTTATCAGGGGATCCAGGCTGCGCTGGAGAAAAAACTCAACATCAAGCCGGGGCAGACGACTTTTGATGGTCGCTTTACGCTGCTGCCGACCTGCTGCCTGGGGAACTGTGATAAAGGGCCGAACATGATGATCGATGACGACACTCATGCTCACCTGACCCCGGAAGGCATTCCTGAACTGCTGGAGCGGTATAAATGAAAGACATTATCCGTACTCCCGAAACACATCCGCTGACCTGGCGTCTGCGTGATGACAAACAGCCGGTCTGGCTGGACGAATACCGTAGCAAAAACGGTTACGAAGGTGCGCGTAAGGCCCTGACCGGCCTGTCACCGGACGAAATCGTCAATCAGGTAAAAGACGCTGGCCTGAAAGGGCGCGGCGGCGCAGGCTTTTCTACCGGCCTGAAGTGGAGCCTGATGCCGAAAGACGAATCCATGAACATCCGTTACCTGCTGTGTAACGCCGATGAAATGGAACCGGGCACCTATAAAGACCGTCTGCTGATGGAACAGCTGCCGCACCTGCTGGTGGAAGGCATGCTGATTTCCGCGTTTGCGCTGAAAGCGTACCGTGGTTACATCTTCCTGCGTGGTGAATATATCGAGGCGGCTGTGCATCTGCGCCGCGCGATCGCTGAAGCAACCGAAGCCGGTCTGCTGGGCAAAAATATCATGGGCACGGGTTTCGATTTCGAACTGTTTGTCCATACCGGGGCAGGGCGTTACATCTGCGGTGAAGAAACTGCGCTGATTAACTCCCTCGAAGGTCGTCGTGCTAACCCGCGCTCCAAGCCGCCTTTCCCGGCAAGCTCTGGCGCATGGGGTAAGCCGACCTGCGTAAACAACGTCGAAACGCTGTGTAACGTACCGGCCATCCTCGCCAACGGCGTGGAGTGGTACCAGAACATCTCGAAGAGCAAAGATGCGGGCACCAAGCTGATGGGCTTCTCCGGTCGCGTGAAGAACCCTGGCCTGTGGGAACTGCCTTTCGGTACTACCGCGCGTGAGATCCTCGAAGATTACGCAGGCGGCATGCGCGATGGTCTGAAGTTCAAAGCCTGGCAGCCTGGCGGCGCGGGGACAGACTTCCTGACCGAAGCACATCTCGATCTGCCGATGGAATTCGAAAGCATTGGTAAAGCAGGCAGCCGTCTGGGCACCGCGCTGGCAATGGCTGTCGATCACGAGATTGGCATGGTACCGCTGGTGCGTAACCTCGAAGAGTTCTTCGCCCGCGAGTCCTGCGGCTGGTGTACGCCGTGCCGTGACGGTCTGCCGTGGAGCGTGAAAATTCTGCGTGCGCTGGAGCGTGGCGAAGGCCAGCCTGGGGATATCGAGACACTTGAGCAACTGTGTCGTTTCCTCGGCCCGGGTAAAACCTTCTGTGCACACGCACCGGGCGCGGTGGAGCCGCTACAGAGCGCCATTAAATATTTCCGCGAAGAATTCGAAGCTGGCATCAAGCAGACATTCAGCAATACCCACGCTATTGGTGGTATTCAGCCGAACCTGCTGAAAGAGCGCTGGTAATTGCAGGTTACCCCTGCATCGCGATAAGTAATTCGATTAACGCTTAGTCCCTGACTAAGCCAACTGGAAGCATGCTGACTATGGCTACGATTCATGTAGACGGCAAAGAATATGAGGTCAACGGAGCGGACAACCTGCTGGAAGCTTGTCTGTCTCTTGGCCTTGATATTCCGTACTTTTGCTGGCACCCGGCGCTGGGCAGCGTCGGTGCTTGCCGCCAGTGTGCGGTGAAGCAATATCAAAACGCGGAAGATACGCGTGGTCGCCTGGTGATGTCTTGTATGACACCAGCCACCGAAGGCACCTTTATTTCTATTGATGACGAAGAAGCGAAACAGTTCCGCGAAAGCGTTGTGGAGTGGTTGATGACTAACCACCCGCACGACTGTCCGGTCTGCGAAGAGGGCGGTAACTGCCACCTGCAGGATATGACCGTCATGACCGGTCATAGCTTCCGTCGCTATCGCTTCACGAAGCGTACGCACCGCAACCAGGACCTGGGGCCGTTCATCTCTCACGAAATGAACCGCTGCATCGCCTGCTATCGCTGCGTACGTTACTACAAAGATTACGCCGATGGCGCGGATCTGGGCGTGTATGGCGCGCATGACAACGTCTACTTCGGTCGCCCGGAAGACGGTACGCTGGAAAGCGAATTCTCCGGTAACCTGGTCGAGATTTGCCCGACCGGCGTGTTCACCGATAAAACGCACTCCGAGCGCTACAACCGTAAGTGGGACATGCAGTTTGCGCCGAGCATCTGCCAGCAGTGTTCCATTGGCTGTAACACCAGCCCGGGCGAACGCTATGGTGAACTGCGTCGTATCGAAAACCGTTACAACGGTACCGTTAACCACTACTTCCTCTGCGACCGTGGTCGCTTTGGCTATGGTTACGTGAACCTGAAAGACCGTCCGCGTCAGCCGGTACAGCGTCGTGGCGATGACCTGATCACGCTCAACGCCGAACAGGCGATGCAGGGCGCGGCAGATATTCTGCGCCAGTCGAAGAAAGTGATTGGTATCGGCTCCCCGCGTGCCAGCGTTGAAAGCAACTTCGCACTGCGTGAACTGGTCGGGGCGGATAACTTCTATACCGGTATCGCCCAGGGTGAGCAGGAACGTCTGCAACTGGCGCTGAGCGTTCTGCGTGACGGCGGTATTCATACCCCCGCACTGCGCGAAATTGAGTCTTACGATGCGGTTCTGGTGCTGGGCGAAGATGTCACCCAGACCGGCGCGCGCGTTGCGCTGGCAGTGCGTCAGGCGGTGAAAGGTAAAGCACGCGAAATGGCTGCGGCGCAGAAAGTGGCTGACTGGCAGATCGCGGCAATCCTTAACATCGGCCAGCGTGCTAAGCACCCGCTGTTTGTAACTAACGTCGATAACACCCGTCTGGATGATATCGCTGCATGGACCTACCGCGCACCGGTAGAAGATCAGGCGCGTTTAGGCTTCGCTATCGCTCATGCGCTGGACAACAACGCCCCGGCGGTTGACGGTATCGATCGTGACCTGCAGAACAAAATTGACGTGATCGTTCAGGCATTAGCCGGAGCGAAGAAACCACTGATTATTTCTGGCACCAACGCCGGTAGCGCCGAAGTGATTCAGGCTGCTGCCAACGTGGCGAAGGCGCTGAAAGGTCGTGGCGCTGACGTCGGCATCACCATGATTGCGCGCTCTGTTAACAGCATGGGCCTGGGTATGATTGGCGGTGGTTCCCTTGACGATGCGCTGACCGAGCTGGAAACAGGTCGTGCTGACGCCGTTGTGGTGCTGGAAAATGACCTGCATCGCCATGCTTCAGCAACGCGCGTTAATGCCGCGCTGGCGAAAGCGCCGTTGGTACTGGTTGTTGACCATCAGCGTACGGCAATTATGGAGAACGCCCATCTGGTGCTTTCCGCCGCGAGCTTTGCCGAAAGCGATGGGACGGTGATTAACAACGAAGGCCGCGCGCAGCGCTTCTTCCAGGTCTATGACCCGTCCTACTATGACAGCAACACCGTGATGCTGGAAAGCTGGCGCTGGCTGCACTCGCTGCACAGCACCGTGCAGAGCCGGGAAGTGGACTGGACGCAGCTCGACCACGTTATCGACGCGGTTGTTGAGAAGTTGCCGCAACTGGCTGGGATCAAAGATGCCGCGCCGGATGCAAGCTTCCGTATCCGTGGACAGAAACTGGCGCGCGAGCCGCACCGCTACAGCGGTCGTACCGCGATGCGCGCTAACATTAGCGTCCATGAACCACGTCAGCCGCAGGATAAAGACACCATGTTCGCCTTCTCGATGGAAGGGAACAACCAACCGTCTGCGCCGCGTTCACAAATTCCGTTTGCCTGGGCTCCGGGCTGGAACTCCCCACAGGCGTGGAACAAGTTCCAGGATGAGGTGGGCGGGAAACTGCGTCATGGCGATCCGGGCGTGCGTCTGATCGAAGCTTCTGCGGATGGTATGGATTACTTCACTACCGTTCCGGCGAGCTTCGAGGCTCAGGATGGTCAGTGGCGTATCGCGCCGTACTACCATCTGTTTGGTAGTGACGAATTGTCTCAGCGTGCGCCGGTCTTCCAGACCCGTATGCCACAGCCGTACATCAAACTTAACCCGGCAGACGCCGCGAAGTTGGGTGTTAATGCCGGTACCCGTGTTTCTTTCAGCTACGATGGCAATACGGTCACGCTGCCGGTTGAAATCGCTGAAGGATTAACGGCAGGGCAGGTTGGTTTACCGATGGGTATGCCTGGCATCGCGCCGGTTCTGGCAGGCGCGCGTCTTGAGGATCTGCAGGAGGCACAACAATGAGTTGGATTACACCCGATCTGATTGAGATCCTGCTGAGCATTCTCAAAGCGGTGGTGATTCTGCTGGTGGTGGTCACCTGCGGGGCATTCATGAGCTTTGGCGAACGTCGTCTGCTGGGTCTGTTCCAGAACCGTTACGGACCGAACCGTGTTGGCTGGGGCGGTTCGCTCCAGCTGGTTGCGGACATGATCAAGATGTTCTTTAAAGAAGACTGGATCCCGAAATTCTCGGATCGCGTCATCTTTACCCTGGCACCGATGATCGCCTTTACCTCGCTGCTGCTGGCTTTCGCCATCGTGCCGGTGAGTCCAAACTGGGTCGTTGCTGACCTGAACATCGGCATCCTGTTCTTCCTGATGATGGCGGGCCTCGCGGTATACGCGGTGCTGTTCGCTGGCTGGTCCAGTAACAACAAATACTCCCTGCTTGGTGCGATGCGTGCTTCTGCGCAGACGCTGAGCTATGAAGTGTTCCTTGGGCTGTCCCTGATGGGCGTGGTGGCGCAGGCCGGTTCATTCAATATGACCGACATCGTCAATAACCAGGCTGATATCTGGAACGTTATTCCGCAGTTCTTTGGTTTTGTCACCTTTGCCATCGCGGGCGTGGCGGTATGTCACCGTCACCCGTTTGACCAGCCAGAAGCCGAGCAGGAACTGGCCGACGGTTACCACATTGAATATTCCGGCATGAAATTCGGTCTGTTCTTCGTGGGCGAGTACATCGGTATCGTCACCATTTCTGCACTGATGGTTACCTTGTTCTTCGGTGGCTGGCATGGCCCGTTCTTACCGCCATTCGTCTGGTTCGCGCTGAAAACCGCGTTCTTCATGATGATGTTCATTTTGATTCGTGCGTCGTTACCGCGTCCTCGTTATGACCAGGTAATGTCCTTCGGCTGGAAAGTCTGTCTGCCGCTGACGCTCGTCAACTTGTTGGTAACGGCGGCTGTCATTCTGTGGCAGGCGCAATAAGGGACACAAAGACCATGACCTTAAAAGAATTGTTCGTAGGTTTCGGCACCCAGGTACGCAGTATCTGGATGATCGGCCTGCATGCGTTCGCGAAACGTGAAACGCAGATGTACCCGGAAGAGCCGGTCTATCTCCCGCCCCGTTTTCGTGGTCGTATCGTTCTGACCCGCGACCCGGACGGTGAAGAGCGCTGCGTTGCCTGTAACCTGTGCGCGGTAGCATGTCCGGTAGGCTGTATCTCTCTGCAAAAAGCAGAGACCAAAGACGGCCGCTGGTATCCGGAGTTTTTCCGCATTAACTTCTCACGCTGCATTTTCTGCGGCCTGTGCGAAGAAGCCTGTCCGACAACGGCTATTCAGCTGACTCCAGATTTCGAGCTGGGTGAGTACAAGCGCCAGGACCTGGTTTACGAGAAAGAGGATCTGCTGATCTCCGGTCCGGGCAAATACCCGGAATATAACTTCTACCGGATGGCAGGTATGGCAATCGACGGCAAAGATAAGGGCGAAGCAGAGAACGAAGCCAAGCCTATCGACGTCAAGAGCCTGTTACCGTAAGGAGAGGGGCAATGGAGTTCGCTTTTTATATCTGTGGCCTGATAGCCATTCTCGCAACCTTGCGGGTGATCACCCACACCAATCCGGTACACGCACTGCTGTATCTGATTATTTCGCTGCTGGCGATTTCTGGGGTGTTCTTCTCGTTAGGCGCTTACTTCGCCGGTGCGCTGGAAATTATCGTCTACGCGGGCGCCATCATGGTGCTGTTCGTGTTCGTGGTAATGATGCTCAACCTCGGTGGCTCTGAAATTGAACAGGAACGCCAATGGCTGAAACCACAGGTGTGGATTGGTCCGGCGATTCTGTCGGCCATCATGCTGGTCGTGATTGTGTACGCCATTCTTGGCGTTAACGATCAGGGCATCGACGGTACGCCAATTAGCGCGAAAGCGGTCGGTATTACCCTGTTCGGACCGTATGTACTGGCGGTCGAACTGGCTTCGATGCTGCTGCTGGCTGGCCTGGTTGTGGCCTTCCACGTTGGTCGCGAAGAGCGTTCAGGTGAAGTGCTGAGCAATCGCACCGATGACCGTGCGAAAAGAAAAACGGAGGAGCACGCATGATCCCCTTACAACATGGACTGATCCTCGCGGCTGTCTTATTCGTGCTGGGCTTAACAGGTCTGGTTATCCGCCGCAATCTGCTGTTTATGCTGATTGGGCTGGAAATCATGATTAACGCCTCCGCGTTGGCCTTTGTGGTCGCCGGAAGCTACTGGGGCCAGACCGATGGTCAGGTGATGTACATTCTCGCCATCAGCCTTGCGGCTGCGGAAGCGAGTATTGGACTTGCACTGTTGCTGCAACTTCATCGCCGTCGCCAGAACCTGAACATCGATTCAGTAAGTGAGATGCGTGGATGAACATGCTTGCCTTAACCATTATTCTGCCATTTATTGGCTTTGTATTACTGGCGTTCTCTCGCGGTCGTTGGTCAGAAAATCTGTCCGCTACCGTGGGCGTTGGCTCTATTGGCCTGGCTGCGCTGGTGACGGCGTTTGTTGGCGTTGACTTCTTTGCTAATGGTCAACAAGCCTACAGTCAGCCGCTGTGGACGTGGATGTCTGTCGGTGACTTCAACATCGGCTTCAACCTGGTGCTGGACGGCCTGTCGCTGACTATGCTCAGCGTGGTGACCGGCGTCGGTTTCCTGATCCATATGTTCGCCTCTTGGTATATGCGTGGGGAAGAGGGCTACTCTCGTTTCTTCGCTTACACCAACCTGTTTATCGCCAGCATGGTGGTTCTGGTACTGGCGGATAACCTGCTGCTGATGTACCTCGGTTGGGAAGGCGTGGGCCTGTGCTCCTATCTGCTGATCGGTTTCTATTACACCGATCCGAAGAATGGCGCTGCGGCAATGAAAGCCTTCGTGGTGACCCGTGTCGGTGATGTGTTCCTCGCCTTCGCGCTGTTCATCCTCTACAACGAGCTGGGCACGCTGAACTTCCGCGAAATGGTCGAACTGGCGCCTGCGCACTTTGAAGCGGGTAATAACATGCTGATGTGGGCAACCCTGATGCTGCTGGGTGGTGCGGTGGGTAAATCCGCGCAGCTGCCGTTGCAGACCTGGCTTGCTGACGCGATGGCCGGCCCGACGCCTGTCTCCGCGCTGATCCACGCCGCGACGATGGTTACCGCTGGTGTCTACCTGATTGCACGTACCCATGGTCTGTTCCTGATGACCCCGGAAATCCTGCATCTGGTGGGGATTATCGGTGCGATCACGCTGGTGCTGGCGGGTTTTGCCGCGCTGGTACAGACCGACATCAAACGCGTTCTCGCTTACTCCACCATGAGCCAGATTGGCTACATGTTCCTGGCGCTCGGCGTTCAGGCATGGGATGCGGCGATTTTCCACCTGATGACGCACGCCTTCTTTAAAGCGCTGCTGTTCCTGGCATCCGGCTCGGTTATCCTGGCTTGCCACCACGAACAGAACATCTTCAAGATGGGCGGCCTGCGTAAGTCGATTCCGCTGGTGTATGTCTGCTTCCTGATTGGTGGCGCGGCGCTGTCGGCTCTGCCGTTGATTACCGCGGGCTTCTTCAGTAAGGATGAGATTCTGGCCGGTGCGATGGCGAACGGTCATATTAATCTGATGGTTGCAGGTCTGGTCGGTGCGTTTATGACCTCGCTGTACACCTTCCGTATGATTTTCATCGTGTTCCACGGTAAAGAACAAATTCACGCTCACGCCGGGAAGGGGATTACCCATCATCTGCCGCTGATTGTGCTGATGATCCTGTCTACCTTTGTTGGCGCGCTGATTGTGCCGCCGCTGCAGGGAGTATTGCCTGCAACGACCGAACTTGAGCATGGTCGCGTCATGACGCTGGAAATTACCTCCGGCATCGTAGCGATTGCGGGCATCCTGATCGCAGCGTGGCTGTGGCTGGGTAAACGTACGCTTGTTACGTCGATTGCCAACAGTGCGCCGGGCCGCCTGCTGGGTACCTGGTGGTATAACGCCTGGGGCTTCGACTGGCTGTACGACAAAGTGTTCGTTAAGCCGTTCCTGGGCATTGCCTGGCTGCTGAAGCGCGACCCGCTGAACTCAATGATGAACATTCCGGCTGTCCTTTCCCGCTTTGCAGGTAAAGGCCTGCTGTTAAGCGAGAACGGTTATCTGCGCTGGTATGTGGCATCAATGAGCATCGGCGCTGTCGTTGTGCTGGCACTGTTGATGGTACTGCGTTGATCGTAAAGTGAATTTTATCCAAATTCGTTGAAAATCAGGCCTCTGTCAGAGGCCTTAAAAAGGAATAAAAATCGCCATGTTACTACCCTGGCTAATATTGATTCCCTTTATCGGTGGCTTCCTGTGCTGGCAGACCGAACGCTTTGGCGTGAAGGTGCCGCGTTGGATCGCGCTGATTACCATGGGACTGACGCTGGCGCTTGGCCTGCAACTGTGGTTGCAGGGCGGCTATTCACTGACGCAATCCGCGGGTATTCCGCAGTGGCAGTCTGAGTTTGTCCTGCCGTGGATCCCACGTTTTGGCATCTCTATCCATTTAGCAATCGACGGCTTGTCGCTGCTAATGGTAGTGCTGACCGGTCTGCTCGGTGTTCTGGCGGTCCTTTGCTCCTGGAATGAAATCGAAAAATACCAAGGCTTCTTCCACCTGAACCTGATGTGGATCTTAGGCGGCGTGATCGGCGTGTTCCTGGCCATCGACATGTTCCTGTTCTTCTTCTTCTGGGAAATGATGCTGGTGCCGATGTACTTCCTGATCGCGCTGTGGGGGCATAAAGCTTCTGACGGTAAAACGCGTATCACGGCGGCAACCAAGTTCTTCATTTACACCCAGGCGAGTGGTCTGGTGATGTTGATTGCCATCCTGGCGCTGGTGTTTGTGCACTATAAAGCGACCGGCGTGTGGACCTTCAACTATGAAGAGCTGCTGAACACCCCGATGTCCCACGGCGTGGAATATCTGCTGATGCTCGGCTTCTTCATCGCCTTCGCGGTGAAAATGCCGGTGGTTCCGCTGCACGGCTGGTTGCCGGATGCGCACTCCCAGGCACCGACCGCGGGTTCCGTTGACCTGGCGGGGATCCTGCTGAAAACCGCAGCCTACGGTCTGCTGCGTTTCTCTCTGCCGCTGTTCCCGAACGCGTCGGCGGAGTTTGCGCCTATCGCCATGTGGCTTGGCGTAATCGGTATCTTCTACGGCGCGTGGATGGCCTTTAATCAGTACGACATCAAACGTCTGATTGCCTACACCTCCGTATCCCACATGGGCTTCGTGCTGATTGCTATTTATACCGGCAGCCAACTGGCTTACCAGGGCGCGGTTATCCAGATGATCGCGCACGGTCTGTCCGCAGCCGGTCTGTTCATCCTGTGTGGTCAGCTGTACGAACGTCTGCACACGCGTGACATGCGTATGATGGGTGGTCTGTGGGGCAAAATGAAATGGTTGCCTGCGCTGTCCATGTTCTTCGCAGTATGTACGCTGGGTATGCCGGGTACAGGTAACTTCGTTGGCGAATTTATGATTCTGTTCGGCAGCTACCAGGTGGTTCCGGTCATTACCGTGATCTCGACCTTTGGTCTGGTGTTTGCCTCTGTATACTCGCTGGCGATGCTGCATCGCGCTTACTTTGGTAAGGCGAAGAGCCAGATTGCCAGCGTAGAACTGCCAGGGATGTCGCTGCGTGAGCTGTTTATCATCCTGTTGCTGGTCGTGCTTCTGGTACTGCTTGGCTTCTATCCGCAGCCGATTCTGGATACCTCGCATTCTGCGATGAGCAACATCCAGCAGTGGTTTGTTAATTCCGTTACTACTACAAGGCCGTAAATCGCCATGACAATAACTCCACAACACCTGATTGCGCTGCTACCGCTGCTGATCGTCGGCTTGACGGTGGTGGTTGTGATGCTCTCCATTGCGTGGCGACGCAATCACTTCCTCAATGCCACGCTGTCGGTCATTGGGCTTAACGCCGCGCTGGTTTCGCTCTGGTTTGTTGGCCAGGCGGGCGCCATGGACGTCACCCCGCTGATGCGGGTTGACGGTTTCGCCATGCTCTACACCGGGCTGGTGCTGCTGGCGAGTCTTGCCACCTGTACCTTTGCTTACCCGTGGCTGGAAGGCTATGACGACAACCGGGAAGAGTTCTATCTGCTGGTATTGATTGCTGCCCTGGGCGGTATTTTGCTGGCAAATGCTAACCATCTGGCGGCGCTGTTCCTCGGTATCGAACTGATTTCTCTGCCGCTGTTTGGTCTGGTTGGCTATGCGTTCCGTCAGAAACGTTCGCTGGAAGCCAGTATCAAATACACCATTCTGTCTGCCGCAGCGTCTTCCTTCCTGCTGTTCGGTATGGCGCTGGTGTACGCGCAGTCTGGCAACCTGTCGTTTGTTGCGCTCGGTAAGAGTCTTGGTGACGGCATGCTGCACGAACCGCTGCTGCTGGCGGGCTTCGGTCTGATGATTGTTGGCCTCGGCTTTAAACTCTCGCTGGTTCCGTTCCACCTGTGGACGCCAGACGTATACCAGGGCGCTCCGGCTCCGGTTTCCACCTTCCTGGCGACGGCGAGCAAAATCGCTATCTTCGGCGTGGTGATGCGTCTGTTCCTGTACGCACCGGTTGGCGACAGCGAAGCGGTACGTACCGTGCTGGGCGTGATTGCCTTTGCCTCCATCATCTTCGGTAACCTGATGGCGCTGAGCCAGACCAACATCAAGCGTCTGCTCGGTTACTCCTCCATCTCTCACCTCGGCTATCTGTTGGTGGCGTTGATTGCCCTGCAGAGTGGCGAAATGTCGATGGAAGCGGTTGGCGTTTACCTGGCCGGTTATCTGTTCAGCAGCCTCGGCGCGTTCGGTGTGGTCAGCCTGATGTCCAGCCCGTACCGCGGCCCGGATGCCGATTCTCTGTTCTCCTACCGTGGTCTGTTCTGGCATCGTCCGATCCTCGCGGCAGTGATGACGGTAATGATGCTGTCTCTGGCGGGTATCCCGATGACGCTGGGCTTTATCGGTAAGTTCTACGTGCTGGCAGTCGGTGTGCAGGCTAACCTTTGGTGGCTGGTTGCTGCCGTGGTGGTCGGTTCCGCAATTGGTTTGTACTACTATCTGCGTGTTGCCGTGAGCCTGTACCTGAGCGCGCCGCAACAGCTGAACCGCGATGCGCCGTCTAACTGGCAGTACAGCGCGGGCGGGATCGTGGTGCTGATTTCTGCTCTTTTGGTGCTGGTATTGGGTATCTATCCGCAACCGCTGATCAGCATTGTGCAGTTAGCGACGCCGCTGATGTAAGCGACCCGCTAAAACGAAAAAAACCCGCCTTGGCGGGTTTTTTT
>NZ_SZXG01000029.1:206392-286996 GCF_005281305.1 Citrobacter sp. wls706 | reverse complement strand
AAAAACCCCGCCTTGGCGGGTTTTTTTATGCGTGAAATACGGTCAGTTTAATAGCTGCCTGCTCACCAGCGGACCGCTAATGTCTTTCGCTGCGCGCTCCATGACTTCCTGAATGACAGAAGAGAGTTCATTGACCTCAAATTTTGCCACGTAGCCATCAGCTTTAACCCGGCGAACGTGATCTTCATTGGCACTACCGGAAAGCGAGGAGTGGATAACGACCGGGATTTTCTTCAGGCGTTCGTCGGTCTTGATCTTACGGGTAAGCGTAAAACCGTCCATCTCCGGCATTTCCAGGTCGGTGAGCACCAGGGCTATCTTCTCGGTGATTGGCTTGCCTTCCGCCTGCGCTTCTGCGGAAAGCTGCTGGATTTTTTCCCATGCATCCTTACCTGTCACATGCATCTGATGCGGGATTTCCATGGCATTAAGCCCTTTCTCCAGCATCGCGCGAGCGACTTTCGAATCTTCTGCTACAATCGCCACCGCACCCGGCGTGATGTTGAATTTACTGGTTTTCAGGTCTGTCGCGCGTAAATCGTGATTGGACGGTACGATGTCGTAAAGGATTTGCTCAACGTCGAGCACAAGCGCCAGGTTGTTGGTCTCTTTATCGTCATCCAGGCAGGCGATACTGGTGATGTAGCGGCCGTTGACGGCTTTCTCGGCGGTATGCACCTGTTGCCAGTCCAGACGCATAATGTTTTCCACTGATTCCACCGCAAACGCCTGTACGCTGCGGGCGTATTCTGTAATGAGCAGGATGTTGAGTCCGGTCTCGGGTTTACAGCCCGCCACCGCCGGCAGGTCAATCACCGGAATCACTTGATCGCGAATGTTCACCATACCTAACAGCGGAGCTTTCATTCCCGCCGGACGCGTAAACGTCGGCATCGGCACGATTTCACGTAGTTTAAATACGTTGATGCCAAACAGCTCTGATTTCTGCTCCTCAACAGATTTGCCGAGGCGAAACAGTAGCAGTTCAAAACGGTTAGACAGGGTTAGGTTGGTCCTGTCATCAATATCTTTCTGGAAATTGTTCATCCTGTCCTCAGTGTGAAAGCCAGCCTTTTCACTGTTATCGGCACTGAGGCGAAAAAATAGAGCATTAAACGGTGAAAATGGCGAAATCGTGAGCCAGTTCTGTTGCCGGGAACAGCGTTCTGCACTCTTCGAGTAATCGCTGACAGCCTTTTTCATCGTAGCGTGAGCTAACGTGGGTCATGATCAAGCGTCCGACACCTGCTTTAAGCGCCAGAAGCGCGGCTTGTCGGGTTGAGCTGTGTCCACGACTATTGGCCTTCTCCTCCATTGACGAGTCCAGCGTAGTTTCATGCACCATCACATCCACACCTTTTGCCAGTTCGAGGGCGCTTGCGCACGGGCCTGTATCGCCGAAAATAGCCACCGATTTTCCCCTGGTGGCCGGGGCAAGAAAGTCGGCACCGTTAATCGCGCGACCATCTTCCAGTACGATGGTTTTCCCGGCTTTCAAATCCTGAAACCACGGGCCGGATTTAACACCAGCCGCCTTCAGAGCACTGGCGTCAAGTGCACCGGGTTTGTCGTGCTCTTCAATGCGAAAACCATAGCATTCCAGCGGATGTTCTAGTGGATATGCCGTTACCTTACGCAGGCCGTCATCCACGATTTCACCTGCGGTGATTTCCACAATATCCAGAGGATAATCAGTCCATGAACCGCTCAGACGCAATGCGGTTTCGGTAAATTCCCGTAATCCTTTTGGTCCGTAAAGCGTCAGTGGCTTCACGTTCCCGGCCATCGAACGACTGCATAGCAGACCAGGTAAACCAAACAGGTGGTCGCCATGCAGGTGGCTGATAAAAATACGGTCGAGTTTTCCCGGATTGAACGGCGTGGCGAGCATCTGATGCTGTGTTCCTTCGCCGCAATCAAAAAGCCACAGCCCCGGCTGAGTCGGGTGTTGCAGATTGAGTAAAATTGCCGTTACATTGCGTGAGCGGGTAGGAACTCCCGCTGACGTGCCTAAAAATAGTAATTCCATCTTTGCGTTACACTTTTCGCCATCAATAAGGCAGGGTGTTCAGGTTATCACAACAAAGGGGCAGACAATGATTCACTGGCAAGATCTCCACCATGCAAAGCTGAGTACACAAGAACTGTATGCCATTCTTCAGCTTCGCTGCGCGGTGTTTGTTGTTGAACAACAGTGTCCATATCAGGATGTGGATGGCGACGATCTGGTTGGAGAAAATCGGCACATTCTGGGCTGGCACAATGATGAGTTGGTGGCGTATGCGAGGATTCTGAAAAGCGATGACGATCTGGAGCCGGTGGTCATTGGCCGGGTGATTGTCAGCGAAGCGCTACGCGGCGCAAAACTTGGGCAACAGCTGATGACCCAGACGCTGGCATCCTGTGCGCAACACTGGCCGCACAAGGCGCTGTATCTGGGGGCGCAGGCGCATCTGCAATCGTTTTATGCGCGCTTTGGTTTTATACCGGTGACGGATATTTATGACGAAGACGGGATTCCGCACATCGGGATGGCGCGAGAAGCACATCAGGCATAAACAGGCGCAAACGGTCCAGGTTGTCTATAGTTAGCGGATACGTCAATAGAAAGGGAGAATACAATGTCTTTTCAATCTTATGAATCACGTATCGATGATGATCTGGAGCTCTTGAGCGAAACGCTGGAAGAGGTGCTGCGTTCTTCCGGCGATCCGGCCGATCAAAAATATCTTGAGTTAAAAGCGCGGGCAGAGCGGGCGTTACAAGAGGTGAGAAATCGCGTCAGCCATGCCTCTGACAATTATTATTTCCGCGCGAAAAAGGCCGTTTGCCGTGCAGATGACTATGTGCATGAAAAACCCTGGCGTGGAATCGGCGTTGGCGCCACGGTCGGTTTAGTGATGGGATTGTTGTTAGCACGGCGATAAATTCCGCTCCGTCAGCGCATTTGTTCGTACTCCCTAACTGGGGGTACTGCTTTTTCTGTTCAGTACCCCGTATAATAAGAGGTTTTTAACAGGGAGAGGTCCGCGTGCAATCAATCACTACTGCGCTGGAAGGTCTGATGCGTCATTTGTCGCAAGAGATACCGGCAGCACCTGGAATTCGTATTTACGACATACCTTTCCCTCTGAACGATGCGTTTGACGCTTTAGGATGGCTGGCCAGTCAACCCGTCTGGCCCCAGTTTTACTGGCAGCAGCGTAACGGCGACGAAGAAGCCGCTGTGCTGGGTGCCGTTGCCACGTTTTCCTCGCTGGCATCCGCTCAACAGTTTTTACGTCAGCACGACAACCAACCTGACCTGCGTATCTGGGGCCTTAATGCGTTCGAGCCCCGGCACGGCAATTTGTTGTTACCGCGACTGGAATGGCGACGCTGCGCCGGGGTGGCAAGCTTACGGCTACACCTGTACAGCGATGTTTCGCTGCGTGAAGACGCCGTACGCGCGGTCGAATTTATTTCCACGCTGGCCAACGTTAAGCCGTTGCCCGCGTTGCGTTTGAGTTTGACGGGAGAACAACACTGGCCAGATAAGGCCGGCTGGACAGACCTGATAAAACTTGCCACGCACACCATCAATGGCGAAGAACTCGACAAAGTTGTGCTGGCGCGAGCGACAGATTTACAGTTTTCACAGTCGGTGAATGCCGCTGCGGTGATGGCTTCCAGCCGTCGCCTGAACCTCAACTGCTACCATTTCTTTATGGCATTCTCTGCCGACTCCGCTTTTCTTGGTTCTTCCCCTGAACGTTTGTATCGGCGGCGTGATACGGCGCTGCGCACCGAAGCGCTGGCCGGAACCGTTGCCAACCACGCTGAGGATCATCGCGCCTGGCAGTTAGGCGACTGGTTGATGAAAGATGATAAAAACCAGCGCGAGAATATGCTGGTGGTCGAAGATATTTGCCAGCGGCTGCAAGGCTGTACGCAAACCCTTGATGTGCTCCCCCCGCAGGTGCTCAGACTGCGTAAGGTGCAGCATCTACGCCGTTGTATCTGGACGGAACTGAATCAGGCCGACGATACGCTTTGCCTGATGCAACTCCAGCCTACGGCGGCCGTTGCAGGCATTCCGCGTGAGCTGGCGCGCGAATTCATCCAGCAAAATGAACCCTTTGAACGCGAGTGGTATGCCGGCTCTGCGGGTTATCTTTCTCTGCGCCAAAGTGAATTCTGCGTATCATTGCGTTCGGCGAAAATTAACGCCAACGTGGTCCGCCTGTATGCCGGCGCGGGGATTGTACGTGGTTCAGATCCTGAGCAAGAATGGCAAGAAATAGACAATAAAGCGGCAGGACTGCGCACTTTATTACAGATGGAAGGGTAATGAGTTGTATATTACCGACTCATATCAAAAATCCATTTATTCGATTCTTTATACTGTGTCGCAATATTGATACCGGACAATCTCATGTCAGTAAGCGCATTTAACCGACGCTGGGCGGCGGTCATACTGGAAGCACTCACTCGCCACGGCGTCAGGCATATCTGCATTGCCCCTGGCTCTCGTTCTACACCGTTGACGCTGGCAGCCGCGGAAAATCCTGCTTTCATCCACCATACCCATTTTGATGAGCGTGGTCTTGGGCATCTGGCCTTAGGTCTGGCAAAAGTGAGTCGCCAGCCTGTCGCCGTGATTGTCACGTCCGGTACGGCGGTGGCGAACCTGTATCCCGCATTGATTGAAGCGGGCCTGACCGGTGAAAAACTGATTTTACTCACGGCTGACCGACCGCCAGAACTTATCGACTGTGGCGCTAATCAGGCGATTCGTCAGGCCGGCATGTTTGCTTCTCATCCGTCGCAAACGCTCTCCTTACCGCGTCCAACTCAGGACATTCCGGCAAGCTGGCTGGTGTCCACCATTGATAATGCCCTGGCCGCGCTGCATAGCGGAGCGGTTCATATTAATTGTCCGTTTGCCGAACCGCTGTATGGCGACATGGACGAAACGGGGATCGCCTGGCAGCAGCGCCTCGGCGACTGGTGGCAGGATGATAAACCCTGGCTACGTGAAGCGCGTCGGCTGGAAAGCGACAAACAACGTGACTGGTTTTTCTGGCGACAAAAGCGCGGCGTAGTCATTGCAGGCCGTATGAGCGCGGAAGAGGGCAAGAAAGTTGCGCAATGGGCGCAGATGCTTGGCTGGCCGCTGATTGGCGATGTGTTGTCGCAAACCGGACAACCCCTGCCGTGTGCTGACCTGTGGTTGGGGAATGCGAAGGCGGTGACTGAGTTACAGCAGGCGCAGATAGTGGTGCAGCTTGGCAGTAGCCTGACCGGAAAACGACTCCTGCAATGGCAGGCCAGTTGCGATCCGCAGGAATACTGGATTGTCGATAATATCGAAGGTCGCCTCGATCCGGCGCATCATCGTGGACGCAGGCTGGTGGCGAAGGTTGGTGACTGGCTGGATCTGCATCCGGCGGAAAAACGCCAACCCTGGTGCGTGGAAATCCCGCGCCTGGCGCAACTGGCATGGCAGGCGGTGGAAGCCCGTCGCAACGTGTTTGGTGAAGCGCAATTAGCCCATCGTATTCACGAATATCTGCCCGAACAAGGGCAACTGTTCGTGGGTAACAGTCTGGTGGTGCGCCTGATTGATGCACTGTCGCAGCTTCCGGCTGGTTTCCCGGTCTATAGCAACCGTGGCGCGAGCGGCATTGACGGTCTGCTGTCAACGGCGGCGGGCGTACAGCGCGCCAGCGCAAAATCAACGTTGGCTATCGTCGGCGATTTATCTGCACTGTATGATCTCAATGCGCTGGCGTTATTGCGTCAGGTTTCCGCGCCGTTTGTCCTGATAGTGGTCAATAATAACGGTGGGCAGATATTTTCCCTGCTACCGACGCCGGCAAGTGAACGTGAACGGTTCTATCTGATGCCGCAGAACGTGCACTTTGAGCATGCCGCAGCCATGTTTAACCTTAAATATCAGCGCCCAGAAAACTGGGAGCAACTGGAGAACGCGTTGACAAATGCCTGGCGTACTCCTGCGGCAACGGTTATTGAGCTGGTGGTGAACGAAACTGACGGGGCGCAAACCCTGCAGCAACTGCTGGCGCAGGTAAGCCATCTATGATCCTGCACGCCCAGGCGACCGTTAGCCAGAGTGGATCACCCTGGCTGGTTTTCCTGCACGGGTTCTCCGGCGACTGTCGGGAATGGCACACGGTCGGCGAAGCGTTTCAGGATTATTCACGGCTATATATCGACCTGCCGGGACACGGCGGTTCCGCCGAGATCAAGGTGAGCGGGTTCAATGATGTTTGTGCGTTATTGCGTAACACCTTGCTTAGTTACAACATACCTAGCTACTGGCTGGTGGGATACTCTCTTGGCGGCAGAGTCGCGATGATGGCGGCCTGTCAGGAGATGCCCGGACTTTGCGGTCTGGTCGTAGAAGGTGGCCATCCTGGCTTGCAAAGCGAGGAGGCGCGCGTTCAACGTCGTCTTTCAGATGGCCGCTGGGCCGCGCGTTTTCGCGCAGAGCCTCTGCGTGAGGTATTTTATGACTGGTATCAACAGCCGGTATTTTCCTCGCTGAATGCGGCGCAAAGAGAGGCGCTGGTCGATCTGCGTAGCCAGAATAACGGGCATACGCTGGCGGCGATGCTGGAGGCCACCTCGCTTGCCGTACAACCTGATTTACGTGCGCAACTCACTGCGCGCACATTTCCGTTTTATTATTTATGTGGTGAACGTGACGATAAATTCCGCGCGCTGGCGACGGAAATGTCAGTACCAAACCATGTGATTCGTAATGCCGGACACAACGCGCATCGGGACAATCCCGCTGGCGTGGTGGACTGTCTGGCTCAGATTCTACGTCGCTGACTATAGGACATTTTATGATCTATCCTGATGAAACAATGCTTTACGCACCGGTAGAATGGCACGATTGCTCTGCAGGCTATACCGACATTCTCTACGAGAAATCCACCGACGGTATCGCCAAAATCACCATTAATCGTCCACAGGTACGCAATGCTTTCCGTCCTGTTACCGTAAAAGAGATGATCCAGGCGCTGGCGGATGCCCGCTATGACGACAACATCGGTGTGATCATTCTGACCGGTGCGGGTGACAAAGCGTTTTGCTCAGGCGGCGATCAGAAAGTGCGTGGCGATTACGGCGGATACCAGGATGACTCCGGTGTGCATCACCTGAACGTGCTGGACTTCCAGCGTCAGATTCGTACCTGTCCGAAACCGGTCGTGGCGATGGTAGCAGGGTACTCCATCGGCGGCGGCCACGTGCTGCACATGATGTGTGACCTGACCATTGCGGCGGAAAACGCCATCTTTGGTCAGACCGGCCCGAAAGTGGGTTCCTTCGACGGTGGTTGGGGTGCCTCTTACATGGCCCGTATCGTGGGTCAGAAAAAAGCGCGTGAAATCTGGTTCCTGTGCCGTCAGTACGATGCGCAGCAGGCGCTGGACATGGGCCTGGTCAACACCGTGGTTCCGCTGGCGGATCTGGAGAAAGAGACCGTACGCTGGTGCCGTGAGATGCTGCAAAACAGCCCGATGGCGCTGCGTTGCCTGAAAGCGGCACTGAACGCCGACTGCGATGGACAGGCAGGTCTGCAAGAACTGGCCGGTAACGCCACCATGCTGTTCTACATGACGGAAGAAGGTCAGGAAGGTCGTAACGCCTTTAACCAGAAACGTCAGCCTGATTTCAGCAAATTCAAACGGAATCCGTAATGCGTAGCGCGCAGGTATACCGCTGGCAGATCCCCATGGACGCGGGGGTGATTCTGCGCGACAGGCGGTTAAAAACGCGTGACGGGTTGTATGTTTGTCTGCGTGACGGCGAGCATGAAGGGTGGGGAGAGATCTCCCCGCTGCCGGGCTTCAGTCAGGAAAGCTGGGAAGAGGCGCAAACCGAGCTGCTGTCCTGGGTACAAGGCTGGTTGCAAGGGGATGATTCTTTACCACAGCTGCCATCTGTCGCTTTTGGCGCAAGCTGTGCGCTGGCCGAACTGGCTGACGCTCTGCCGGAGGCTGCAGACTATCGTGCTGCGCCTCTGTGTACGGGCGATCCTGACGATTTGGTGCTGCAACTGGCGGATATGCCGGGCGAAAAAGTTGCCAAGATCAAGGTTGGGCTGTATGAAGCGGTTCGTGACGGAATGGTAGCCAATCTGCTGCTCGAGGCGATTCCGGAGCTGCATCTGCGACTCGACGCCAACCGCGCCTGGACGCCGTTGAAAGCCCAACAGTTCGCGAAATACGTCAATCCAGAGTATCGCGGACGCATTGCCTTCCTTGAAGAACCATGTAAAACGCGCGATGACTCACGCGCATTCGCACGTGAAACCGGCATCGCTATCGCCTGGGACGAAAGTCTGCGCGAAGCGGATTTCACCTTTGAAGCCGAAGAGGGCGTCAAGGCTGTGGTTATCAAACCTACTCTGACCGGTAGTCTCGACAAAGTGCGTGAACAGGTTGCGGCGGCGCATGCGCTTGGTCTCACCGCCGTTATCAGTTCATCTATTGAGTCGAGTCTTGGTTTAACCCAACTGGCGAGAATTGCCGCCTGGCTGACGCCGCAGACCATTCCGGGTCTGGACACGCTGAGTCTGATGCAGTGCCAGCAGGTACGCACCTGGCCGGGTAGCGCGTTGCCGTGTATTGCCGTTGATGCGCTGGAACGCCTGCTATGACTTCATGGGAAACGCCCGCTAGCGCAAGCTTAGCGGGCACTGACTGGCCCTGGCGCGACTGGCGGCAGGTTCGTGCGCAGGCGCCAGCGCTGCGCCTCAACGATGAAGTATTAAGCTGGAGTGAGCTCTGTACCCGCGTCGATCATCTGGCCAGCGGCTTTGCCGCTCAGGGCGTGAAAGAGGGCGATGGCGTCCTGCTCCGCGCATGGAATCATCCGCGTTCTTTACTGACCTGGCTGGCATTGCTGCAATGTGGGGCGCGGGTTTTACCTGTGAACCCGCAGTTGCCTCAATCGCTGCTTGATGTGCTGGTCCCGGACTTAACGCTACGTTTTGCCCTGGATCTGGAGGCCGCTAACGCGTTTCCCGGGCTGGAACCGTTGCAGATGCAGGCGCTGCCAGGCGCACATGCCGCCGCGTGGTCGCCTCAGCGCTTGAGCACAATGACGTTAACCTCAGGTTCCACCGGATTGCCGAAAGCGGCGGTTCACACCTGTCAGGCACATCTGGCAAGCGCGCAGGGCGTGCTGTCATTAATGCCGTTTGGCGCTGAAGATGACTGGCTGCTTTCATTGCCGCTGTTTCATGTTTCCGGCCAGGGTATTTTATGGCGCTGGTTGTTTGCCGGGGCGCGAATGACCGTGCGCGACAAGCAGCCGCTGGAGCAAATGCTGGTCGGCTGCACCCATGCCTCGTTGGTCCCCACACAGTTGTGGCGCTTGTTGGTCAATAAAACGCCGGTCACGCTCAAAGCGGTGCTGCTGGGCGGCGCAGCTATTCCTGTTGAGTTGACGGAGCAGGCGCGCGATCAGGGGATTCGCTGCTGGTGCGGTTATGGACTGACGGAATTCGCTTCCACCGTTTGTGCGAAAGAGGCGGATGGTCTGGCTGATGTCGGTTCAGCCTTAGCGGGCAGAGAAGTCAGAATCGTGGATGACGAAGTCTGGCTGCGTGCGGCCAGCATGGCGCAAGGTTACTGGCGTAACGGACAGCTTATTCCTTTAGTGAACGCGGAAGGGTGGTTTGCTACCCGCGATCGTGGGGTGTTAAAGGACGGCAAGTTAACCATTATCGGTCGCATGGACAATCTGTTTTTTAGCGGTGGGGAAGGCATACAGCCAGAAGAAGTGGAACGCGTGATTGCAGCGCATCCGCAGGTTCTGCAGGCCTTTATTGTCCCGTTAGAAGATAAAGAGTTTGGTCATCGTCCGGTGGCGGTCGTTGAGTATGACACCAACGCTGGCGACGCCAATCTTGCAGAGTGGGTTAAAGATAAGCTGGCCCGTTTTCAGCAACCGGTATGTTGGCTGACGTTGCCACCTGAACTGAAAGCCGGAGGGATTAAAATCTCTCGTCGCGCGTTGGCGGATTGGGTAAGTGCTTCATCATTAACATTAAGAAAATATTAATTACATTTCTCATTTTTGCCATTCCGTCGCTATTGTCGTTTTGTTTATCAGCTAAAGTGTAACCTGATGTGAAATTCATTAACAAAAGGTGCGCTATGGAATGGCATGTGAAGAAGTCTTGCTGTCACAAGAAAGCAGGGAGGCTCTATATCGTACTTTGCGATAGCGGTGGTTCGCTTAAGATGCTTGCTGAGGCGCAATCTTCCGAACGGGTTAAGCCCGGGGATCTCCTTTCACCGCTGAAAGACGCACAGTATTGTGTTAATCGTGATGCATCCCGTGTGATTAAAATAATCGATGCCAGACAGTACATTTGTGACGAATGGGAGCGCCTGTTACGACTGTCGGCAGATAAATGAGCTCAGCGCCGGTGCTTGTCAGCAGGCAGAAAAATCGTCATTAAACCCGCCATGATGCACAGTACCCCAACCAGCGCCTTCACTGAAAATGTTCCCTGCCAGCCGGGCAGAATCATTGATGCGACCCAAACCAGAACATAGCTGAGGCTGAGCAAGGCATAAGCCTTGCTCAGGGCGAGCTGGTGCAGGGCCTTATGCCAGCAAATTACCGACAGTAAATATCCCGCCAGCCCACTAAAAAGAGCCAATGCGCCAGCGTTGAGGGCGAATACGGCGGATAGAAATTTCAACGGTTGCAGCATCGGCGGCAGGTTATCCATCGCAAAGCCGAGACTCAGTTGGGCAGCCGAGGTGATAATAACGCTACATAATCCCCAAAAAATGCCCATTACACCGCGCTCCCAAGAATGAATATGCCGGCGATTATCAGCCCCACACCCAGCCAGTGGCGCGTTGCGACCGGTTCGCGCCAGATTTTCCAGGCGGCCAGCGTCACCCAGACAAAATTCAGGCTCAGCATGGGATAGGCGATGCCAACAGGGATATTCTGCAACACCACCAGCCAGAGCAGCATAGCCAGGCCGAGGCTTGCCAGGGCCAGCCCAATCCATTGCGTAATATGGCGTTTTCGCCTGCCTGAAGGTACCGGACGCGTTGCTTGCTTCTGGCATAACTGTCCGCATACGCTGAGCAGGCTGGCGAAAATTAATACTATCCAGATCATTTCGGCCGATACTGAATCAGGACCAGACGCCCCTGATTATCGATATAATCAGCGGGAGGAATGGCTAGTTGATTAATATCTTCATTCTTATCAATCGAGAGCACGAGGGTAATATTTCCTTGCTGACGGTGTTGGGCTAACCAGTCGACAAAGTCCATCCGACTGACAAAGCGCCCTTGGGCATCCGGATAGCTGAGGCCGTATTTCAACTCGCCTGTTTGTCCGTATAGCATGATGTCGTCACGCTTCAGGCTCCAGGCCAGCCCCGCAGCGACGCCAACGCTGTCGGTGAGAATATAGCGGCTGGATTCCAGCGACTCTTTGGTCATCTCGACAAAAAACTGCGGTTGTTTAGATTCCATGACCCGATCGGGAATGGAGAAGCCAAACAACAGCGCCAGTCCTAATGGGCAAAACGCGGCAAATTGCCAGTTCTTCTCGCGGTTATTTAACGTATACCAGCCAAAGAGCGTCCAGATGAGAAAAATACCCCATGCACAAAAAACCTTATAGGTTTCGATATGCGACCAGATAGGCATTTTCAACGGTCCCAGCGTGGAAACAATAAACGTGGCGATAATGCCTACCACACCAAACAGAACGTTGATCCAGCCATTCACACGCAGCGCGGCTGAACCTTTTTGCGCAGCCTGCAGGCCAAAACGCGCCGTTAATATCGCCAGCGGCGCGAAGCAGGAAAGAATATAGGTCGGCAGTTTTCCTTTTGCGATGCTGAAAAACAGGATCGGCATGATAATCCAGCTTAGCAGGTATAGTGTGCTGCGCGGAACATCTCGTTCCCGCCAGCCCGTACGCAGTGCGCCGGGAAGCAGCCCGAGCCACGGTAACGCGCCAGCCAAAAGCACGGGAATGTAGTACCAGACAGGGGCCTTATGTTGGGCATCATCCTGGGCGAAGCGTTGAATGTGTTCGACCCAGAAGAAGTAATGCCAGAAGTCCGGCTCACGCTGAGCAATCGCTACACCCCACGGCAGCACAATCACGACGCAGCCGACGACTGCCAGCAGGCCGTAGACGATCAGGTCTTTCCAGCGTTTTTGCACGAAAACCCACGGCAGTACGCTGAGCACAGGAACGGCAAGCGCCAGGAAACCCTTGGTCATTACGCCCATGCCGCAGGTTAGCCCTAACAGCAGAAAGGCAACGATTTTGCGTGTTCTGGTAGTGGCCTGCATCCCCTCCCAAAAGCAGCACATGCCCGCCATCAGCCAGAGTGCGATCATAGGATCGAGTACCGCGTAGGTACCGATGCTATAGACCGAAAAAAAGGTTAAAAAGATAACTGAAGAGAGTACGGCGGTACGCTTATCCTGCCACATCCGCATGGCAAGCCAGGCTACCAGTAGCGCAGTCAGCAAGGTGGCAAAAATCGCCCCCGCTCTGACGCCAAAATTATTGGCGCCAAACAGCCATTGCCCGATGCTGTTCAACCAGTATCCGGCAATCGGTTTTTCAAAATAACGCAGCCCTAAAAAGTGCGGAACGATCCAGTCGCCAGAGGTCAGCATCTCCCGACTGATTTCGGCATAGCGCGTTTCATCAGGCTGCCACAGCAGACGACTATTAATAGGTAAAATAAAATACAGCGCGATAAAAGCGATAAATGCCAGGGCGTTACGTACCGATTTCATTGTGTCATATCCACGGGTTGCTGACAGCCGAGCCATCCCTCTCTGCCGGGAATTTTCCCACGCACGATCCGCCCGGTTGGCAGCGTACTGATATCGTCCGGTAGCAGATCCCCGAGCGGGCAAAACGTAATCCCCATGTCGGCAGCACGAGTGAGCAGTTCGTCAAAATTCTGCTGAAAGGCAATACCTTCCACTTCTGCATGAATGGTGTACACCGGTGTCTCTCTGCTCATCTGGATGTGGGAGAGAATATAAGCGTTAAAGTCCACCGCCTGAACCTCCTGACCCACCACTTCATCCCATGTGGGTAATGTGACAGGAATTTGCGGCGTACCTGTTTTCCCGGATGCCAGCACAGGACGGAATAACGACGTTCCCCGACAGTCGCTGTTATAGCGCAGATGGAACGTTTCTTTGGCATGGACGACGCGGTCGTCGGCACGCCATCCGGCAACGGCGGAGCAGGTAACGGGCTGATTGATGATAGCTTCAAGGGCGGTAATGCCACGTGAAATATCATCAATTAGCTCTTTGTCATTCCAGTTTCCGCTTCGCGCCTGCCAGGCATGGTGATCCCAGGCATGCAAACCGGTTTCATGAAGCAGGGCGGTTTGCGCAATAATTGCCGCATTGGCCTGGCCGATCTCTTTTCCCGGCCATGCTGTACCCGCCAGCAAAATATCCCACCCGTAGAGCGATGCTGCGTTTGAGCGCAGCATCTTCCACAGAAATTGTGGCTTCACCAGACGCCAGAGATGGCGTCCCATGTTGTCAGGTCCCACGCTAAAGAAAAAACTTGCCCGAACGTTATGTCGGTTCAATGTCTCCAGCAGGCGGGGCACGCCTTCGCGTGTCCCCCTGAATGTGTCGACATCAATGCGCAAGCCAACTTTGGTCATGATGTGTGTTCCGTGATATCCACACTGCGTAAGAAGAAGTCCAGCGTCTCTTCTACCGTTTCCTGCATCTCAATGGTGGGTTCCCAGTTCAGGCAACGTTTTGCGTTGCGAATATTGGGCTTACGGTGCTCAACGTCCTGATAACCTTTACCATAGTAGGTGCTGCTTTCGACGTCGCGGAAACCGGCAAACGGCGGAAAATGCTGACGTAATGGATGTTTTTCAAAGCAGGTTAGCAGCATTTCTGCCAGTTCCTGAATACTCGCTTCGTTTTCCGGGTTACCGATGTTGATAATCTCGCCGTCACAGCGTCCGCCTTCATTTTCAATAATGCGGTACAGGGCTTCGATACCATCGCGAATATCGGTAAAACAGCGCTTTTGCTTGCCGCCTTCAATCAGCTTAATCGGTGAGCCTTCCACCAGATTGAGAATCAATTGGGTGATGGCGCGTGAGCTGCCGATACGCGCGGCGTTAAGACTGTCCAGACGCGGTCCCATCCAGTTAAACGGACGGAACAGGGTGAAGCGCAACCCCTCTTTTTCGCCGTATGCCCAGATTACGCGGTCCAGCAACTGCTTGGAAACGGAGTAGATCCAACGTGGTTTATTCACCGGGCCGACGATCAGATTCGAGCTGTCCTCATCGAAGACTTTATCGGTACACATGCCGTAGACTTCGGAGGTTGACGGGAAAATGATGCGCTTACGGTACTTCACGCAGTAGCGAATGATTTTCAGGTTCTCTTCAAAATCGAGTTCAAACACGCGCAGTGGGTTGCGGGTATATTCGATTGGCGTTGCGATCGCCACCAGCGGCAATACGACGTCGCATTTTTTCACATGATATTCAATCCATTCGGAGTGAATGCTAATGTCGCCTTCGACGAAATGGAAACGCGGATGTTGCAGGAAACGCCCAATTGCGTCGCTGCCAATATCGAGTCCATATACTTCGTAATTGTCTTCTTGCAGCAGGCGCTCGGTCAGGTGGTTACCAATGAAGCCGTTAACGCCAAGGATCAGCACGCGAGTACGACGTTTGCTGGTGGTAACTGACTGGCTGTTCAGACGAGAACCGGGTACCAGGCCCAGAACCTGCGCCAGCTGTGAGCCTTGCATCGCAATACCATCGCCAGCTTGTCCGGTAATAATCTCCAGTGCGCCATCGGCACAGGCGATCAGCAAAGGCGACACGGAGATGACGGTGCCCGGTTGGGCTGCAAGGTCATTTGTGCAAACACGCGACGACCAGACGGTGAACTTTTGCGTGCCAACATAGCTAAATGCACCCGGCCACGGATCGCTGACGGCGCGGACCTGGTTATGCAGCTCCGCGGTGGGTTTGTTCCAGTCCAGGAAGCTATCTTCCGGCGTGCGGCGGCCAAAACAGGTAGCCTCTGCTTCCTGTTGCGGGCGTTCTGCATAATCGCCCGTTTTAATCGCGGGCAGCGCTTGTTCCAGCAGCTGACGCGCAGCCTGGCACAATTTATGGTGCAGCGTTAACGCCACATCATCCGAAGAGATAGCGACAGACTGCTGGGCGATAATAGCGCCAGCGTCTGCACGTTTGACCATGCGATGAAGCGTGACGCCGGTTTCGGTTTCGCCATTGACCAATACCCAGTTCAGCGGCGCGCGGCCGCGGTATTTTGGCAGCAGCGAGCCGTGCAGATTAAATGCCCCCTTAGGCGCAAGACTGAGGATCTCCTCACTCAGTAAATGGCGATAGTAGAACGAGAAGATAACATCGGGTGCCAGTTGGCTAATGCGCTCGATCCACAAAGGATGATTAACCTCGTCCGGGGCGTAAACCGGAATACCGGCGCTGGCGGCGAGGCGGGAAACAGAGCCAAAAAACGCTTTTTCACCCGGGTTGTCGGTGTGCGTAAAAATTGCGGCGATTTCATAACCTGCATCCAACAAGGCCTGGACACCCTGACATCCCATATCGTGATAGGCAAATACGACGGCTTTCATGCGCGGTTTTCCTCGGTTGACTGCGTGGTTTGTGGGCGGATAACGTGTTGAACAAAATAGCGGGGGCGGGCGCGGACATCGTTATAGATGCGACCGATATATTCGCCGAGTAAACCCATGCCAATGAACTGTGCGCCGATAAAGGTAAACAGGACGGCAAACAGCATGAATACCCCTTCCGCGGCCCACTGCGGGCCGAGCGTCAGGCGTAACACAACAAGCAGAACGGACAGCGTAAAGCCCGTGGCGGCAATCACGCTGCCGAGCAGGCTCAACATACGTAACGGCGTGGTGGTCAGACAGGTCACCAGGTCATACATCAGGTTGATCAGACGCATGAAGCTGTATTTAGAGTCACCAAATTCACGCTCTGCATGGTGCACCGGGATCTCCGTGGCGCGACGGGCAAAAATGTTGGCCAGAATCGGAATAAAGGTGCTGCGTTCCTGGCAATGCAGCATGGCATCGACAATATGGCGACGATAGGCGCGTAGCATGCAGCCGTAGTCGCCCATCGCTTTACCGGTAGTGCGCTGAATCAGGTGGTTGATCATACGCGAGGCGGTTTTACGAAATACGCTGTCCTGTCGGTTCTGGCGTACCGTTCCGACCACATCGAAACCTTCATCTGCGGTGGCAACCAGCCGGGGGATCTCTTCCGGCGGGTTTTGCAAATCGGCATCCAGCGTGATGATCAAGTCACCGGTGACATGGCTGAAACCGGCCATAATTGCCGAGTGCTGGCCGTAATTGCGGTTCAGCAGAATAGAAACGATATGGCTGTTCGGCGCCTGTGAAGCGTCCATCATCAGTTGCGCGGAACGGTCGCTGCTGCCGTCATCGATCAGCAAGATTTCATAATCTTTGCCCAATTTTTCGCAGGCGGCGCTGGTGCGTCTGATTAATTCTGGCAGGCTTTCCTGTTCGTTAAAAACAGGAATGACCACTGAGACTTTCTTGATCGGTGTGGCTTCAAACATAGTTATTGTCCTGCAATCTCGCGAAGCGCCGTAATGACCCGCTGGGTGTCGGTGGCGGTCATATCGGGGAACAATGGCAGCGAGCAGATGCGTGCGCTATTCCATTCTGTATTTGGCAGCGAAAGCGTGGTGAAGCGTTCGCGGTAATATTTTTGCGTATGGGCTGCACGAAAATGCAGACCGGTGCCGATATTTCTGGCCTTCAGCGCTTCCATTAAGGCATCTCTGTTCAGGCCGCAGCGCGCTTCGTCAACACGAATGATAAACAGGTGCCAGGCGTGAACGTGGGACCACTGGGGCAGGCTCAACGGTTGAAATGGCGTATCGGCCAGCGCCTGTTGATATTCCTGGGCAATTTGTGCGCGGCGCGAGTTCAGTTGTTCCAGCTTCTTCAGCTGTACCAGCGCGATGGCGGCATTGATATCTGTGAGGTTGTATTTGTATCCTGGCGCCAACACTTCGGCCTGCGGCGCACGGCCGTAGGTTTGTCGATCGAAAGCATCAACGCCCAGGCCGTGAAACTTCAGACTGCGAAGCCGCTGGGCAAGCTGGCCGTCATCGGTAACAATCAGCCCACCCTCCGCACAGGTGATATTTTTGATGGCATGAAACGAGAAAATAGCGGTGCCGCGCGCGCCAACATGACGACCCTTATATAACGTCCCTACGGCGTGCGCCGCATCTTCGATGATCGGAATGCCATAGCGTTCGCCAATGGCATAAATCGCGTCAAGGTCAGCAGGGGCGCCAGCGTAATGTACCGGAATAATCGCTTTGGTTCGTGGCGTGATGGCCGCTTCAATCTGCTCCGGTGTGACCATGAGCGTATCGCGATCAACATCGACCATGATTGGTGTGGCACCCAGCAGGACAATCATATTGAGGGTAGAAACCCACGTCATCGATGGCGTGATGACCTCATCGCCCGCACCGATGCCCAGCGCCATCAGCGTGATGTGCATTCCAGCAGTGGCGGAGCAGACGGCAACGGCATGCTTATTTCCCGTGAGCTGGCAGAAGGCTTCTTCCAACTGTTGATTTTGCGGGCCGGTGGTTATCCAGCCAGAATCCAGAACCGCCTTCACTGCGGCAAGCTCTTCAGCTCCCATAGCCGGGCGAGAGAAAGGCAAAAAGTCAGACATCATTATTCCTTCAAGCCATTTAACGCACCGACGTTTTATTTTTAGCGATAAACAGGGGCGTCGTTAATTATTTATCAGGCTTCAAAGGTTAATGACTGAAGGTTAATTTATCCTTAAGAGTTTAAGGTTCGAGATATAAAGGAAAATAACGGTGTTTTTAATTTATTGTTTTGAAATCAAATGAATTTTACAGAAATTGCGTGGCGTAAACGGCATTGCTGTTTACCGTAGACAGGTCAATGCAATGCCGCAATTCAGAGGGTTTATTTTATGCCACTATTAGAATGATAACTTAGAGTAATCCTTTCAGGGTTAACGTCTTACGCGTGGCGACATTTAAGTCGTACGTGCCAAGATCTTCCGGTTTAACCCAGGCGAACGCCTGAAACTCTTCGTTAATGTTCACTTCACGATTCTCCGCGACACAATCAAAGATAAGATAGATCATGTAAATCTCTTCCTGGCTGCCATCGGCATAGGTTTTGGTGCGAATATCATCACTGAAGGTCCATGGGGTAATTTCTGATAACACGAGCTGTTCGCCCAGTTCTTCCCTCACTTCCCGACGCAATGCTTCTTCGATGCGTTCGCCCGCTTCAACACCGCCGCCAGAAAGCGCCCACTGGCCGGGGAACACGCCACGGTCATCAGCCATTTTGCACAGTAAATAACAGCCATTATTTTGTATTAATGGACAAACAATCGTTCTTTGGCGCATAAGTCGGATCCTTGTAGGGGAATACTGAGAATTCCATCGTGTGCCCATCTTACCTTTTGCTGGCGGCAGAAAAAACGCTTCCGTGACGATTAACCCTTCTTTAACTGAGGAGAAAGGGATGTTTGTTGAAAACGAGGGGTAGCTACGTTCGATTCTGCAATTAGCCGCAGAATTTAACCTTAACTCAAACTTGCAAGTAGTATTTGGTTACAATATGCCATTGCATCACTTTTTTAGCTCATTGATTCCTTGTCATCTGGCAGTACAATTCCTCAGTTTTGGGGCTATGTTTTGATTCTTGCTGGAAAGGATAGAAAATGAAAAAAAGTTTAATGTTGGGTTTTGCCGGAATGCTGTTTGTTTCCGCGTCGGCGAGCGCAATTAGCATTAGTGGCCAGGCGGGCGAAGATTACACCAACCTTGGGTTTGGTATGGGAACTGAGTCTACCGGACTGGCGGTCAGCGGTAACTGGATGCATAACGATGACGACGGCGATGCAGCCGGTCTGGGACTGGGTCTGAATATTCCGCTTGGTCCGTTGCTGGCAACCGTTGGAGGAAAAGGTATTTATACTAATCCTAATGATGGTGATGAAGGCTACGCGGCGGCAGTTGGTGGCGGTCTGCAGTGGCCGATTGGCGATAGCTTCCGCCTGTTTGGTGAGTACTATTACTCTCCTGATTCGCTTTCCAGCGGTATCGACAGTTATGAAGAAGCCAATGCCGGTGCGCGTCTGACAATTATGCGCCCGCTGAGCATTGAAGCCGGTTATCGCTACCTGAACCTGGCGGGTAAAGATGGCAACCGCGATAACGCGATTGCTGATGGTCCGTACGTTGGGGTTAACGCCAGCTTCTGATATTTCTGGCGCGGCGTTCAGTCGCGCCTTCCCCTCTCCATGCGCTATAGTGTTTTCATCATAAAAGCAGGAGAACACGATGTTAAACGTGGAGATGCTATCCACCGGGGATGAAGTGTTGCACGGACAAATCGTCGACACCAATGCCGCCTGGCTGGCTGATTTTTTCTTTAATCAGGGATTACCGTTAACCCGCCGCAATACGGTAGGGGACAATCTTGACGATTTGGTCGCTATTCTACGTGAACGTAGCGAACACGCCGATGTGCTGATCGTTAATGGCGGTCTGGGGCCAACCAGCGATGATTTAAGCGCGCAGGCGGCGGCAACGGCGAAAGGCGAAGGGCTGGTACTGCATGAAGCATGGCTGGCCGAGATGGAGCGTTATTTCCGCGACCGTGGCCGCGTGATGGCGCCGAGCAACCGAAAACAGGCTGAGCTTCCTGCCAGCGCCGAATTTATCAATAATCCTGTCGGCACCGCGTGCGGATTCGCAGTGAAGCTAAACCGTTGCCTGATGTTCTTTACGCCTGGCGTGCCATCGGAATTTAAAGTCATGGTTGAGCATGAGATTCTGCCGCGTTTGCGTGAGCGTTTTTCTCTGCCTCAACCACCTCTCTGCCTGCGATTAACCACCTTTGGCCGTTCTGAAAGTGACCTGGCGCAGAGTCTGGATCCGCTGCCTTTGCCGCCGGGAGTAACAATGGGCTACCGCTCGTCGATGCCGATTATTGAGCTGAAGCTAACCGGGCCGGATTCCCAACGAGACGCCATGCTGGCGCTGTGGCCTGAGGTGAAGCGGGTTGCCGGGCAGAATATGATTTTCGAAGGTACGGAAGGTTTGCCTGCGCAAATCGCCCGCACGTTGCAGGAGCGGCAATACAGTCTGACGCTGAGCGAACAGTTCACCGGTGGCTTGGTGGCGCTACAGCTTTCGCGTGCAAATGCTCCTTTGTTGGCAAGTGAAGTGGTTCCTCCCCAGGAAGAAACGCTGGCGCAAACGGCGCACTGGATTACCGAGCGACGCGGCAAACACTATGCCGGGCTGGCGCTGGCAGTATCGGCATTCGAAAGCGAACATATTAACTTTGCGCTGGCAACCCCGGATGGGACACATGCCTTACGCGTAAGGCTTAGCGCTAATCGCTACAGTTTGCCGATTCGTCAGGAAGTTTGCGCGATGATGGCGCTGAATATGCTGCGTCGTTGGCTAAACGGCCAGGATATTGCCAGCGAACACGGCTGGATTGAAGTGGTTGAATCGCTGACGATTTAAGCATTGATTGGGAAGGCTACAAACCTTCCCAACCTGACTCACTCTGTAACATCGCCAGGCAATAGCCCGGTAATTAACTGAACCAAATTATGATCAATTCCATTTTCCAGCATCATGCGAGCGATACGTAAGGCTTCTTCTTGCGTACCTTTTTGCACTCCCTGTTCTAATCCTTGCTGTATCCCTTCTTGTAGGCCATGGTGGTGGCCTTCTTGTCTTAGCCTCTCTGCGATCGTCATCAACCTCTCCTTGTGATGGGGGGAACGTTCGGCAACCTCATGGATAAATGCGCTGACATGAGAAACATTGCCGTATCGTAGCAGGTAATTAAATAGCGTTTGCAGCTGGCTGTCATTAGCAGTGCTTGTAACTAAAAGCGAGACCAGCCGGTCCACCAGCCCCATCAAATCACGCTGCATCATGCGGTGTAGAGGTGGTTGATTTATCCATGGTAGTCCGTCACCTGAAGGGGAAGTTGGCATGACGGTACCTACTTTTAACAAGGGCTGCATGGGAGGATTTGGCTATTTGCGCGGGTGAATCAGAGATAAATACGGCCGATTGCAACGTATTCAATTAAGCGGAACAGAGTACGCAAAAATGCCCGGTAACAAACGCCACCGGGCAACAGAGTTAACCCAATGCTTTGGCAAGCAGGGTGATCGGATGTTCACAGCGAAGGCTTGTAGACATCTCTATCTGCCATTTACAGGTTTCACAGTCGGTGACAACGATATCGGCACCGCTTTCTTCAATCTGGCGGAATAACGGTGCGCCAATCGATTGTGATGTCGGGTAGTTTTCCTTTTTAAAGCCGTATGTCCCGGCGATTCCGCAACACTGAGAATCTAACACCGTCAGCTCCAGTCCCGGAATTTGGCGCAGCAGCTCCAGCGTGTAGAGCGTCCAGCCCATTTTCTCCATATGGCAAGGCGTGTGATAGACCACTTTCAGCGGCAGCGTCTTCAGCGGCAACGTTTTGCCTTCATCAAGCTTGCGCCACAGCCAGCGGGTCGCCAGCTCAATATGTTCGCGCAGGCCCGTGTTGTCGACGTCCAGCACTTCCGGGTACTCATCGCGGAGTGCAAAGGTACAGGTTGATGAGGTGGCGATCACCGGAATGCCTTTCCCGTCAATCGCTTCCCTGAGCGAGGCCACGTTGCTCACCGCCTGCTTGCGGGCTTTATCGGTAAAGCCGTTGGCGATCAGCGGTACGCCGCAGCATTTTTCTTTGCTCAGCAGTTGTACGCCGGTTCCCATGGCGTTCAGGACCTTGATCAGGTCTTTGCCGAGTTGCGGATGGTTGTAATTAACAAAACAGCCGTGGAAAAAGGCGACCTGCTCCGGATACTGTGCCTGCTGGGCAGCAACGCTGCGATACCAGCGGCGGAACGTACCAAAGGAGTATTTCGGCAGCGTACGGCGATGGTCGATTTTCAGCGCGTAGTCCAGCAACTGGCGTACCGGTTTCAGCGAGGTGGCGGTATTCACTATCGGCGCGAACGGGGTGGATACACTTCCCATTAAATCCGTATGGCTTAAAACAAAATTACGCAGCGATGGACGCGTAGTGTCATATTTGGCGCGCGCACGCTGGATGATATCGCCAATTTTCACATCTGACGGACACGCCACTTCGCAGCGCTTACAGTTGATGCAGTATTTCAGCGCGTCGTCGTATAACGCGCCATCTTTCAGGCGCAGACGCTCGCCGTCCGGTCCGGCCTGTTTTGGGCCAGGGTAGCCCGGATTGACGCGGCTTACCGGGCAGGCGGTGGTGCACACCGTGCATTTGATACAACTTTCAAAACGTGTGTCGCTCATTGCTGTCCTCCTGCACGTTTCGCAATGTCATGTGCGGCGTGTAAGGCACTGACTGCGCATACGCCGCCTCCGCAACCCTCGGCAATAGGGTCGAAACCACCGAGAACAGAACCGATGGCATACATATTTTCTACCGTTTTACCCGCCAGTGACGGGCGCAGCGTAGCGTCGGTTGTGACGCCAAACTTTTGCCACGGTTGCGGATCGAAGACGTCGCGTTGATACCACTCGGCGCGGGTGGTGGTTTGCTGTACATCCAGCCCGAGGATCGGTTCGTGGATGGCCTCTCTCGTGGCGATCAGTCCGCTGCTGAAAAAGCTGCCGCTGGCGAGCACGGCGAAGCGTGGACGCAACGGGATATCGGCATGGTTACGGGTCCAGATTTCACTGACTACGCCGTCCTGACAGGTGATTTTCTTCACTTCATCACCCGGCATCCAGACGCCGCCCTGGCGCACAAACTGGCGCTGCAATTTGTTGTGCAGACGCATACCCAGTACCGAAGGCGGTAGAGTTGGTAGCAACGTTAACGAGCAGGGAAGGCGCTCGTTAAGCCAGTGCCAGAGGCGCTCATCCACCAGGCCGAAACAGGCTGGCATAATGATCATGTCGCAGGTTTTTGCCTGTGGCAGTAAAGCATCATAGAGCAGCGACCATTTATCTTCGTTGTCCAGCAGGCGCGCAATATTGACGGCGCGAAACTCGGTCGGGTTGTCACGCAGGACATCCAGCTCGGGCAGATCGATTTCGGCTGTCTCGACGCTGAGATTACGCTGGCGCAGTGAGGCCGCGGCGAGATGCGCCTGAAAATCCAGTAAACCGCTGATACCGACAACGCAGATACGCTGTGCGGACAGTGGCCACACCGGAACTTCTGGGGAACTTAACCAGGTTGAGCGCAGAGTTCCCAACGGGGTTACGCGTTGATGTGACTGGCGTACCTTGCCCTGCAAATGCGTTCCGCATTCATCCAGCAGATCCTGCGCCTGCTGGGCCAGCTCCAGGACGTTCTGTGTTCCGATGGTGCTATACGGATGCGTGGGCGCCTGAGTACGCAGCGCATTCAGACCTGCTTCTATCTCTACCACCGGTTGACCATCGGGTAAGTTGCTGAGCAAATCCAGTGAGCCGGAGGAAAAATGCAAGGCGCTTTGGCCGCGCGTGACAATCGTACAGCGCAACCCGCTTTTTTGCAGCTGCAGGCCGCACAGCAGTCCGGCCAGGCCGCCGCCGATAATGACGGTATCAAATTTCATCCTGGTGCTCCTTTTCCAGACCGCACAATCCCTGATAGACCCAGCGCGTGAATTCGCTTTCGCGCAGCGCATCTCCCCAGGCGATAGGCTGCACGCCTTTCCAGCGCTCATTGAGGAAATCGGAAAGCTGGGTGATAGATTGCGCAGCAGTGGTGACATTAAAACGTTGCAGTAAACCTGCGGCGCGGCAGGCGCACAATTCGCCCTGGCAGGTCCCCATACCAACGCGGGTACGGCGACGTAAATCGAGCAGGCTGTTGACGGTTAAATTCTCGACGGCGTATTGCACTTCGCCCGCGGTGACCGCTTCACATTCACAGACCAGGCTACGGTGCTGACGACCTTCGCTAAGCCACGCCGGGGTGCGATCGCCGTGACGGTAGACCGCCGAACCGCGCAACGGCGCAGGCAATGAAATTACGCGTTTCAGCGTGTGCTCGGTGGATTCCTGCGAGCCTGGCAGCGCGGTGTCTGCCGTGGTGCAAGGTTGAGAATTGCCCAGCTTGCGGCAAACGGCATCGGTGGCCCATTCCGCCATCAGACGGTAGGTCATCAGCTTACCGCCGGTAATGGTGATAAACCCATCCAGTCCGTCACGTTCAGCGTGATCGAACAGCACAATACCGCGGCTGACGTTACGACCGCTTGGATCGTCGTCGCTGGCGACCAGCGGTCGCACACCTGAGTAGGCACGTAAAATGCGTGTTTTCGCCATAATCGGCGCCAGTTTCTCGCCTTCGCGCAGCAGAATATCGACCTCTTCTGCGGTGACGCGGTTGCTGTCAATATCGTCGTAATCAATGTGCTGCGAGGTGGTACCAATGAGCGAAATGGTATCACCAGGCACCAGAATATCGGCGTCAGAAGGTTTACGGCAGCGATTAATGACATGCTGGTTTATACGATGATCCATAATCAGCAGCGAACCTTTGGCCGGGAACATCCGGATACTCAGATCGGCATATTCTGCAATGCGCTGGCCCCAGATCCCGGCGGCATTCACCACCACCGGCGCATGCAGGGACTGCATCTCACCCGTCAGATGATTGCGCACGTTAACGCCGCAAACCGTTGCCCCTTCGCGAATCAGCCCCGTCACTTCATGGGCCGTTAAGATAAGCGCGCCATGCTCACGCGCATCCAGCATGTTGGCGGCGGTTAAGCGGAAGGGATCGACCGTACCGTCCGGCACTTTAACTGCGCCAATCAACAGTGGGTTGACGGAGGGTTCGATAATGCGCGCCTGCTTAGGGTCAATCGCTTCTGCGCGAATACCGGCCTCTTCACAGGCGCGAATAAAGGTAGCCTGGAAGGAGAGCTCATCCTCCGGCAGGGTAATAAACAGACCGTCCGTCGGCTCAACGCAATGACGGGCGATACGTTTCAGAATTTGGTTTTCGCTGATGCACTCACGGGCAGATTCAGCGTCGGTGACGGCGTAGCGCGCACCGCTATGCAGCAGGCCGTGGTTACGTCCGGTCGCGCCCGTGGCGATATCGTGGCGTTCCACTAAGATGACGCGCAACCCGCGCAGCGCACAGTCGCGTGCGATCCCTGCACCTGTTGCTCCTCCACCAATGATAATCACGTCACTTGTTTGCGAGTCGCGAGTTTTCATTGTTTTTCCTCACAGTTCGTTTTTTATCATTTAGCCACATAAAAAACATGGATTGTTTGATTTCGCGCATAATCGCTCATTATTCGAAAATGAAACGTGATTCCGTGCGCCTTTATGAACATTTGTCATAAATCTGTAACAATATGTGCTGCGTTTCACATTTTTGTTAGGTATCTTTCCTTAACATCGCGGCCACACTGGAAGCGGTAGGGTAGTAATGACGAACTGCAGTGTTTACTTCGAATGAAAGACGGCCACGGAGGCTACACTATGTTGAGTATTTTTAAACCAGCGCCACATAAGGCGCGTTTGCCTGCTACGGAGATCGATCCGACATATCGTCGATTGCGTTGGCAGATTTTCCTGGGGATTTTCTTTGGTTATGCCGCGTACTATCTGGTACGTAAGAACTTCGCCCTGGCGATGCCATATCTGGTTGAGCAGGGTTTCTCTCGCGGCGATCTGGGTTTTGCCTTATCTGGTATCTCCATCGCTTACGGATTTTCGAAATTCATCATGGGGTCCGTTTCGGATCGCTCGAATCCGCGCGTTTTCCTGCCAGCAGGTTTGATTCTGGCTGCCGCAGTGATGTTGTTTATGGGCTTTGTGCCGTGGGCGACATCGAGCATTGCGATTATGTTTGTGCTGCTGTTCCTTTGCGGATGGTTCCAGGGGATGGGGTGGCCGCCGTGTGGCCGTACCATGGTGCACTGGTGGTCGCAGAAAGAACGTGGCGGTATTGTTTCCGTCTGGAACTGTGCGCACAACGTGGGCGGCGGTCTGCCTCCTCTGCTGTTCCTGCTCGGTATGGCCTGGTTCAATGACTGGAAAGCGGCGCTGTATATGCCTGCTTTCGGTGCGATTGTGGTTGCGCTGTTCGCCTTTGCGATGATGCGTGATACGCCGCAGTCCTGCGGCCTGCCGCCTATCGAAGAGTATAAGAACGACTATCCGGACGATTACAACGAGAAAGCGGAAGAAGAGCTGACTGCGAAGCAGATCTTCATGCAGTATGTACTGCCAAACAAACTGTTGTGGTACATCGCTATCGCTAACGTGTTTGTTTATCTGCTGCGCTACGGCATCCTGGACTGGTCACCGACCTACCTGAAAGAAGTGAAGCATTTCGCACTCGATAAATCATCCTGGGCCTACTTCCTGTATGAATACGCGGGTATTCCGGGCACGCTGCTGTGTGGTTGGATGTCGGATAAAGTCTTCCGCGGCAACCGTGGCGCGACCGGCGTGTTCTTTATGACGCTGGTGACTATCGCGACCATCGTTTACTGGATGAACCCGGCAGGGAACCCGAACGTTGATATGGCTTGTATGATTATCATCGGCTTCCTGATCTACGGCCCGGTCATGTTGATTGGTCTGCACGCGCTGGAACTGGCGCCGAAAAAAGCGGCGGGCACGGCGGCAGGCTTCACCGGACTGTTCGGTTATCTCGGCGGTTCTGTGGCGGCGAGCGCCATTGTCGGCTACACCGTTGACTTCTTCGGCTGGGACGGCGGCTTTATGGTGATGATTGGCGGTAGCGTGCTGGCGGTGATTCTGCTGGTGGTCGTCATGATTGGCGAAAAACGTCATCACGAAGAAATGCTGCAGAAACGTAACGGGGGCTAATTTATGAAAACCACATTGAAAAGTCTCAGCGTGGCGCTGATGCTGGCTGGTATGGTTGTTAGCAGCGCGGCGGTCGCCGCCAATAAAATCGTGATTGCGCACCGTGGGGCAAGCGGTTATTTACCTGAGCATACGCTGCCCGCGAAAGCGATGGCCTATGCTCAGGGCGCGGATTATCTGGAGCAGGATTTGGTGATGACCAAGGATGACCATCTGGTCGTCCTGCATGACCACTATCTGGACCGCGTCACCGATGTCGCTGAGCGTTTTCCGGATCGTGCGCGTAAAGATGGACGTTATTACGCTATCGACTTTACTCTGGATGAGATCAAATCGCTGAAATTTACCGAAGGCTTTGATATCGAAAATGGCAAAAAGGTACAGACCTACCCTGGGCGCTTCCCAATGGGTAAATCTGATTTCCGCGTGCACACCTTCGAAGAAGAGATTGAGTTCGTTCAGGGACTGAATCACTCAACCGGTAAAAACATCGGTATTTATCCGGAAATGAAAGCGCCGTGGTTCCATCACCAGGAAGGGAAGGACATCGCAGCGAAAACGCTGGAAGTGCTGAAAAAGTACGGGTATACCAGCAAAAACGACAAGGTTTATCTGCAGTGTTTTGATGTTGCGGAGTTAAAGCGCATTAAAAATGAACTGGAACCAAAGATGGGGATGGATCTCAATCTGGTGCAGTTAATTGCGTACACTGACTGGAATGAAACCCAGGAGAAAAAGCCGGACGGTAGTTGGGTTAATTACAACTACGATTGGATGTTCAAACCGGGTGCCATGAAACAGGTGGCACAGTATGCGGACGGCATTGGGCCGGACTACCACATGCTGGTTGATGAGAAGTCGAAAAAAGGCAATATCTCGTTAACTGGTATGGTTCAGGACGCGCATCAGAACAAGATGGTGGTGCATCCTTATACGGTTCGTGCCGATCAGCTACCGGATTACACTACTGACGTAAACCAGCTGTATGACATTCTGTATAACAAGGCGGGCGTTGACGGGTTGTTCACCGATTTCCCCGACAAAGCAGTGAAATTCCTGAATAAAGAGTAATGGCACAAGGCCTGTGATGCACCTCCGGTCACAGGCCTTATTGGATAACGTTAGTAACTGTTAGATAAGGCCGTCTGCTGTCAACGTTTCCATACAAGCCTGCAGGAGAAATAAAGGGCTGCCGTCCACCGGCGGCTCTTTTGCCAGTAACGAAATCTGTCGATAGAACGTCGGCTCCAGCGCCACCGAGCGAATCTCCCCGCCAGCGGCTTTCAGCGTCAATTCCGGTAATAATGCAATACCCAGCCCCTGCCGAATAAAGCTCATCGCGGTATCCGGATGGTTAAATTCGTATTTAATAACCGGCTCGATACCTTTCTCTTTAAATAGCGTCATGATGCTTAATTCATAGCGCCCTTTACTGATAATCAGCGGTTCTCCCACCAACTGTTCAACCGTAACCGCGGTATTGGCTGCCAGAGGATGGTTTTCGGGAACCACGACGGTAAATTTGTCGCGATAGATCGGTACGCAGTACATGCCAGTCACCGGAAAATGCACAAATCCAGCATCAATATCCCCGCTGCGCAGGGAATCCACGATCGCCGTGCTGTTCTCTTCGAAGGGAATGATTTTGATGTGCGGATGGTGCTGCTCGAAGTGGTGGATAATGCCCGGTAAAATGCAGGCGCAGGCGCTGGGAAAGCAGCCGATGCGCAGGGTTCGGGCTGGGTTTTTTCGCTCCTGCTCGGCAATCTCTTTCACCGCGTTGGTTTCTGAAACGATCATGCGCAGGTGCGGTACGATCCGTCTTCCAACGGGGGTGAGCTGAATGTCTTTGCGGCGCTCGCGGATAAGACATTCGACTCCCAGCTCTTCTTCAAGCGCCGAAATTGCCTGGCTTACAGCGGATTGGGTCATATACAGCCGCTTACTGGCTTCGGTAAAACCGCCGCATTCAAGCACCGCAAGCAGGGCGTGGATTTGGGTTAATGTCATTAGTTCCCTCTAATTAACAATATTAAAACGATTAATTTCTCTAATATGATGAACCTGTTTACACTTGCGGTCTACCGTATAAATCACATTTTGACGCACCTCTCCGTTGCTCAGTTGAGCTGAGCGTTGCCTGCGTGCGCCGTCTGGACAGGTTGTCGAATATGAAAGAAAAACTGTGGACGAAGGATTTTTGGGCAATCACGATAATTAGCTTCATTATATTCTTTGTGTTTTATGTCCTGCTTACGTTATTACCGATCTATATTTCGGATCGCCTGCACGCCACGCCGGATAAAGCCGGCTTATTGGTCACCTTCTTTTTAGGTGCCGCAATTGTTGTGCGTCCGTTCGCCGGGCAATGGGTGGGAAAATATTCGAATAAAACGATTCTGGTGCTCTCTTCTCTGGCCTTTTTGGTTGTCACTGCGCTGTATCCTGTTTGCCACTCAATTGAATCGCTGCTGTTTATTCGGGTGCTTCATGGGGTGACGTTTGGCGTCATTACCACGGTAAAAGGAACGATTTCCGCGCGGCTGATACCGGCCTCCCGACGTGGGGAGGGCATCAGTTTTTTCTCGTTGGCCATGGGACTGGCAATGGTTGTGGGGCCCTGGGTGGGGCTGAATATGGCACGCTGGGGCGCTTTTACCACCGCTTTCTGGCTGTGTAGCGCGGTTGCCGCGCTGGGTATTATTCTGTCATTGATCGTCGCCGTACCACCGGTCATCCGTCATGCCGACGGCTCAAAACCGAAGCTGGGATTTGCGGCAATGTTTGACCGTGCCGCGCTGCCTTTCGCGATGGTGACGTTTTTCATGACCTTCTCCTATGCGGGCGTTTCTGCTTTTCTCGCGCTGTATGCGCGCGAGTTGGATCTGATGGCCGCCGCCAGTAATTTCCTGTTGTGCTACGCTATTTGCCTGATGATCTGTCGAACCTTTACCGGCAACATTTGTGATAAAAAAGGGCCGAAATACGTGGTATATCCGTGTTTGCTGGCCTTTACAGTGGGACTGGTGGCGCTTGGCTACACCAACGGCAGCATCATGATGATTATTGCCGGGGGATTAATCGGCATTGGTTACGGTTCGGTCACGCCGGTATTCCAGACACAAATTATTAGCTCGGTGGAACCGCATAAAATTGGCATCGCCAATTCGCTATTCTTTAATGCGATGGATGCGGGAATGGCGATTGGCGCGTTCATTATGGGGATGATGGTCGAGGGCGTGGGCTATAGGGCGATTTATCTGGTAGGGGCGCTGCTGGTGGTTTTAGCCGGGGCGCTGTATATCGCGCAGATGAAACGCCGCGGGGCGATGCCGCTGGTTAGCGCACATGAAGTGCACTAACCGTTACAGCTCAAGTTCAATATCGCCTTTTGCCCGGCAACAGCAGGGCAATATTTCTCCCGGCTGAATAAAGGCCAGAGGTTCTGCAATCCAGTCCACCTGTCCCGCTACCAGGCGGGTACGGCAGGAACCGCAGTAACCCTCACGACACTGGTATTCGACTTCAACATTGTGCGATTCGAGTGCGACCAGCAGGGAAGGGTGTTCATCCTGGCACAGCAGCTGTGTGCCAGAGATGCGTAGAGTAACGCGGCTCATCAGAGTTGGAAGTTACTCAGATCGTCGGTATCAACTTCGGAATCGATCTGGCCGACCAGATAGGAGCTGACTTCCACTTCCTGCGGCGCAACCTGTACGTTATCGGACACCAGCCAGGTGTTGATCCACGGGATCGGGTTAGAACGCGTCTGGAACGGCAGATCCAGCCCAACAGCCTGCATACGAATGTTGGTGATGTACTCAACGTACTGGCACAGAATATCTTTGTTCAGGCCGATCATCGAACCGTCACGGAACAGATAGTCCGCCCACTCTTTCTCTTGCAGCGCGGCCTGCACGAACAGGTCGTAGCACTCTTGCTTACACTCTTCTGCGATTTCCGCCATCTCTGGGTCGTCTACACCGCTGCGCAGCAGGTTCAGCATGTGCTGCGTACCGGTCAGGTGCAGGGCTTCATCGCGGGCGATCAGACGAATAATTTTCGCGTTGCCTTCCATCAGTTCACGTTCGGCGAAGGCGAAGGAGCAGGCGAAGCTGACGTAGAAGCGAATGGCTTCCAGCGCGTTCACGCTCATCAGACACAGGTACAGCTTTTTCTTCAGCTCACGCAGGTTCACGACAACCGTTTTGCCATTAACGGTATGGGTGCCTTCCCCTAGCAGATGCCAATAGCTGGTCATCTCGATCAATTCGTCATAGTAGCAGGAAATGCCTTCCGCGCGCTTCTGGATCTGCTCGTTGGTAACGATATCATCAAACACCACCGCCGGATCGTTCACGATGTTACGGATAATATGGGTGTAAGAGCGCGAGTGGATAGTTTCAGAAAACGCCCACGTTTCGACCCAGGTTTCCAGTTCAGGAATCGAGATTAACGGCAGCAGCGCGACGTTCGGGCTACGACCCTGAATGGAGTCCAGTAACGTCTGATACTTCAGGTTGCTGATGAAGATATGCTTTTCATGCTCCGGCAGCGCCTGGAAGTCGATGCGATCGCGGGAAACATCGACCTCTTCCGGACGCCAGAAGAAAGAGAGCTGCTTTTCGATCAGTTTTTCGAAGATGTCATATTTTTGCTGATCGTAGCGGGCGACGTTCACCGGCTGGCCGAAGAACATCGGTTCCAGAAGCTGATCATTTTTCGTCTGTGAAAAAGTGGTGTATGCCATTGATGTGAATCCTTTGTGGGATGAGCGCCGGATGCGGTATAAACACCTTATCCGGCCTACAAACCGTGCAATCGTAGGCCGGGTAAGCGTAGCGCTACCCGGCAACATTCATCAGATCTTACATGCGCCGCTTTCGCAGCCATCGTCCTGAATGGACGGTACCAGATCGTCCTGAGTATCTTCCGCACCATCGCGGGTGTTCTGATAATACAGCGTTTTGACGCCAAATTTGTAGGCGGTGAGCAGGTCTTTCAGCAACTGCTGCATCGGCACTTTTCCTGATGGGAAACGCGTCGGATCATAGTTGGTGTTGGCAGAAATCGACTGATCGATAAACTTCTGCATGATACCTACCAGTTGCAGATAGCCGTCGTTGTTCGGCATTTCCCACAGCAGTTCGTAGGCGTCGTGCAGGTGTTCGTAGTCCGGCACGACCTGACGCAGAATCCCATCTTTAGACGCTTTGATGCTCACGTAGCCGCGCGGTGGTTCAATACCGTTAGTCGCGTTAGAGATCTGCGAAGAGGTTTCCGACGGCATCAGCGCAGACAGCGTGGAGTTACGCAGGCCGTGAATTTTGATGGACTCGCGCAACGCTTCCCAGTCCAGGTGCAGTGGCTCGTCAGAGATAGCATCAAGGTCTTTCTTATAGGTATCGATCGGCAAGATACCCTGGGAGTAAGTTGTTTCGTTAAACCACGGGCACGCGCCTTGCTCTTTTGCCAGCTCGTTAGAAGCTTTCAGCAGGTAATACTGAATGGCTTCGAAGGTTTTGTGGGTCAGGTTATTGGCGCTACCGTCAGAATAACGCTTACCGTTTTTCGCCAGCCAGTAGGCGTAGTTGATGACGCCAATACCCAGCGTACGACGGCCCATCGCGCCGCGTTTGGCGGCCGGGATTGGATAATCCTGATAATCCAGCAACGCATCCAGCGCGCGCACCGCCAGTACGGCCAGTTCTTCCAGCTCGTCCAGGCTCTTAATCGCGCCGAGGTTGAAAGCGGACAGCGTACACAGCGCGATTTCGCCGTTTTCGTCGTTAACGTCGGTCAGCGGTTTGGTCGGCAGGGCGATTTCCAGACACAGGTTGGACTGGCGCACCGGAGCGACTACCGGATCGAACGGGCTGTGGGTGTTGCAGTGGTCCACGTTCTGGATATAGATACGGCCTGTAGAGGCACGTTCCTGCATCATCAGGGAGAACAGTTCGACCGCTTTCACGCGCTGTTTACGGATGCTGTCGTCGTTTTCATATTGGGTGTACAGACGTTCGAACTCGTCCTGATCGGCGAAGAACGCGTCGTACAGCCCCGGCACGTCGGACGGGCTGAACAGGGTAATGTCGCCGCCTTTCAGCAGACGGGTGTACATCAGCTTGTTGATTTGTACGCCGTAGTCCATATGACGCACGCGGTTGCCTTCAACGCCACGGTTGTTTTTCAACACCAGCAGGCTTTCGACTTCCAGATGCCACATTGGGTAGAACAGGGTGGCCGCACCGCCGCGCACGCCGCCTTGCGAGCAGGATTTCACCGCGGTCTGGAAGTGCTTGTAAAACGGAATACATCCAGTGTGGAACGCTTCACCGCCGCGAATCGGGCTGCCCAGCGCACGGATGCGGCCGGCGTTGATACCGATACCGGCGCGCTGAGAAACGTATTTCACGATAGCGCTGGAGGTGGCGTTGATGGAATCCAGGCTGTCGCCGCACTCGATCAGTACGCAGGAGCTGAACTGGCGGGTTGGGGTACGCACGCCGGACATAATTGGCGTCGGCAGAGAAATTTTGAACGTTGAAACGGCATCGTAGAAACGTTTTACATATTGCAGACGCGTTTCACGTGGATAGTTAGAGAACAGGCAGGCCGCTACCAGAATGTAGAGGAACTGCGCGCTTTCATAAATCTCACCGGTGACACGGTTTTGCACCAGATATTTACCTTCTAACTGCTTCACCGCAGCATAGGAGAAGGTCATATCACGGTCGTGTACGATGAACGAGTCCATCTGCTTGAACTCTTCTTCCGTGTAGTCTTCCAGCAGATGATTGTCGTATTTGCCCATTTCAACCATTTTCACGACATGGTCGTAAAGTGCAGGCGGTTCAAACTCGCCGTAGGCTTTTTTACGCAGGTGGAAAATGGCCAGGCGGGCAGCCAGGTACTGATAATCCGGCGCCTCGCGGGAGATCAGGTCGGCGGCTGCTTTGATGATCGTCTCATGGATATCGGACGTTTTGATACCGTCATAAAACTGAATATGAGAGCGCAGCTCGACCTGAGAAATCGATACGTTATTCAGTCCTTCTGCCGCCCAATCCAGAACTCGGTGGATTTTGTCGAGATTGATGCGCTCTGTACTACCATCACGCTTTGTCACCAGCAGACTCTGATTCATGTGGTTTTTTACCTGTCCGTGAAAGAAAAAATATCCCCCATATTATCCACAGAGCCATGTTGTGACTAAGTCTGTGGATAAATACTATATGTAGGGGTTGTTTGATAAAATAGACGCTATATGGTGAGTATTCTAGTAGGGATTCTTTTCAGCACAAGAGTTGATTTTGACGTTAAATTGAGGTTGCAAAAGGGTAAGAATCGCTAAGTGCGCGTCTTATAAGGCCTGGCGGGGATGTCAATAATTGAGAAAAAAAATAGAAAATTTGATCGAGTGCTGATTTCTTCATCTAAGGCGAAGAAAGTTCTTATGATCTGGCACAGGATTTGTAGGCCCGATAAGCGAAGCGCCATCAGGCCCTGTTCCTGTCAGCATGCCGGATGGCGGCGTTGGACGCCTTATCCGGCTTACAGGAAGCGGTTAATCAACACTGGCGGTGGTATGGACCATATAGTTCACATCAACGCCCGGACCGAGTTTAAAGCTGTTGGTGATCGGGTTGTAATGCAAGCCGGTCATATGACGCTCTTTCAGCACGGTCTGATCTACCCACTGTAATAACTCTGCAGGCTTAATAAATTTTTTCACATCATGCGTGCCTTTCGGCACCATGCGCAAAATATATTCCGCTCCGACCACGGCCATCAGCCAGGATTTGCCGTTGCGGTTAAGCGTGGAGAAAAACACTTCGCCGCCCGGTTTAACCAGCCTGGCGCAGGCGCTGACCACCGACTGCGGGTCCGGCACGTGCTCCAGCATTTCCATGCAGGTCACCACGTCATACTGGTGCGCATGTTTTTCCGCGTGCTCTTCGACGGTTTCCTGGACGTACTCGACCTGGATACCGCTCTCCAGCGCATGCAGTTTTGCTACCTGTAACGGTTCAAAGCCCATATCCAGGCCCGTGACGGTTGCGCCTTCGCGCGCCATACTTTCTGCCAGAATGCCGCCGCCGCAGCCTACGTCGAGTACCTTTTTACCAAACAGGCCGCCTGAGCGCTCCGTGATGTAGCCCAGACGCAGCGGGTTAATGCGGTGCAGTGGCTTAAATTCACCCTCAAGGTCCCACCAGCGTGACGCGACTGCTTCAAACTTGGCAATTTCTTCATGGTCAACGTTGTGGCTTACCGGGGGTTTTTCGGCATTCATTGGGGCTTCTACTCCTAAATTTGCGATGCAAATGAGTATATCAGCCTGACGGGATGAATAAAGCCTCTGTCAGGGGGAATCCATTTACCTGAATCTGTGCGAATGTGTTATAATTTGCGACCTTTGAATCCGGGATACAGTAGAGGGATAGCGGTTAGATGAGCGACCTTGCGAGAGAAATTACACCGGTCAACATTGAGGAAGAGCTGAAGAGCTCATATCTGGATTATGCGATGTCGGTCATTGTTGGCCGTGCGCTGCCAGACGTCCGAGATGGCCTGAAACCGGTTCACCGTCGCGTACTTTACGCCATGAACGTATTGGGCAACGACTGGAATAAAGCCTATAAAAAATCTGCCCGTGTCGTTGGTGACGTAATCGGTAAATACCACCCTCATGGTGATACCGCCGTTTACGACACCATTGTTCGTATGGCGCAGCCATTCTCCTTGCGTTACATGCTGGTAGATGGTCAGGGTAACTTTGGTTCTGTCGATGGCGACTCCGCAGCGGCGATGCGTTATACGGAAATCCGTATGTCGAAAATCGCCCATGAGCTGATGGCTGACCTGGAAAAAGAAACGGTTGATTTCGTCGATAACTACGACGGCACCGAACAAATTCCTGACGTCATGCCGACCAAAATTCCTAACCTGCTGGTGAACGGTTCGTCCGGTATCGCGGTAGGTATGGCAACCAACATTCCGCCGCACAACCTGACGGAAGTGATCAACGGCTGTCTGGCATACATTGACGATGAAGACATCAGCATTGAAGGGCTGATGGAACATATTCCGGGTCCGGACTTCCCGACCGCCGCGATCATTAACGGTCGTCGTGGTATCGAAGAAGCCTACCGTACTGGTCGTGGCAAAGTGTACATTCGCGCCCGCGCGGAAGTCGAAGCTGACGCCAAAACCGGCCGTGAAACCATCATCGTCCATGAAATTCCGTATCAGGTGAACAAAGCGCGCCTGATCGAGAAAATCGCCGAGCTGGTAAAAGACAAACGTGTTGAAGGCATCAGCGCGCTGCGTGACGAGTCTGATAAAGACGGTATGCGCATCGTGATTGAAGTGAAACGCGATGCGGTCGGGGAAGTGGTTCTGAACAACCTTTACTCCCAGACCCAACTGCAGGTTTCTTTCGGTATCAACATGGTTGCGCTGCACCATGGTCAGCCGAAGATCATGAACCTGAAAGATATTATTGCCGCGTTTGTACGTCACCGTCGTGAAGTCGTAACGCGCCGTACTATCTTTGAACTGCGTAAAGCCCGCGACCGCGCGCATATCCTTGAAGCGCTGGCGATTGCGCTGGCGAACATTGACCCCATCATCGACCTGATCCGCCGCGCGCCGACCCCGGCAGAAGCGAAAGCTGCGTTGGTGGCGCGTTCGTGGGAGCTGGGCAACGTGTCCGCCATGCTGGAACGTGCCGGTGATGACGCCGCGCGTCCTGAATGGCTGGAGCCGGAATTTGGTGTGCGTGACGGTCAGTACTACCTGACTGAACAGCAGGCCCAGGCGATTCTGGATCTGCGTTTGCAGAAACTGACTGGCCTTGAGCATGAAAAACTGCTCGACGAATACAAAGAGTTGCTGGAGCAGATCGCTGAACTGCTGCACATTCTGGGCAGCGCAGATCGTCTGATGGAAGTTATCCGTGAAGAGATGGAGCTGATTCGCGAGCAGTTCGGCGACGAACGTCGTACCGAAATCACCGCGAACAGTGCTGACATCAACATCGAAGATCTGATTAGCCAGGAAGATGTTGTCGTAACCTTGTCTCATCAGGGCTACGTGAAATATCAGCCGTTAACCGATTACGAAGCACAGCGTCGTGGCGGTAAAGGCAAATCAGCAGCACGTATTAAAGAAGAAGACTTTATTGACCGCCTGCTGGTGGCTAACACCCATGACACGATCCTCTGCTTCTCCAGCCGTGGTCGTTTGTACTGGATGAAGGTTTATCAGTTGCCGGAAGCCAGCCGTGGCGCGCGTGGACGTCCAATCGTCAACCTGCTGCCGTTGGAAGCGAACGAACGTATCACCGCTATTCTGCCGGTACGCGAGTACGAAGAAGGTGTGAACGTCTTCATGGCGACCGCCAGCGGTACGGTGAAGAAAACCGCGCTGACTGAGTTCAGCCGTCCGCGTTCCGCCGGTATCATTGCGGTTAACCTGAACGAAGGCGACGAACTGATTGGCGTTGACCTGACGTCCGGTAGTGACGAAGTTATGCTGTTCTCTGCCGCGGGTAAAGTGGTGCGCTTTAAAGAAGATGCCGTTCGTGCGATGGGGCGTACCGCGACCGGCGTACGCGGTATCAAACTGGCAGGCGAAGACAAAGTCGTTTCTCTGATTATTCCGCGCGGCGAAGGCGCTATCCTGACCGTGACGCAAAACGGCTACGGTAAGCGTACCGCGGCAGAAGAGTATCCGACCAAGTCTCGTGCGACTCAGGGCGTTATCTCCATCAAAGTGACCGAGCGCAACGGCTCTGTTGTTGGCGCGGTGCAGGTTGAAGATACCGACCAGATCATGATGATCACCGATGCAGGTACGCTGGTGCGTACTCGCGTGTCGGAAATCAGCGTAGTAGGGCGTAATACCCAGGGCGTGATCCTCATCCGTACTGCGGAAGATGAAAACGTCGTGGGTCTGCAACGCGTTGCTGAGCCGGTTGATGATGAAGAACTCGACTCCATCGACGGAAGTGCCGCTGAGGGCGACGATGATATCGCGCCTGAAGCAGAAACTGATGATGATGCAGCGGATGACGCTGACGAGTAATTGAGATGTTATGAAAAGGGCCGGAGAAATCCGGCCCTTTTTTTAATTCATGCGTTCCACAATCATTGCGATTCCCTGACCGCCGCCGATGCACAGCGTGGCAAGCCCAAGCGTTTGATCGCGTGCCTGTAGCGCATGCAGCAGCGTAACCAGAATTCGTGCGCCGCTGGCGCCAATAGGATGTCCCAGCGCAATAGCCCCGCCGTTGACGTTAACCTTTTGCGGATCGAACCCCAGCGTTTTGCCGACGGCAAGAAACTGCGCGGCAAATGCCTCGTTGGCTTCGATAAGATCGATATCGGACAGCTGCAGCCCGCTCAGCTGTAGCGCTTTTTGCGTGGCCGGAACCGGCCCCATCCCCATCATCGCCGGTGCCACGCCACCGCTGGCCCAGGCTTTGATCCGTGCCAGTGGTTTTAGCCCTGCCGCCAGCGCCGCAGACTCTTCCATTACCACTAATGCCGCCGCACCGTCGTTGATCCCCGAAGCATTGCCTGCGGTGACGGTTCCTGTTTTATCGAAGGCTGGGCGCAAGGCGGCGAGCCCTTCCGCCGTCGAGTCAGCTTTGGGGAACTCGTCGCGCTCAAAGATGATGGTTTTTTTACGAGACGACACGCTGACGGGCACGATTTCAGCCTCGAATGCGCCGGACGCGATTGCAGCCACGGCTTTACGCTGTGACTGCAGTGCCAGTTCATCCTGCATTTCGCGGCTGATGCCGTACTCTTTGGCGACATTTTCTGCGGTGATCCCCATGTGGTACCCATGCTCGGCGCAGATCAGGCCGTCGCGCAGAATAACGTCTGACAATTGCCCATCACCAAGACGATATCCCCAGCGGGCCTTTGCGTCTAACAGGTAGGGGGCCTGGCTCATGTTTTCCATCCCTCCCGCCACGATCGCCTGAGCTTGTCCTGCCTTAATTGCGAGGGCGGCAAGCGCTACGCTTTTCAGGCCCGAGCCGCACACTTTGTTGACGGTAAAGCCGCAAACGGTGTCGGACAGGCCGCTTTTTAACAATGCCTGACGCGCCGGATTTTGTCCGAGTCCTGACTGCAACACGTTGCCCATAATCACCTCGTCCACGCGTTGAGGGTCAAGGTGAGCACGCTCAAGGGCGGCTCTAATGACGGTGGCTCCAAGCTCGACGGCACCCGTTGTTGCCAGTGCGCCGTTAAAACTGCCGATTGCGGTACGTGCCGCGCTGACGATGACACAGTTTTTCATTTTTCAGTTCCTTTTAAGAAGTTGTTGCCGTCAGAACAGGGTCAATCCAATAACAAAAATGACGCCGGAGAAGAGCAGGGCGGTGATGCAGTACCCCATAATGTCGCGCACGCCCAGCCCGGCGATGGCCAGAGCCGGTAGCGCCCAGAATGGTTGTGCCATGTTCATCCACTGCTCCCCGTAGGCGATGGCCATCACTGATTTGCCAAGATCGGCACCCAGCGCCTGCGCCGCAGGCATGACGAACGGTCCCTGAATAACCCAATGGCCGCCGCCGGACGGCACGGCAAAGTTAATCAGCGCTGAACTGAAGAAGGTCATCAGCGGGAAGGTATCTTTGTTGGCGACGTTAATGAAAAACTCGGTAATAAGCCCGCCGAGACCGGAGTGCTCCATCATCAACTGAATACCGGCGTAGAAGGGGAATTGCACCAGAATCCCGGCGGTGCTACGTGCGGCAGCGCTGACGGCACGCATATAGGCCATCGGTGTTTTATGCAGCAGCAGACCGGCAATCATAAACATCAGGTTGACGGTATTGATGGTGATGTTGAAACCTTTCTCGGCAAAGTAGATGCCCAGATAGGCAATACCTAATGCACCGATGATCAGTGCCAGAATGCGGCTTTCTTCCAGTTTTTCCGATGGCGGCGCGTCTGGCGGCAGCGTCTTCTGAAAATCAGCTTCTTCCAGTAATAGTTTCGGATCGATGCTCACCACATCTGCAGGTTTTGGCGTCATCATGCGCGTGATGAACGGCATTACCACAATCAGCGCCACGGTGATGAAGATATTGAAGCCGGTGAAGAGAGTGTCCGCGACAGGAATTAACCCCGCTACGTGCTCGACCGGGTTGCCAGGCGTTGCCGCCAGCAAAGGCATTGAACCGGAAAAACCACCGCCCCAGGTCAGGAAGCCGATGTAGGCGCAGGCAATCAGTAACGGATAATCGGAACCCGGTACCCGACGAGCGACTTCGCGGGCGAACATCGCCCCGACCACCAGACCGAATCCCCAGTTGATAACGCAGGCAACCGAACCAAAAAAAGTGACCAGCATTACGCCCTGGGCGGGGGTTTTGGCAGCGGATGCCGCCGTACGCAGCAGGCTTTTCACCGGCCCGGAACTGGCTAACGCATGGCCGGTCACGATGATTAGCGCCATCTGCATACCAAACGCCAGCAGGTTCCAGAAACCGTCACCCCAGAATTTCACCATGCTGATGGGCGTCTGTGGCGTTAACCATAGCGCGATGCCGAAGGTCAGCAATGTTAGCAACATGGCGAAAATCAGCGGGTCGGGCAGCCAGCGGCTGACCACCCGTGTCATAAAGCGAGCGATGCGGCCAATCATGCGTCACCTCGCAGAATGAGCAGATCGTCGGCAATAGCAAACTGCGCTTCGGTTTTTTCACGCAGCGTGGCGATATCACATCCTTCGACAATTTCAGTTAGCCACATTTTGCCGTCAATAAAGCGGAATACGGCAAGTTCAGTGACCAGCATGTGCACAGCATGCTGCGCGGTGAGCGGCATGGTGCATTGCCGCAGGATTTTTGCTGAGCCGTCTTTCGCGCAATGCTCCATGGCGATAATGACTTTCCGCGCACCGGTCACCAGATCCATTGCGCCACCCATACCTGGCACCATTTTTCCCGGAACCACCCAGTTGGCAAGGTTTGCCTGCTCATCGACCTGTAACCCACCCAGCACACAGGCATCAACGTGACCGCCGCGAATCAACGCGAACGACATGGCGCTATCAAACATCGCTGCGCCTGGCAAAATACCGCACGGTTGGCCGCCCGCGTTCACCAGATCAGGATGCGCGGTGGTCACCGGGCCCAGTCCGAGAAAACCGTTCTCAGATTGCAGCGTAATGTGAATATCTGCAGGCAAGTAGTTGGCTACCATGGTTGGCAGGCCAATACCTAAGTTGACGATATCGCCATCGCGAAGCTCTTGCGCCACCCGGCGCGCAATACGTTGTTTAGCATCCATGATTAGCTCTCCTGTGGAATGACGATATGGTCGATAACGGCGCCGGGGGTAACAATCTGGTCAGGCTGCAGCTCACCTGTTTCAACCATTTCATCCGGTTCAACCAGCGTGATGTCAGCGGCGAGAGCAATCAGAGGGTTAAAGTTTCGGGCGCTGAGCTGGTAGGTGAGGTTGCCAAGCATGTCAGAGCGATGGGCGCGAATAAGCGCTAAATCGGCGCGCAATGGTCGTTCAAGCAGCCAGGTTTTGCCCTCGAGCGTGATGGTCTGCTTACCATCCTCCACGATGGTGCCAACGCCGGTAGGCGTCAGAAAACCACCAAGACCCGCGCCGCCGCAGCGAATTTGCTCGATTAGGGTACCTTGCGGAACCAACTGTACGTCCATCTCGCCGGCAATCATGCGACGACCGGTTTCCGGGTTGGTGCCAATGTGCGAGGCAATGACTTTGCTCACCCGCCCATTGACGATCAGTGGCCCGATACCGGTATCGACAAATGCAGTATCGTTAGCAATCAGCGTCAGATCTCTGACGCCGGATTCCAGCAGGGCTTCAACCAGACGAGGCGGTGTGCCAACCCCCATAAAACCACCGACCATGATGGTCATGCCGTCACGAAAGAAGCCTGCAGCGTCTTGTAAGGTAATCAGTTTTGTTTTCATTATGTTTCCCTTTTGCATACTCCATTTTGGGTACGCTCAGGGAAGTGCAAGCAGAATGCCAGGATGCTTTAAAAGATGCATTAATCTTTAGTTGTTTGAATTTATTAATGTATTTCTATGTTTCTAACGGGGAGGGAAAGCGAGGGGCTATGCAGAATTTTGCGCAGTGTGCAAAATTCTGCATAGCAAATTTGCGTATCAGGAACCCGAAGGGTCGATGCCGTACTCTTGTAATTTATACATCAGGGCGCGTCGGCTAATCCCCAGCATCAACGCCGTGCGGGTGCGGTTGCCATCCTGACTGTCGAGGACTTCGAGGATAATGCGTTTTTCCTCACGCTTAATCTCTTCTTTCAGATTGCGCTCCCCGGAGTGAGTTGGTCTTGTCTCTGTTGTGGTGCTCACCGGGTTGCGGAAAGCGTCGGGGAGATCGTCGGCAAAAATTATCGCGCCAGTATTCATAATGACGGCACGTTCGATGACGTTTGACAGTTCACGAATGTTACCTGGCCAGGGCCAGGCGGTGAGTATTGACATCGCCGTCGGGTCGATCTCGATGATATCGCGCTGATTTTCAGTGCTGAATTTTTGTAAAAAGTGGTTGGCGAGTAAGGCAATGTCTTCACGACGCTCGCGTAAGGGAGGCAAAGTCAAATGGATAACGTTGAGCCGGTAAAACAGGTCTTCGCGAAACGTTCCTTCCTTCACCATGGTTTGCAGGCGGCGGTTGGTGGCGGCGACGATGCGAATATCAACGCGAATGGTCTGGTGTCCGCCGATGCGTTCAAACTCTCTCTCCTGCAAAATACGCAGCAGTTTGGCCTGCAACACCAGCGGCATCTCACCAATTTCATCAAGCAACAACGTTCCCTGATGAGCGCGCTCGAACAACCCTTGACGCAACGTCTGCGCCCCGGTGAAAGCGCCTTTTTCATGACCAAATAGCTCGCTTTCCAGCAGCGACTCCGGCAGAGCCGCGCAGTTAACTTTGATAAATGGGCCATTGGCGCGTTTGCTGTTGTAGTGAATGGCGCGGGCGATCAGCTCTTTTCCTGTGCCGCTTTCACCGCTTATCAGGACATTTGCCTGTGAGAGGGCGATTTTCGCCGTGTCTTTACAGATATCCATCATACGCGGACTGTTGGTCAGAATATGCCCCCACTGCCAGCTGGTACTCAACGCTTTGTGTAGATTGCGGATTTCCTGTTTCATCTCCTGCAGTTGCAATGCGCGTTGAATCACCATGCTTAGCTCGTCGAGATCAAAGGGCTTAATCACGTAATCAAATGCTCCGCTACGTAGCGCTTCTACTGCGGTTTCGACTTCGGCGTAAGCGGTCATCAGAATGACGGGGATGCGTGGTTGTTGCGCGCGCATCACTTTCAGCGCGTCGATGCCGTCCATCTCCGGCATGCGAATATCCATCAGCACGACGTCTGGCTGCATTTCGCTAAACAGGTTCAGCGCGGCTTTCCCGTCGCTGGCGCAATGCGTTTCATGCCCTTGCAGGGAAAATGCGGTGGCAAGCATACGGCGAACATTTTCTTCATCATCAACGATGAGAATACGGTATGTCGTTTTCATTCTGACGGATTTCCCTGCGGGTTAAGAGGTAAAATCAGAGTGAATATCGCCCCACAGCCAGGTTGGCTGGTTACGTGGATATCCCCCTGATGCGCATTGATGATGCGCTGGCTCAGCGCCAGTCCAAGACCAGTGCCGGATGCTTTTGTCGTAAAAAAGGGATCGAATATTTTCTTCTGGATGGCGAGATCGATACCGTTGCCATTATCTTCAATCATCACGGCCTGTTGTGAGGCCGAGTATTGCCAGGTGCGAATGCGAATTTCGCCTCGTGCAGCGATCGCCTGTACTGCATTGATTAAAATGTTGAGGATCACCTGCTTGAGGAGTTCGCGATCGGCGACGATCGGCGGCAGGCTGGGATCTAATTCCGTGGTAAAACCAATCCGTGCCTGAAGGCCGGCGGTTTGTACCAGGATTAGCGTTTCTTCAATCAACGCATTGAGCTGAATCTGCTGCCACTGGCTTTGTCGCGGGCGTGAAAAATCTAACAGTTGTTGAATAACTTTATTGATGGAATCAATTTCGTTAAGCACAACAGATAAATACTCCTGATGTTCCGGCAAGGAGGTTTGCTGGCGGATGATCTGGACGTAGCCACGGATTGCGGTCAGCGGGTTTCTCACTTCATGCGCGACCCCGGCCATCAGTTCACCCAGAGTGGCGAGCCTTTCGGTTTGCGCCAACCGACGCTGGGTCTCTTTCCGGGCGGTTAAATCGGAGAAAATAACCAGCGCGCCAATCAGCTCACCGTGTGCGTTATGGATCCGACTGGTGGTAACACTTATCTCAATGGTGCGTTCACGTCCCGGAAAGCTAATCTCCTGAGCCACGTGTTCAGTACCGTGCTCAAGAGTATCCAGTACCGGGCTATGAAACTGCGTGTTGGCAAACAGCGTTGCATAGGATTGTCCGACCAGTTCATGCAGCGTGTAGCCAGTTATCTGCTCTGCCGCCGGGTTCATGGTGGTGACGTCACCTTGTCTGTCGATGGCGATCACACCATCTGCGGCATTTTCAATAATCAGATCGTTGAGGGTTTTGGTTTCCCGTAGCGTTTGCGCCAGTGCATTAACACTACGGCTGATTTGTCCCAGCTCGCCGGGGAGTTCAGGCAGTCGGGCGGGCGTTTTTTGTGCCAGCGTTGAGAGCCCATCAGTGATAATGTCGATATTCGCACTGAGTCGGCGTGAAAAATGCACGATCAGCAGCAGACTAAAGATGAGCCCGGTAACCAGTACGGCAATTATCCTGACGTCCATTCTCCAGGCCTGCTGGCGGATATCTTGGGTTAGCTCATTGGCCCAGATATACCCAATAACCTCTCCATGGCGCTCTATTGGGATCATAGAGTTGAGTATGTCGCCGCGCACCTGTCGCCCTGAATAGACCACTGGCGCATTGCTACTCATCACTTCGCGTCCCGGATGATCGTCGGTGATAGTGATACCTACATTGCTCTGATACAGCGCAGAGGGCGCGTAGGTGATAATGGCATCCAGCGCTTTGTGGTAATACCCTGCGCCAACGCCGGGAAACGCCCGGGTAATTCGCTCGGTAACGGGGGCTAACTCATGATTAAGCGCCCGAATGCGCTCTTCGCGCGGCAGGTTGTCGTAGTTGTTAAAGCTGTCGCCCAGCGCATCGTTTAGCAGGGCTATGACTGATGACAGTTTTTTCTCTTTTTCAGATAAGACTGCTGAACGGCCTTCAGTTTCTACGATATAACCTATGGATATCGTCGGAATGATGACCATCAGAATGGCCATCATGATCATTTGGTTGCGTAATCGTCGCGGATATAACCGACGAGCCAGCCATCTCAGGTCGCGCATTCTGACATCCATGCAGTGTTTTTCAGGCAAACGACGATTATCACGGGTTAGGACAATGGTTTCAGCGCGGTGTATCATATTCCCGTAAAGAGAGGGCATTGCGACGCCGGACATTTACCGCTACCTTAACCACACTCTATTAATGCCCTGAGGCGGAGCTTCGCCCCTTTGAAATACCTTGCTTCCGTTCATTCAACCCTAAAAGTCTCACGCTACCTGTTCAGAGCGTTGGCGCTCCTCATCTGGTGTCTGATCGCTTTTGCCTCCGTGTTCTACATTGTGAACGCGCTGCACCAGAGAGAGTCTGAGATCCATCAGGAGCTTAACCTCAGCTCCGATCAGGCCCAGCGTTATATCCAGCGCACATCAGATGTTATCAAAGAGCTGAAATATATTGCTGAGAATCGCTTAACGGCGGAAAACGGCGTGATGTCGCTGCGGGCGCGGGATGACAAAACCGTCGTACCTAACTTTGAGCCGCTGTTTGCCGACTCCGACTGTTCGGTGATGGGCAACGCCTGGCGAGGTTCTCTGGAGTCGCTGGCGTGGTTTATGCGCTACTGGCGCGACAATTTTTCTGCAGCCTATGATTTGAATCGCGTATTCCTGATCGGCAGCGATAATCTCTGTATGGCGAATTTTGGTCTGCGTGAGATGCCCGTCGAACGTGACCAGGCCCTGAAAGCGCTGCATGAGCGTATTATTAAGTATCGCAATGCGCCGCAGGATGAAAACGGTAATAACCTGTTCTGGATTAGCCAGGGGCCGCGTCCTGGAGTGGGCTATTTCTATGCGCTGACGCCGGTTTATCTTGCCAACCGTCTGCAGGCGCTGCTGGGCGTGGAACAACCTATTCGCATGGAGAACTTCTTCACGCCGGGCAGTTTGCCGATGGGGGTGACCATTCTCGATGAAAATGGCCATGCGCTGATTTCGCTCACCGGCCCTGAGGGGAATATTAAGGCTGAACCACGCTGGATGCAGGAGCGTTCCTGGTTTGGCTATACGCCGGGTTTTCGCGATCTGGTGCTGAAGAAAAATCTGCCGCCGTCATCGCTGAGCATTGTGTACTCTGTTCCGGTGGATCTGGTGCTGGAGCGGATCCGCATGATGATCCTGAACGCTATCCTGCTGAATGTGCTGGTCGGCGCGGCATTATTTATGCTCACGCGTATGTATGAGCGGCGCATTTTTATTCCTGCGGAAAGCGATGCTCAGCGCCTGGAGGAACACGAGCAATTTAACCGTAAAATCGTGGCTTCCGCGCCGGTGGGGATTTGTATTTTGCGCACGCTGGATGGCATTAACATCCTGAGTAATGAACTGGCGCATACCTATCTGAATATGCTGACGCATGAAGACCGGCAACGGTTAACGCAAATCATCTGCGGCCAGCAGGTCAATTTTGTCGATGTGCTGACCAGTAACAATACCAATCTTCAAATCAGCTTTGTGCATTCGCGCTATCGCAATGAAAACGTGGCAATTTGCGTCCTGGTTGACGTCAGCGCGCGCGTTAAAATGGAAGAGTCGTTGCAGGAGATGGCCCAGGCGGCGGAACAGGCGAGTCAGTCCAAATCGATGTTCCTTGCGACAGTGAGCCATGAGCTGCGCACGCCGCTGTATGGCATTATCGGTAACCTCGATTTGTTGCAAACCAAAGAGTTACCCAACGGGGTGGATCGCCTGGTGACGGCGATGAATAACTCTTCCAGCCTGCTGTTGAAAATTATCAGCGATATTCTCGATTTCTCGAAAATTGAATCTGAACAGTTGAAGATTGAACCGCGCGAGTTCTCACCGCGTGAAGTGATGAGCCATATTACGGCAAACTATCTGCCGCTGGTGGTGCGTAAGCAGTTGGGATTGTACTGTTTTATCGACCCGGATGTGCCCGTCGCGTTGAATGGCGATCCTATGCGTTTACAGCAGGTGATCTCCAATCTGCTGAGTAACGCGATCAAGTTTACCGATACCGGCTGCATTGTGCTGCATGTGCAGTGTGACGGTGATTACCTCAGTATCCGTGTGCGTGATACCGGGGTGGGGATCCCCGCCAAAGAAGTGGTCCGTTTGTTCGATCCTTTCTTCCAGGTGGGCACTGGCGTACAGCGTAATTTCCAGGGAACCGGGCTCGGTTTGGCTATCTGTGAAAAACTGATCAGCATGATGGATGGCGATATTTCCGTTGATTCAGAACCGGGAATGGGCAGCCAGTTTACGCTCCGTATTCCTCTTTATGGCGCCCAGTATCCGCAGAAAAAAGGCGTAGAAGGACTGGCAGGTACCCGTTGCTGGCTGGCGGTGCGTAACGCATCGCTGTATCGCTTTGTCGAATCCAGTCTGACGCGTAACGGGGTGAGGGTGCTGCGTTATGAGGGGCAGCACCCGGACGCTGATGACTTGTTGGTTGCCGACGATGTGCTGGAACAGGCGTGGCAAGGACGTGCCGCGGTGATTTTCTGCCGTCGCCATATTGGGATTCCGTTAGAAAGGGGGCCAGGGGAGTGGGTGCACAGCGTGGCGTCACCGCACGAACTGCCCGCGCTGCTGGCGCATATTTACAGCGTTGATCTGGGGAGTGAAGAACTCTCCACGGCGCTCCCTGCCCCGGATAAAGTCGGCGCGACCAATGATGACATGATGATACTGGTGGTCGACGATCATCCTATCAACCGGCGTTTACTGGCCGATCAACTGGGATCGTTGGGATATCAGTGTAAAACGGCGAATGACGGTGTCGATGCGCTCAATGTACTGAGTAAAAACCATATCGACATCGTGCTGAGCGACGTCAACATGCCAAATATGGATGGTTATCGCCTGACTCAGCGCATCCGCCAGTTAGGTTTAACGTTGCCGGTTGTGGGCGTGACGGCAAACGCGCTGGCTGAAGAGAAGCAGCGTTGTCTGGAATCCGGTATGGATAGCTGTCTTTCCAAGCCAGTGACATTGGATGTATTGAAGCAAACTCTGACGGTCTATGCGGAAAGAGTGAGGAATGCGCGGGGATAAGAGATCTCTTATCAGACCTACGAAACAAGTTGTTCGTAGGTCTGATAAACGCAGTGCCATCGGCAGTTACTTACTCTTTATCTGAAGGACTCAGCGTCACGGAAGAGAGATAATTCAACAGTGCGATATCGTTTTCCACACCGAGTTTCATCATCGCCGATTTTTTCTGGCTGCTGATGGTTTTAATACTGCGGTTGAGCTTTTTGGCAATTTCCGTAACCAGAAAACCTTCGGCAAACAGACGCAGAACTTCACTCTCTTTCGGTGACAGACGTTTGTCGCCATAGCCACTGGCGCTGATTTTCTCCAGCAGACGAGAAACGCTTTCCGGAGTAAATTTCTTCCCTTTTTGCAGCGCGGCCAGCGCTTTCGGCAGGTCTGTTGGCGCGCCTTGCTTCAGGACAATCCCTTCAATATCGAGATCCAGTACCGCGCTCAGGATGGCCGGGTTATTGTTCATGGTCAGAACAATAATCGACAGGCTCGGGAAATGGCGCTTGATGTATTTAATTAACGTGATCCCATCACCGTATTTATCTCCCGGCATGGAGAGGTCGGTAATCAACACATGAGCATCTAACTTAGGCAAATTGTTGATCAGTGCTGTGGAGTCTTCAAATTCGCCGACAACATTTACCCACTCGATCTGTTCAAGTGATTTACGAATACCGAACAGTACAATCGGGTGGTCATCGGCAATAATTACGTTCATAGTGTTCATGTATTGGGCTACCTTGCTACAGCAAGCTCTTGACGTATGCGTCAATGTCGCTGATGTATTTTTCTATACCTGGAGCATCTTTCTCTTGAATAAGATGTTCCAGCGCTTCACATAACTGCTTGCCGGGTACCAGATTAAGCATGGCAAACACGCCTTTCAGGCGATGAGCCGTTTGGGCTAACGCAGCGAAATCACTGATTGCTGCCTCAGTATACAACCTCTTAACATCATCCGGTACTGTGTCAACAAAGAGTGCATAGTAACCGCTGGCATGAAGTTCGGCGTTTTCATCTCCGCCGAGGGGGAGCTCCTGGAGCTCTTCTTGTGCCAACTGCTCTTCTATCAGCTCGAGGACAGCTTCCTGCATAGCATTGCTCATATTAAAGTTGACGCGCAGCTGACCGGGGCCAATTTTCCGTACGCCAGACTCATCATCGCTTAAAAGCAAGCCCGAGGCAGTAAGATTAGACGGATTATCTGTTAAAAAGAGATCATATTCTTGACTATTCAACCGTTCGTCGGGCGTGATGCAGGTTGCTCCCCAGTTTTCCAGTTGACGTAATACGATGCTCCGTACGTCATTAGAGGTCACATCAACCATTACGCAGACGTCATCTAACAGGCGCTCTTCACTATCAGCATGTTGATCGTGCAGTGGCATTTTAACATGGACTATATAACGTGTTCCAAGCTCTTCCCGCGCTTTAATGTTCAGGTGTCCACCCAGCTTACGGGCTAACTGATCGCACAGCCAAAACGTCAACGGGTTGGCTTTGCCATAACGATCGCCTTGTGTGTCATTAATGAATGGGAAATGCAGGTTATCAACTTCCTGTAACGTGACGCCTTCCCCGGTATCCAGAATGCGGAAGGTCAGACGTTCAGCCTCCGATTCATCCTGGTCGACTTCCAGCGTGATTTTACCAATCTGCGTGGTGGTTACCGCATATTGAATCAGCAGCAGCAAAATACGACGTAGGGCATCGCGGTCGCCACGGCGTTCGTCATGAGCGCTAAGGTGATTTTTAATCAGTAGCTGCAGCCCTTTACGCTTAATGGCCGGCAACACCTCCGGGACCACGTCGTCAATCAACGCCTGTACGGAAAACAGCGTTGATTCACCTTTCCAGGCGTCGCTTTCCAGCAAGTTAGCCAACTGGATTTCATCCACCATGCGAACCAAAACGTCAGCCTGATTGGCCAGTTTTTGGCTGTCGGGGGTATTGAGCGCGGCGGCATTAGCAGCCAGTGTTTTAGCCGGGTCTTTCAGCGCATTACCAATATTCTGCATAAAGGCTGCGCGAGCCTGTTGGTTTTTCTCATACAGCCGTTGCGCTTGCTTCAACTTTTTATTAACCAGTACTTCACGGTCCTGGTCACGAATGATAAAGATCTGGGTTCGCGATGAGATCTGGCTGCGAAATAGCCTGATTTCATATAGCTCATTATTGATAGTGGCCTGAATGACGCCCTGATGCTGCTCCGCCATATTGGTAATGTTTTGCAGATTTAAATGCGGCAGCAGGTGGTCGGCAATTTTATTGCTAATTACCGTGCGGTTGGCTTCTTGATCGTGCACCAGTAATCCCAGCGGCAGCAGGGAAACAATCTCTTCATTGATCGCACGCAGGATCCGCAGTTCATTATTTGCCGCAAGATTTGGCGCCACTTCGGTTGAACGGGCAGGGAGGTGACGAAAGGTGGTATAACCAAACAGCGCCAGAGCCAGCAACGCGATGTTCAGTAACAGCGGCAGAAGAATGTTTTGCAGCGTATCAAGTAACAATGAGCCAAACGGAACCTGCCAGACCAGCCGCATATCCGTTGAGTCCAGCGCCGATGAGATCTCAATTTTACTGTTGTTGAAGCTAATACTGACGCTGTCAGGCGACTCTTTTTCATTGACGTGTTCAGTCGTTGAACTGGCATCAGGGACCAGATGGAAACTGTCCAGCGGCATGCCGGCAGGGATCAGGTCATTAATCGGCAGGTCAAAGGCGACAACCGTTGCCAGATGTCCCGGCTGATTAAAGGTCGTGCGCAGCGTGAAGTAATGTCCGTTTTGCCAGACCAGACGGCGCAGCGACGAGAAGCTTTCGCGCTCATCCAGCGCATTGGCCTGCTGCAGCATTTCAGCGCGCCGGGAGTCGACAATATTACCGATCGTCGATTCCTTAAAGCCGGAAGTCAGATCTTTCAGCGGCAATGTTGAGATAAGGATCAGGCTATTGTCCTGACCATTGAGGTAATACATTGACCATGGAATATTTTCCGCGCCCCATAGCGTATCCAGATAGGTTGAGATTCGTTGGGTCATCTCCAGCGTAGAGCTGTCATGCGAGCCGAAAATCAGCGCCTCGGTTTTTCTGCGAGGTTTTTCAAGATAGTAGACATCTTGTTTCAGGCGAGTTTCCTGCAGCCCTTCTGCGCCAGGCGAGCTGGGCGTGGCAGCAATATTGTCATAAATTTGCCAGGTCACGTATCGCCAGGTATCGACCCTTTTATGAATGGCATGGGTGATATCGACAATCTGATAGCTCTTATCCTTTAGCCAGGTATTGACGGCGCTCTGGACCATGACGCCCATCATCACCAACAGCACCACGATCAGTAATAAGAAGTAACGGGTAATATTTCCCGGTAGGAGAGAGAATCGGGTAGAAGCCGTTGTGTCAGACTGACTCATTCGTGTTTATGACCTGTTAAACGACGCGAAACATGAAGGGGCAGTATAAAGGGTAATGTATGAATTGCCATACCTGGAGCATGCGACAGAGTTTGCATTGTCTGCGCCGCATTTTGCTGTAACCCCCGATGATGCAAAGATGTACAGCGAAGAATAGCGGGTACAAATATTTTGTAGTGAATGTATACATTTAGCATTAAATAACAAGAAATTAATAATAAGGTTTATTTCTGATCTCAACGTGACGGGATGGTTAATAGACGTGATAGTTGTTCATCGGTAGCACAGAACAGTCAGCTTTGTGTAAAGAAGAGTAAAAAAAAACCGAACGCAGAGCATTCGGCTGAAATAGGGGTAAACAGACATTCATGAATGAATGACGGTAATAAATAAAGTTAATGATGATAGCGAGTCTATTTTAGTTGCGAGTGAAGATTTTTTTTTATCATTCAGTGCTATGGTTTTGATTTGTTTAATTAATTGATTTATATGTATTTTATAATAATTCTTGACTATTTGTGCTTATTCTCTCCATTTTCTTAATTAAAAAAGTTCCCTTTTGTTAATATTTTGAAACATCTACATAGATAAATGAAACATCTTTAAAGTATTAGTATCATATTCGTGTTGGATTATTCTGTGTTTTTGCGGAGAATGAAGTTGCCGACTGGTTAATGAGGGTTAGCCAGTGAGCAGTGGCATAAAAAAGCAATAAAGGCATATAACAGAGGGTTAATAACATGAAAGTTAAAGTACTGTCCCTCCTGGTACCGGCTCTGCTGGTAGCAGGCGCAGCAAATGCGGCTGAAATTTACAACAAAGACGGCAACAAATTAGACCTGTACGGTAAAGTCGATGGTCTGCACTATTTCTCCGACAACAAAGGTGATGATGGTGACAAGACCTATATGCGTATCGGCTTCAAAGGCGAAACCCAGGTTAATGACCAACTGACCGGTTACGGCCAGTGGGAATACCAGATTCAAGGCAACCAGAGTGAAGCCAGCAACGACGCCTGGACGCGTGTGGCATTTGCAGGTCTGAAATTCGCGGATGCAGGTTCTTTCGACTACGGTCGTAACTACGGTGTAACTTATGATGTAACGTCCTGGACCGACGTTCTGCCGGAATTTGGCGGTGACACCTATGGTGCGGACAACTTCATGCAGCAGCGTGGTAACGGTTATGCGACCTACCGTAACACTGATTTCTTTGGCCTAGTTGATGGCCTGAACTTTGCCCTGCAGTACCAGGGTAAAAACGGCAGCGTTAGCGGTGAAAACGTAAGTGGCCGCAGCCTGCTGACTCAGAACGGCGACGGTTACGGCGGATCTGTGACCTATGATATCGGCGCTGGCTTTGGTATCGGTGGTGCTATCACGACGTCTAAACGTACTGCTGATCAGAATGCGACACGCGCTGCTCTCTTTGGCAATGGCGATCGTGCAACCGTTTATACAGGTGGTCTGAAATACGACGCCAATAATGTTTACCTGGCTGCACAGTACTCTCAGTCCTATAACGCGACCCGTTTTGGTACCTCTAACGGTAGCAATCCGACTGCTGCCTATGGCTTTGCCGATAAAGCACAGAACTTTGAAGTTGTGGCGCAGTACCAGTTTGATTTCGGTCTGCGTCCATCCGTGGCTTACCTGCAGTCCAAAGGTAAAGACATTAACAATGGCTTCACAAACTACGGTGACCAGGACATCGTGAAATATGTTGATGTTGGCGCAACCTACTACTTCAACAAAAACATGTCCACCTATGTTGATTACAAAATCAACCTGCTGGATGACAACAACTTTACACGTGATGCTGGTATCGCTACCGATGATATCGTAGCACTGGGCCTGGTTTACCAGTTCTAATCTGCGTTCATGTTGTTAAAAGGCCCTACGGGGCCTTTTTTAATGCTTTTTTTTCGCCGTACAAACAACGATTTTTGGTGTACTCTTGCGCCCGTTCGCATGAGGATAATTACGTATGGAAATGAATTTTTATCGCGCAGCGCTACTGGCTGTGACGATCTTTTTTGTCGGGTGCGATGAGGCCCCGAAACCGGCTCAGACCACACAATCCGCCACCGTTCTGGAAGGTAAAACGATGGGCACCTTCTGGCGGGTCAGCGCGGTGGGCGTGGATGCCAAACGCGCCAGGGAGTTGCAGGAGAAGATCCAGACTCAGCTTGATGCTGACGATCAGCTTCTTTCAACCTATAAAAATGATTCTGCCCTGATGCGCTTTAATCTGTCGAAAAGCCTGTCGCCGTGGCCGGTTAATGACGCTATGGCGGATATCGTCACGTCGGCGCTGAGAATTGGCGCGAAAACCGATGGGGCGATGGATATCACCGTGGGACCGTTGGTCAACCTGTGGGGTTTTGGTCCGGATCAGCAACCCGTGCACATTCCTACTCAGGCGCAAATTGATGCCGCAAAAGCGCAAACCGGACTTTCACATCTGAAGGTAGTGAATGAGGCGCAACGCAACTACCTGCAAAAAGACTTGCCGGATCTGTATGTGGATCTGTCTACCGTTGGTGAAGGTTATGCCGCCGATCATCTGGCGCGACTGATGGAGCAAGAGGGGATCGCCCGTTATCTGGTTTCCGTTGGCGGTGCGCTAAACAGTCGTGGTATGAATGCGGAAGGACATCCATGGCGGGTGGCGATCCAGAAACCCACCGATCGTGAAAACGCGGTGCAAGCGGTTGTCGACATTAACGGGCACGGCATCAGCACCTCCGGTAGCTACCGTAACTATTACGAGCTGGACGGTAAACGCCTGTCGCATGTTATCGATCCGCAAACCGGTCGTCCGATCGAACATAATCTGGTGTCTGTGACGGTGATAGCCCCTACGGCGCTGGAGGCTGACGGCTGGGATACCGGTTTGATGGTGCTCGGCCCGGAAAAGGCCAAAGAAGTGGTGCGTCGTGAAGGGCTGGCGGTGTATATGATTGTGAAAGAGGGGCAAGGGTTTAAAACCTGGATGTCGCCGCAGTTTAAAAGCTTTCTGCTCAGCGAAAAAAATTAAAAAGCAAGATTGCGGGTTTTTATACCTGGCTATCAGGACACACTGAGGCTAAGCGCTATGCTTAACAAAGGAGTCCATAATGAAAAGTCGTTTACGCATAACTGATGATGACCGCTGGCAGTCTGTTGTGGATCGTGATGCTGACGCCGACGGTCAGTTTGTTTTCGCCGTCCACACCACCGGTATTTTCTGCCGTCCGTCCTGTCGGGCGAGGCATGCGCTGCGCAAAAATGTCAGTTTCTTTGCTGATGCCGAGCAGGCGCAGGCCGCCGGGTTTCGGCCCTGTAAACGCTGCCAGCCGGATAAAGATAGTGCGCAGCAGCATCGGCTGGACAAAATAGCCCACGCCTGTCAGTTGCTGGAGCAGGAGTCGCCTCTCACGCTGGATGACCTGGCGCAGCAGGTGGCGATGAGTCCGTATCATTTACATCGCTTGTTTAAAGCCACGACGGGCATGACCCCGAAAGCGTGGCAGCAGTCCTGGCGCGCTCGTCGTCTGCGCGATGCCCTGGCAAAAGGGGCACCAGTAACCCAGGCGATTCTGAACGCCGGATTCCCCGACAGCAGCAGCTATTACCGACAAGCGGATCAGGCACTAGGGATGACCGCCAGGCAATTTCGCAAAGGCGGCGACAACGTTTCTGTGCGCTATACCCTGGCAGATTGCGCCCTGGGTCGTTGCCTGGTGGCGGAAAGCGAACGCGGTATCTGCGCGATCTTGTTGGGTGATGATGATGCTACATTGGTTGCGGAACTGCATGAGCTGTTTCCCGCCGCTCAGGATGAAGCAGCCGATGCCGATTTCCAGCAGCATGTGCGTGAAGTCATCGCCGTGATTAATACGCGCAATACGTCGTTGTCTCTGCCGCTGGATATTCGCGGGACCGCATTCCAGCTGCAGGTGTGGCAAGCGCTGCGCGCAATCCCATGTGGTAAGACGGTTAGCTACCAGCAGTTAGCCAGCGCCATCGGCAAACCGAAAGCGGTACGCGCGGTGGCCAGCGCCTGCGGAGCTAACAAACTGGCGATTGTCATCCCGTGTCACCGGGTGATCCGCAATGATGGTGCGCTTTCGGGCTACCGCTGGGGTATTGCGCGCAAAGCGCAGTTACTGCAACGAGAAACCACTGGGGAGGAAACGTAATGCTTGATCTCTTTGCGGATGAGAAACCCTGGCAAGAACCGCTGGCATCCGGCGCGGTAATTTTGCGACGTTTTGCCTTTGAGTCCGCACCGTCTTTACTGCAGGCGATCGCGGCTGTCGCCAGACAGTCGCCGTTTCGCCAGATGGTGACGCCCGGCGGTTACACGATGTCGGTGGCGATGACCAACTGCGGTCATTTGGGCTGGACGACGGATCAACATGGCTACCTTTATTCACCGTTTGACCCGCTATCCGGTACGCCCTGGCCGCCGATGCCGGATACTTTCGCGGACCTGTGCCAGTTGGCGTCAACCGCAGCGGGCTATGCTGATTTTCAACCCGATGCCTGCCTGATTAACCGCTACACGCCAGGGGCGAAACTGTCATTACATCAGGATAAAGACGAACCTGACCTGCGGGCGCCTATCGTTTCTGTCTCGCTGGGGTTACCAGCCATCTTTCAGTTTGGCGGTTTGCGCCGTAATGACCCTTTAAAACGTTTACTGCTGGAGCATGGCGATGTCGTGGTATGGGGTGGGAACTCACGGTTGTTTTATCATGGGATCCAGCCACTTAAGACAGGGTATCATCCGTTAACCGGTGACTGTCGTTACAATCTGACGTTTCGCCAGGCTGGTAAAAAAGAATAAAAATAAGAATTATTATTGCTGTCGGCAAAGAGATGTTTAAACTGCGGGCTGTTATTACTTGTCCGGGTTGTTTGCATGGAACTTTTACTTCTTGTCTGGCGGCAGTATCGCTGGCCATTTATCAGCGTCATGGCGCTCAGCCTCGCCAGCGCTGCGTTGGGAATTGGTTTGATTGCGTTTATTAACCAGCGCCTGATTGAAACGGTCGACACCACGTTGATGGTGCTACCGGAGTTTCTTGGCCTGCTGCTGCTGTTGATGGTTGTCACCCTCGGCTCACAGCTGGCGTTAACCACGCTGGGACACCACTTTGTTTACCGCCTGCGTAGTGAATTTATCAAGCGTATTCTGGACACCCACGTCGAGCGTATCGAACAGCTTGGCAGCGCCTCGTTGCTGGCCGGTTTAACCAGCGATATCCGCAACATCACCATCGCTTTTGTCCGTCTGCCTGAGCTGGTGCAGGGGATTATCTTGACCATCGGGTCGGCGGCGTATCTGGCGATGCTATCAACCAAAATGCTGCTGGTGACGGCAATCTGGGTGGCAATCACCATCTGGGGCGGATTTGTGCTGGTTGCGCGGGTATATAAACATATGGCGACCCTGCGCGAAACAGAAGACAAATTGTACAATGATTACCAGACGGTGTTGGAAGGGCGCAAAGAGTTGACGCTCAACCGCGAGCGCGCCGAGCATATCTTTAATCAGTTATACGTCCCGGATGCCAAAGAGTATCGTCACCATATTATCCGCGCCGATACCTTCCACCTCAGCGCGGTGAACTGGTCGAACATTATGATGCTGGGCGCCATTGGCCTGGTGTTCTGGATGGCTAACAATCTGGGCTGGGCGGATACCGCCGTGGCGGCGACCTATTCGCTGACGCTGTTATTCCTGCGTACGCCACTGCTTTCTGCTGTTGGCGCATTGCCGACGCTGCTCACTGCACAGGTCGCTTTCAACAAGCTGAATAAGTTCTCACTGGCGCCCTTTAAGGCCGAATTCCCGCGCCCAACCGCGTTTCCGGACTGGCAAACGTTGGAATTACGTAACGTGGTTTTCCACTATCAGGATAATGCGTTCTCTGTCGGGCCGGTAAATCTGACTATTCGTCGCGGGGAACTGATCTTCCTGATTGGCGGCAATGGTAGCGGGAAATCCACACTGGCTATGTTACTCACCGGGTTGTATCAGCCGCAGTCAGGCGAGATCCTGCTCGACGGCAAAGCGGTTGCTGTCGAAAAACCAGAGGACTATCGCAAGCTGTTCTCCGCCGTGTTTACTGACGTCTGGCTATTCGACAAACTGCTCGGTCCGGAAGGTAAAGAGGCCGATCCGGCGCTGGTGGCGAAGTGGCTGGAACATCTGAAGATGGGTCACAAGCTTGAGCTGAACGATGGGCGTATTCTCAATCTCAAGCTGTCGAAAGGGCAGAAAAAACGCGTGGCGCTGCTGCTGGCGCTGGCGGAGGAGCGCGACATTATTCTGCTGGATGAATGGGCTGCCGATCAGGACCCGCACTTCCGCCGTGAGTTCTATCAGGTGTTATTGCCGCTGATGCAGGAAATGGGTAAAACCATCTTCGCTATTAGCCATGACGATCACTATTTTATTCACGCCGATCGTCTGTTGGAGATGCGTAACGGACAGTTAAGTGAACTCGTGGGCGATGAGCGTGACGCCGCCTCGCGAGATGCCGTCGCTCGTACTGCGTAATCCCAGCAACCGCCGGTTTTTTATCCGCCCGGCGGTTGCGTTTATTGTTATTTACATAAATCGGCATCATGATTAATGATATTTCATATCATGGATTTATGATTAATGTCCGCATTCAACAAAAACAGCGCCAGACTGCGTGATGAAGAGCGTGCGCGCCTCATCTGGTTGCTGACCACTGATAAAGCCATTATTTCCGCGCTGTTGGGCAAGCTTACCCTGGCTGAGCAATATGACGTCGGTACCTTAGCCGACGATATTGCTGAGGTAGGGGCGCTGGTGGCGCATCTGCCGCCGCCGGATCTGGCCGATACCCTCGAAGCATTACCTTCTGAAGAGCGCCACGCCCTGTGGCGGCTGGTCGAAAATGAAAAGCGCGGTAACGTCCTGCTTGAGGCGTCAGAAAACGTCTGGGACGACCTGATTGATGAGATGAGCGACCGCGAGCTGCTGGATGCGTTGCAATATCTTGATATCGACGAACAGATTTATCTGGTCCAGCATCTCCCTCGTAACCTTACGGGACGACTGCTGGCGACGTTACCGGCCGAGGAGCGGGCGCGCGTGCGCCAGGTGTTGCACTACGAGAAGAATCGCGTCGGTGCGATTATGGAGTTCGAAGTCATCACCGTGCGCCCGGACGTGACGCTGGAAGTGGTGCAGCGCTATTTACGGCGGCTGGGCAGGATGCCGGAGAACACCGATAAACTTTTCGTGACCGATCGCAATAAGGTGCTGGTCGGCGAACTGACGCTAACCTGTATCCTGCTCAATGATGTGCAGCGTAAAGTCAGCGAGGTGATGGAAGATGACCCGCTCACCTTTTCCCCGGAAGACATTGCCGAAAACGCCGCGCGCACGTTCGAACGTGACAACCTGGTCAGTGCCGCGGTGGTTGATCCTGCCGGTAAGTTGATGGGTCGTTTGACCATCGATGAGATCGTTGATGTGGTATACGAAGAGACCGATACCGATCTGCGTCGAATGGGGGGCTTAAGCGCCGAAGAGGATGTGTTTGCTCCCGTGACCAAGGCGGTAAAAACCCGCTGGGCATGGTTGGCTATTAATCTCTGTACCGCCTTTATCGCCTCGCGGGTCATTGATGGCTTTGAACATACGATTTCGCAACTGGTGGCACTGGCCTCGCTGATGCCGATTGTAGCAGGGATCGGCGGCAATACCGGAAATCAAACTATCACCATGATCGTTCGCGCGCTCGCGCTACAAAATATTCAGCCGGGAAACCTGACGTTTTTGATCCTGCGCGAGATGGGCGTGGCGCTGGTAAATGGCCTCGTCTGGGGTGGGATTATGGGCGGCATTACCTGGTGGCTGTACGATGATATGGCGCTCGGCGGCGTGATGACCCTGGCGATGATGCTTAATCTGCTGATGGCGGCGTTGATGGGGGTGATTATTCCCATGACGATGGTGAAGCTCGGGCGCGACCCGGCGGTCGGCTCAAGCGTCATGATTACGGCCATCACCGATACCGGCGGTTTCTTTATTTTTCTCGGCCTGGCAACCCTGTTTCTGATGTAGCCGCGGGTTTGCGTCTGACGATGCGCGGCAGGATGAGCATCGTCATCACCCCGGCAACCACGCCAATCGCCAGGTTGCCGGTAGTGACCGTTGCGCCGACAGTTATCAGCATAACCAGCGTTTCAGTAACGGGGATTTTCGTCAGTGTCGCGGGCTGGATACTCTGCCAACTGAAGGTTTTCACCGCCACAATCACCATAATTCCCGCCAGCACCGACATGGGTATTTTCGCCATGACTTCGCTCAATGCGGTGACTAACAGCAGCAACACAAGTCCGGCGGCAATCGTCGAAACGCGACTGCGTCCTTTGCCCATCTCGACGTTAACGATGGTTTGACCAATCATCGCGCACCCGGCAATGCCACCATAAAATCCGGCCAGAATATTGGCTATCCCCAGCCCGGCGCTCTCGCGATTCTTATTCGACGGCGTAACCGTCAGGTCATCCACCAGACGGGCGGTTAACAATGACTCCATCAAACCAACAAAAGCGATGCTCAACGCGCAGGGCCAGATAATTGCCAGAGTGTGCAGGTTGAGTGGGACGAGTAGCTGCGTTAATCCCGGCAGGCCGCCGCTCATTGAACCTTCGTCACCGACGGTTGGTAGCAGTTGTCCGCTGCTTACAGTAAATACCGTCAGCAGCACGATGGCGATAAGCGGCGCGGGGATTGTTTTAATAAACCGTGGAACCCACAGCACAATCAGCAGTGTCAGGACAAACAGTCCCCAGATTAGTGGGCTTTTACCCCAAAAATGTGGGACCTGAGCAAAGAAAATCAAAATGCCCAAGGCGTTGACAAAGCCGGTCATGACGGCTGTAGGAATGAATCGCATCAGACGCGCCATTCCCAATACACCAAACAGGATCTGAATCATCCCGGCCAGCACCACTGCAGGCAGGATGTATTGCACGCCGTGTTGATGCACCATCGGACCAATCACCAGCGCGACCGATCCTGCAGCGGCGGTAACCATTGCGGGACGACCACCTAAAAAAGACATTGCCAGGCACAACACGACGGAAGCTATCAGGCTGACTTTAGGGTCGACGCCCGCAATTACGGAAAAAGAGATCACTTCCGGGATCAGCGCCAGGGCGGTTACCACCCCCGCCAGTGTTTCACGTACCAGCAGGCGGGGTTGTCGCAGTACGGCGCGGGTGCCCTGTTCTGTCACCGCAGGGGAGGAGTGTGTTGCAGACATAGTAACTCTCAGGTCAGAAAGGGCCTGATAACAGCAGACCGACAGGCATCCGTGCGGTGAATAGCAAAGCGCAGCATAGTACGCGTCTGGCGGGCAGGTTTCCAGACGTGATTGTCAATAACCGTATAAATTATCAACGTATTAATAACATTTTTAAAATTAAAATATAATTTATAAACAATATTTAATTATTTTTACTTAAGTGTTACCGTTGGTGCCGCTCGATTTTCACCTGCATTAAAAGCAAAAAGCGATACTAAAAGTAAGGCATTAACATTATGAAAAAAGTGACTGCCATGCTCTTCACCATGGCTGTAGGGCTGAACGTTGTCTCGATGGCGGCAAAAGCGAAAGCGGCGGAAGAGCAGGAAACGGATGTACTGTTGATTGGCGGCGGTATCATGAGCGCCACGCTGGGAACCTATTTACAAGAGCTGGAGCCACAATGGTCAATGACCATGGTCGAGCGACTGGATGGCGTAGCGCAGGAAAGCTCAAACGGCTGGAATAACGCCGGAACCGGCCACTCCGCACTGATGGAGCTGAACTACACGCCTAAAAAGGCCGACGGTAGCATCAGCATTGAAAAGGCAGTCGAAATCAACGAAGCCTTCCAGATTTCCCGTCAGTTTTGGGCTTATCAGGTTAATAATGGCGTGATGCATGAACCACGCTCATTTATCACTACCGTCCCGCATATGAGTTTTGTCTGGGGCGACGAGAATGTGAATTTCCTGCGCGCACGTTACGCCGCACTGCAGCAGAGCACCTTATTCCGTGGTATGCGTTATTCCGAAGATCACGCGCAGATTAAAGAGTGGGCACCGCTGGTCATGGAAGGTCGCGATCCGAAACAGAAAGTCGCGGCAACGCGCACCGAGATTGGTACTGACGTTAACTATGGTGAAATCACGCGCCAACTGATTGCCTCGTTGCAGAAAAAGCCCAACTTTGCGCTGCAACTGAGCACCGAAGTGCGAGGCTTTAAGCGTAATGCAGACAATAGCTGGACCGTTACGGTCGCCGATCTGAAAAACAACGAAGCGGAACATGATATCAAGGCGAAGTTTGTCTTTATCGGTGCCGGTGGCGCTGCGCTGAAGCTGTTGCAGGAAACCAACATTCCAGAAGCGAAAGGCTATGCCGGATTCCCGGTTGGCGGCCAGTTCCTGGTGGCGGAAAACCCGGACGTAGTGAATCGTCACCTGGCGAAAGTGTATGGTCAGGCGTCTGTGGGCGCGCCGCCGATGTCCGTACCGCACATCGATACCCGTATCCTGGATGGCAAACGTGTCGTGCTGTTTGGGCCATTCGCGACATTCTCCACCAAGTTCCTGAAAAACGGTTCGTTGTGGGATCTGCTCAGCTCGACCACGACGTCGAACTTTATGCCGATGGTCAACGTAGGCCTGGATAACTTCGATCTAGTGAAATATCTGGTAAGCCAGGTGATGCTGAGCGATGACGACCGTTTTGCCGCACTGCAAGAGTACTATCCGCAGGCGAAGAAAGAAGACTGGCGTTTATGGCAGGCGGGTCAGCGTGTGCAGATCATTAAAAGTGATGCAGAGAAGGGCGGCGTTCTCCGTCTGGGAACCGAAGTCGTCAGCGATAAAGAAGGTACGATTGCTGCGCTGCTGGGCGCTTCGCCTGGTGCATCAACCGCGGCACCGATCATGCTACATCTGATGGAAAAAGTGTTTAAAGATAAAGTCGCCAGCCCTGAGTGGCAGGCGAAGCTGAAAACGATTATTCCGTCTTATGGTACTAAGCTGAACGGAAACGTTGAAGCAACTGAACAAGAGCTGCAATACACCAGCGAAGTTCTGGGTCTGAAATACGACAAGCCGCAGGTTGCCGATGAAGCGCCAAAACCGCAGTTGAAACCTCAGGCTCAACCGCAGCCTGAGCAGAAAGCTGTGGCGGATATCGCGCTGTAAATAAAATGCCGGATAAGCGCTGCGCTTATCCGGCATGGTTCATGCGTCTGTAGGTCGGATACGGCGGTACGCCGCCATCCGGCACATTCTCACTTATCGCGCGACTGCGTCCTGAATCTTCTCTTCCGCTTTCCAGATTCGGTATTTCACTTCCACGTTTTCCGGGGTGTAGACCACAATCGGCAGCTTGCTGTTGTAGCGCAGCATACCGTCATCACCCAGATACGCGGTAATAAATTTCTTCTCTTTCTTGCCGTCCGGGCAGGCCATCATGGTTGAAACCGGAGAGGTGACTTTGTCGAAAACATAGTAGTCGTATCCCCAACCTTCCAGCGTTTTACTGTCCAGCTCTCCACCCAGGCGGTGCTGGTTACAGTCAACTTCCAGCGTTTGTCCGATCAGCAGTTCTACTTTCAGAGTAGATTCATCTTTCTCAGGGGGAAGCTGGATAACCTGGCGCTTCATACCCTTTTCCGCTTTAGGATAAGGGGCGACTTTTTCCAGCGGCTGAGCACCGGTATCGTTACTGGCAGCCCAGGCAGAGGTGCTGGCAAAGGCGGCGAAAAGTACGGCAGGGACAATTGTCTTCATCTTATTGTTCACAGTGTTTCCTTTCTTCTGTCTTATGAACGAACCTGGAGCAGGTTAACATATTTGTGTTATCTATTAATCTGGATTTACTTATATTTAAAGTGTATTTGGAAGGGGTTTATAATCAATGTAGCGATATATTCTAAGAACTATCTTAATTATAAGATTATTCTCTTGTTGCCTTCTTCGTTGTGTATTTCATTATACAACCCATTGAAATGTGAGCAAAAGCGCATTTTTTCCCGTCAACTCAACACTCTTTTGATCCGGCAACAGCATTTACCCCGATCGGGGTATGCTCCTCTTACACATCCTGAAATATCTTACGACTAAAAATAACTACTCATAAATAGTGCAGTTTTTTATGTCGTTCAACCCGCCGGGGGAGAGCGTCATTATGGAAGGACAATGTCATGGTTGATTTATCCCGTCGAGGTATGTTGACAGGCAGTTGGCGTAACGCCAACGCAGGGATCCGTCCGCCGTGGAGCAAGGAAGATTCTCACTTTCTGGCCCATTGCCTTCGTTGTGACGCCTGCATCCAGGCGTGTGAAACCGACATCCTGCAGCGAGGCCAGGGTGGTTATCCGAGCGTAAATTTCAAACACGGCGAGTGCAGCTTTTGTTATGCCTGCGCAGAGGCCTGTCCCGAATCACTTTTTCTTCCGCGCCACACCAGGGCATGGGATCTGAATTTTACGATCGGGGAAAACTGTCTCGCACACCAGTCAGTTGAGTGTCATCGCTGTCAGGATAGCTGTGAACCCATGGCCATAACCTTTCGCCCCACGCTGTCCGGTATTTATCAGCCACAGCTCGACAATCAGGCCTGTAACGGATGCGGCGCGTGTGTCGCTATTTGCCCGGTATCAGCCATTAATGCGGAGTACAACCATGGACAGTAACTGGCAGGTCTGCAGCCTGGTCGTTCAGGCCAAAAGTCAGCATATCAATGATATCGCCACGCAGTTGCGTTCGTTTCCGGGTTGCGAAGTTGCACTTAGCGATGTGGAAAGCGGCCAGCTCATTGTGGTGGTGGAAGCAGAGCAAAGTGAAACGCTAATGAAAACTATTGAGTCAGTGCGCAACGTTGCGGGCGTGCTGGCGGTGTCGCTGGTTTATCACCAGCAGGATGAGCAAGGTGAGGAAACACCATGAAACTCAGTCGTCGTAGCTTTATGAAAGCTAACGCCGTTGCGGCCGCTGCGGCGGCTGCCGGGTTAAGCGTGCCGGGCGTAGCCCGCGCGGTAGTCGGTCAGCAAGAAGCCATCAAATGGGACAAAGCCCCGTGCCGTTTCTGCGGAACGGGCTGTGGCGTATTGGTCGGGACGCAGCAAGGGCGTGTTGTGGCATGCCAGGGTGACCCGGATGCGCCGGTTAACCGTGGACTTAACTGCATCAAAGGTTACTTCCTGCCGAAAATCATGTACGGAAAAGACCGTTTAACACAGCCGATGCTGCGCATGAGGGACGGTAAGTATCACAAAGAAGGCGAATTCACTCCGATTAGCTGGGATCAGGCCTTTGACGTGATGGAAGAGAAATTCAAAACGTCCATGAAAGAAAAAGGCCCAGAGTCTATCGGCATGTTCGGCTCGGGTCAGTGGACGATTTGGGAAGGTTACGCTGCCGCCAAATTGTTTAAAGCCGGCTTCCGTTCTAATAACATCGACCCGAACGCCCGTCACTGTATGGCGTCAGCGGTGGTCGGTTTTATGCGTACCTTCGGTATGGATGAGCCGATGGGCTGCTATGACGATATTGAGCATGCCGATGCTTTCGTCTTGTGGGGCGCGAATATGGCGGAGATGCACCCGATTCTGTGGTCGCGCATCACCAACCGTCGTCTGTCCGATCCGAATGTTACCGTCGCGGTGCTCTCCACCTTCCAGCATCGTAGTTTTGAGCTGGCGGATAACGGTATGGTCTTCACGCCGCAAACCGATCTGGTGATCCTCAACTACATCGCAAACTACATCATTCAAAACAATGCGATCAACCAGGATTTCTTTAGCAAGCACGTTAACCTGCGTAAAGGCGTGACGGACATCGGCTACGGTCTGCGTCCAACCCATCCGCTGGAAAAAGCGGCGAAGAATCCAGGTTCCGATGCTTCTGAACCGATGAGCTTTGAGGATTACAAAGCCTTCGTTGCTGAGTACACGCTGGATAAAACCGCCGAAATGACTGGCGTACCGAAAGATCAGCTGGAACAGCTGGCGCAGCTGTATGCCGATCCGAAGAAAAAGGTCATCTCCTACTGGACGATGGGCTTTAACCAGCATACCCGTGGCGTGTGGGCCAACAACCTGGTCTATAACCTGCACCTGCTGACCGGTAAAATTTCTCAGCCAGGCTGTGGCCCGTTCTCTCTGACCGGCCAGCCTTCAGCGTGCGGAACCGCGCGTGAAGTCGGGACGTTCTCCCACCGTCTGCCTGCGGACATGGTGGTCACCAACGAAAAACACCGCGATATCTGCGAGAAGCACTGGAATATCCCGACCGGGACTATTCCGGCAAAAATCGGGCTGCACGCTGTGGCGCAAGACCGTGCGCTGAAAGATGGCAAACTCAATGTCTACTGGACGATGTGTACCAACAACATGCAGGCCGGTCCGAACATCAACGAAGAACGTATGCCGGGCTGGCGCGATCCGCGCAATTTCATCATCGTTTCCGATCCGTACCCGACGGTCAGCGCCCTGTCAGCCGACCTGATCCTACCGACCGCAATGTGGGTAGAGAAAGAAGGTGCCTACGGTAACGCGGAACGACGCACTCAGTTCTGGCGTCAGCAAATTAAAGCGCCGGGCGAATCGAAATCGGATCTGTGGCAACTGGTGCAATTCTCTCGTCGCTTCAAAACAGAAGAAGTATGGCCGGAAGAGCTGCTGGCACAAAAACCGGAACTGCGCGGTAAAACGCTGTATGACGTGCTGTTTGCCACGCCAGCCGTGACCAAATTCCCGGTCGCTGAACTGGCTGAAGATCAGCTCAACGATGAATCCCGCGAGCTGGGCTTCTATCTGCAAAAAGGGCTGTTCGAAGAGTATGCCTGGTTTGGCCGTGGCCACGGACACGATCTCGCACCGTTTGACGATTACCATAAAGCGCGCGGTTTACGCTGGCCGGTCGTTGAGGGCAAAGAGACTCAGTGGCGCTACAGCGAAGGCAACGACCCGTACGTGAAAGCGGGGGAAAGCTACAAGTTCTACGGTAAGCCGGACGGTAAAGCGGTTATCTTCGCGCTGCCATTTGAACCTGCCGCTGAAGCGCCGGATAAAGAGTATGACCTGTGGCTTTCCACTGGACGTGTGCTGGAGCACTGGCATACCGGCAGCATGACGCGTCGTGTGCCTGAACTGCACCGCGCCTTCCCGGAAGCGGTGCTGTTTATCCACCCGCTGGATGCAAAAGCGCGCGATCTGCGCCGTGGCGATAAAGTCAAAGTGGTTTCCCGCCGTGGCGAAGTTATCTCGATTGTTGAAACACGCGGGCGTAACCGTCCGCCGCAGGGGCTGGTATACATGCCGTTCTTCGATGCCGCACAACTAGTGAACAATCTGACGCTGGATGCGACGGATCCGCTCTCCAAAGAGACGGATTTCAAGAAGTGCGCTGTGAAACTGGCGAAGGTGTAACGCGTTATGTCCCGGTCAGCAAAACCCCAAAATGGCCGCCGCCGCTTTCTGCGCGATATGGTTCGCGCGGCGGGCGGGCTGGCCGTCGTTGGCGTGGCGCTGGGGTTACAACAGCAAACCGCACGTGCAACCGGCGTGCGGTTACGCCCGCCTGGCGCACTGAGCGAGGAGGCATTCGCCAGCGCCTGTGTGCGCTGCGGTCAGTGCGTTCAGGCATGCCCATATGACACGCTGAAGCTGGCGACGCTGGCCTCCGGGCTGGCAGCAGGTACGCCCTATTTTGTCGCCCGCGATATTCCTTGCGAAATGTGTGAGGACATTCCGTGTGCCAAAGTCTGCCCCAGCGGCGCGTTGGACAGGGAAATTGAATCCATTGACGATTCGCGTATGGGGCTGGCGGTACTGCTGGATCACGAAAACTGCCTCAACTACCAAGGGTTACGCTGCGATGTTTGTTACCGCGAGTGCCCGAAAATCGATGAGGCTATCACCCTTGAGCTGGACCGTAATATGCGTACCGGCAAGCATGCGCGGTTTATTCCGACCGTGCACAGCGATGCCTGTACCGGCTGTGGGAAATGCGAAAAAGTCTGCGTACTGGAACAGCCAGCAATAAAAGTGCTGCCGCTGTCGCTGGCGAAAGGGGAGTTAGGACACCATTACCGCTTCGGTTGGCTGGAGGGGAACAATGGCAAATCGTAAACGTGATGCCGGGCGTGAAGCGCAGGCAAAAAAAGGATGGTGGAAGAGTCATCGCTGGCTGCTGCTGCGTCGTTTGAGTCAGTTTTTGATACTGGCGATGTTCCTCAGCGGCCCGTGGCTTGGCGTGTGGATCCTGCATGGCAACTACAGTGGCAGTCTGCTGTTGGATACCGTCCCATTCACCGATCCGCTGATTACGCTGCAAAGCCTGGCCAGCGGACACCTGCCGGCAACGGTGGCGTTAACGGGGGCGGTCGTCATCACGGTGCTGTATGCCCTTGCGGGTAAGCGTCTGTTTTGCAGCTGGGTTTGTCCGATGAACCCGGTCACCGATTTAGCCAGTTGGTTACGCAGAAGGTTTGACCTGAATCAGTCCGCGACCCTGCCGCGCTATATACGGTACGTCCTGCTGGTGGTTATCCTGGTCGGTTCCGCCTTGACCGGTACGCTGCTGTGGGAATGGATAAATCCCGTCTCTCTGCTCGGACGGAGTCTGGTAATGGGATTTGGCAGTGGTGCACTGCTGATTCTGGCACTGTTTTTATTTGATCTACTGGTCGTTGAGCATGGCTGGTGCGGGCATCTCTGTCCACTGGGCGCACTGTATAGCGTAGTGGGAAGTAAAGGCGCATTAACCGTTTCGGCAAAAGAACGTAACAGATGTAACCGCTGTATGGATTGTTTTCATGTTTGCCCGGAACCGCATGTGCTACGTGCGCCGGTGCTGGATGAGCAAAGCCCGGTGCAGGTAACCAGTCGCGATTGCATGGCCTGCGGTCGCTGCGTGGATGTCTGTTCTGAGGATGTTTTTACAATAACAACACGATGGAGTTCGGGAGCGAAATCATGAAAAGCCATGACCTGATTAAAAAGCTGAGTCAATGGACGGCCCTGCTTGCCCTGGTCGTCAGTGGGGCCGTTTGGGCTGCAAACGGAGTGGACCTAAGCCAGTCACCGGAAGTCTCAGGGACACAGGAAGGGGCGATTCGCATGCCGAAAGAGCAGGAGCGTATGCCGCTGAACTATGTGAATCAACCGCCAATGGTTCCGCACAGCGTTGAAGGGTATCAGGTGACGACCAATACTAACCGCTGTCTGCAATGCCACGGTGTGGAAAGCTATCGCACTACCGGCGCGCCGCGCATCAGTCCGACGCACTTTATGGACAGCGATGGCAAGGTATTGGCTGAAGTCGCGCCGCGTCGTTATTTCTGTCTGCAATGTCACGTCCCGCAGGCTGACGCTGCGCCGATTGTTGAAAATACCTTCACCCCCTCGAAAGGTTACGGGAAATAAGAGGTCATTATGGAAAATTCTAACCGTAAACCAGGCTGGATTAAGCGCGTCTGGCAATGGTGGCGTCGCCCCAGCCGTCTGGCGCTCGGCACGCTGTTGTTAATCGGCTTTGTGGGCGGCATTATTTTCTGGGGCGGCTTTAATACCGGTATGGAAAAGGCCAATACGGAAGAGTTCTGCATTAGCTGTCACGAAATGCGCAATACGGTGTACCAGGAATACATGGAAACCGTACACTACAACAACCGCAGTGGTGTGCGTGCGACTTGCCCTGATTGCCACGTCCCGCATGAGTGGGGCCCGAAAATGATCCGTAAGATCAAGGCCAGTAAAGAGCTGTACGCGAAAGCATTGGGGTTAATAGATACACCGCAAAAATTTGAAGACCATCGTCTGACGATGGCGCAAAATGAGTGGCGGCGTATGAAAGACAATAACTCGCAAGAGTGTCGCAACTGTCACAACTTCGAGTTTATGGATTTAACCGCCCAGAAAGGCGTTGCGGCCAAAATGCACGACCAGGCCGTGAAAGACGGGCAAACCTGTATTGACTGTCATAAAGGGATAGCGCACAAACTGCCTGATATGCGCGAAGTCAAACCGGGCTTTTAACAGGATGTAGATAACCAGGTATGCTTGAAGCCAGAGAATTACTTTGCGAGCGGGATGACAGAATACTGTTCAGCGATCTGTCATTTCGCGTCAACGCAGGGGAATGGGTACAAATTACCGGCAGCAACGGCGCGGGGAAAACCACTCTGCTGCGGTTGCTTACCGGGCTGGCGCGTCCCGACGCAGGGGAGGTTTGCTGGCAAGAACAACCCCTGCATCACGTGCGGGACAGCTACCATCAGCAATTGCTGTGGATCGGACATCAGCCGGGGATAAAAACCCGGCTTTCGGCGTTGGAGAACCTGCGTTTTTTCCATCACGACGGTGATATCGCACAGTGTCTGGACGCGCTGGCGCAGGCGGGACTTGCCGGATACGAAGATATTCCGGTGAATCAGCTCTCCGCCGGACAACAGCGGCGCGTGGCGCTGGCCCGTTTGTGGCTGACCCGCGCCCGGCTGTGGATCCTCGATGAACCCTTTACCGCCATTGATGTGAACGGCGTTGAGCGACTGACTCAGCGTATGGCACAGCACACGGAGCAGGGCGGTATTGTTATTCTTACCACCCACCAGCCGCTTAATGTTGAGACCAGTAAAGTGCGACGAATTGCGCTGACCAGCGAGAGGGCAGCGCAATGATGTGGCGAATCTTCCGTTTAGAACTGCGAGTTGCGTTTCGTCATAGTGCGGAAATCGCCAATCCTTTATGGTTCTTCCTGATTGTTATCACGCTGTTCCCTCTGAGCATTGGGCCGGAGCCACAGCTGCTGGCGCGTATTGCGCCGGGCATCATCTGGGTTGCGGCGCTGCTGGCGTCATTGCTGGCGCTGGAGCGCTTGTTTCGTGATGACTTACAGGACGGCAGCCTTGAGCAACTGATGCTGCTGCCGCTGCCGCTTCCGGCGGTCGTGCTGGCGAAAGTGATGGCGCACTGGGTCGTAACCGGTTTGCCGCTGTTAATCCTCTCGCCGCTGGTGGCATTACTGTTGGGCATGGATATGTACGGCTGGAAAATTATGGCGCTGACCTTGCTGCTCGGTACGCCGACGCTGGGTTTTCTCGGCGCGCCGGGTGTGGGTTTGACGGTGGGCTTAAAGCGCGGCGGCGTGCTGTTAAGCGTGTTGGTACTCCCGCTTACCATACCACTACTGATTTTTGCGACCGCCGCGATGGATGCGGCTTCCATGCACTTGCCTGTTGAAGGATACATGGCGATTCTGGGGGCGTTGCTGGTAGGCAGCGCCACGTTAAGCCCGTTTGCCACGGCTGCGGCGTTACGGATCAGCGTGCAGTAATGCGGACAGGATTTGCAGGCCGGGCAAGGTACTCCGGCAAAACGGATATTAATTAATGGAGTCTGGTGACTGAACTATGTGGAAAACACTTCATCAATTGGCGATGCCCCCTCGGCTCTATCAGATCTGCGGCTGGTTTATTCCGTGGCTGGCGATTGCCAGCGCGGTGGTACTCATAACGGGATGGGTCTGGGGCTTTGGCTTCGCGCCGGCTGATTATCAGCAGGGACAGAGCTATCGCATCATTTATCTGCACGTTCCGGCGGCAATCTGGTCGATGGGAATTTATGCCTCGATGGCTGTTGCGGCGTTTATCGGCCTGGTCTGGCAGATGAAAATGGCCAATCTGGCGCTGGCTGCGATGGCGCCCATTGGCGCTGTGTTTACCTTTATTGCGTTGGTGACGGGGTCCGCATGGGGCAAACCGATGTGGGGAACCTGGTGGGTCTGGGATGCTCGACTCACCTCAGAACTGGTGCTGCTGTTTCTCTACGTTGGCGCCATTGCGCTATGGCATGCGTTTGATGATCGCCGCCTGGCAGGGCGTGCCGCCGGTATTCTGGTGCTGATTGGCGTGGTCAACTTACCGATTATTCACTACTCGGTCGAGTGGTGGAATACGCTGCATCAGGGGTCAACCCGTATGCAGCAGAGCATCGATCCGGCAATGCGCGCGCCGCTGCGTCTGGCGATCGTCGGCTACCTGTTACTGTTTGTCACGCTGGCGCTAATGCGCATGCGTAACCTGATTTTGATGATGGAAAAACGCCGCCCGTGGGTGAGCGAACTGATCTTAAAAAGAGGCCGCCAATGACCCCTGCATTTGCATCATGGAGTGATTTTTTCGCGATGGGCGGTTACGCCTTGTATGTCTGGCTGGCTGTCGCCATGAGCGTTATTCCGCTACTGGTGCTGGTGCTGCATTCTGCGTTACAGCATCGCGCAATTTTACGCGGTGTGGCTCAGCAGCGGGCGAGGGAAGCGCGCATGCGCGCAGCGCAAGTACAACGGGAGGCGGCGTGAATATTCGACGTAAAAATCGGCTATGGATAGCCTGCGCGGTACTGGCAGGTCTGGCGTTGACCATTTCGCTGGTGCTCTACGCGCTGCGTTCCAATATCGATCTGTTCTACACCCCGGGAGAGATACTCTACGGTAAGCGTGAAACGCAGCAGATGCCTGAAGTCGGTCAACGTCTGCGCGTGGGTGGGATGGTGATGCCGGGCAGCGTGAAGCGCGATCCGCAATCGCTAAAAGTAAATTTCAGCATCTATGACGCCGAAGGTGTGGTGGATGTGACCTATGAAGGCATTTTGCCGGACCTGTTCCGTGAGGGGCAGGGCGTCGTCGTTCAGGGCGAGCTGGACAAGGGAAATCATGTGCAGGCTAAAGAGGTTCTTGCCAAACATGATGAAAACTACACCCCGCCGGAAGTCGAAAAAGCGATGCAGGAAAACCACCGTCGCCCGGAAAGTGTTTATAAGGATAAAACGTCATGATGCCTGAAATTGGCAATGCGCTGTTGTGCCTTGCGCTTGGCGTTGCATTACTGCTGTCGGTCTATCCGCTGTGGGGCGTGGCGCGCGGCGACGTGCGGATGATGGCCTCAGCACGGCCCTTTGCCTGGGTCTTGTTTATCTGCGTGATGGGGGCGTTCCTGATTCTGGTTAATGCCTTTGTGGTTAACGACTTTACCGTGACCTACGTCGCCAGTAACTCCAATACCCAACTTCCGGTCTGGTATCGGGTCGCGGCGACCTGGGGCGCGCATGAAGGCTCGCTGCTGCTGTGGGTGTTGCTGATGAGCGGCTGGACGTTCGCCGTCGCAGCGTTCAGCCAGCGCATGCCGCTGGATATCGTCGCCCGCGTGTTGGCGGTGATGGGGATGGTCAGCGTCGGCTTCCTGCTGTTTATCCTGTTTACCTCTAATCCGTTTGCCCGCACGTTGCCCAACTTCCCTATCGAAGGGCGCGACCTCAACCCGCTGTTGCAGGATCTGGGACTGATTTTCCATCCGCCGTTGCTGTACATGGGGTATGTCGGTTTCTCGGTGGCTTTCGCGTTTGCGATCGCCGCGTTGATGAGCGGGCGTCTGGACAGCACCTTCGCTCGCTTTTCGCGTCCATGGACGCTGGCGGCGTGGGTGTTTCTGACGCTGGGGATTGTACTCGGTTCGGCCTGGGCCTATTACGAGCTGGGCTGGGGTGGCTGGTGGTTCTGGGATCCGGTTGAGAACGCCTCCTTTATGCCATGGCTGGTGGGTACAGCCCTGATGCATTCGCTGTCGGTAACCGAACAGCGCGCCAGCTTCAAAGCCTGGACCCTGCTGCTGTCAATCAGCGCCTTCTCGCTGTGCCTGTTGGGTACTTTCCTGGTACGTTCCGGCGTATTGGTTTCGGTGCATGCTTTCGCCTCAGACCCGTCGCGAGGGATGTTTATACTGGCCTTCATGGTGCTGGTGATTGGCGGTTCCCTGCTGCTGTTTGCAGTGCGTGGGCATAAGGTTCGCTCGCGGGTAAACAACGCGCTGTGGTCGCGTGAATCGCTGCTGTTGGGCAACAACGTCCTGCTGATCGCCGCTATGCTGGTGGTGTTACTGGGCACGCTGCTGCCGCTGGTGCACAAACAGCTTGGGCTGGGCAGCATTTCGATTGGCGAGCCGTTCTTCAATACCATGTTCACCTGGCTGATGGCGCCGTTTGCGCTGCTGCTGGGCATTGGGCCATTAGTGCGCTGGGGCCGTGACCGACCACGTAAACTGAAAACGTTACTGATCATCGCGTTTGTCACCACGCTTATTCTGTCGCTGCTGCTGCCGTGGCTGTTTGAGGATCGCATTGCCGCCATGACGGTGGTGGGGCTGGCGATGGCGTGCTGGATAATTGTGCTGGCCATGTCCGAAGCGTACCTGCGCATTTCTCGTGGAACAAAGCTGACGCCAAGCTACTGGGGGATGGTATCAGGTCATGTGGGGCTGGCGATTACCATTGTTGGTATTGCCTTTAGCCAGAATTACAGCGTGGAACGCGATGTGCGCATGAAAGCGGGCGATAGCGTCAGTATCCATAACTATCAGTTCACCTTCCGTGAAGTAAAAGACATTACCGGACCAAACTACCGGGGCGGGGTCGCCATTATTGGTGTCACGCGTGATGGTAAACCGGAAGCCACGCTGCATGCGGAGAAACGCTTCTATAACAGTACCAGTTCCATGATGACCGAAGCGGCGATTGACGGCGGGCTTACGCGCGATCTGTATGCTGCGCTGGGTGAAGAGCTGGATAACGGCGCATGGGCTGTACGTTTGTATTACAAACCGTTTATTCGCTGGATTTGGGCCGGAGGGTTGCTGATGGCGCTGGGCGGGGTGTTCTGCCTGTTTGATCCACGCTATCGCCAGCGCACGCGCCCGCGTGTCGCGGTGCAAAAAAATGCGTCGGAGGCTGTATGAAGCGCAACGCACTGTTAATACCGTTTATTATTTTTCTCATCATTGCAGCGGCGCTGCTATGGCAGTTAGCGCGTAACGCGCAAGGAGACGACCCTACTAATCTGGAGTCGGCGTTAATCGGCAAACCTGTTCCGACGTTCCGCCTGGAATCGCTGGAAAACCCGGGGCAGCATTATCAGGCCGATGTGCTGACGCAGGGGAAGCCAGTGTTGCTGAACGTCTGGGCGACCTGGTGTCCGACCTGTCGCGCCGAGCATCAGTATCTGAATCAACTGTCTGCGCAAGGCGTGCGGGTAGTGGGCCTGAACTATAAAGACGATCGTCAGAAAGCCATTGTCTGGCTGAAAGAGCTGGGCAATCCTTACTCATTAAGTCTGTTTGACGGCGACGGTATGCTCGGCCTCGATCTTGGCGTGTACGGCGCACCGGAGACGTTCCTGATCGACGGGAAAGGTATTATTCGCTATCGCCATGCCGGCGATCTGAATGCCCGCGTGTGGGAAAGCGAGATCAAACCGTTGTGGGACAAGTACAGTAAGGAGGCTGCGCAATGAGATTTTTATTGGGCCTGCTGATGCTGGTTATCTCGGGATCCGCGCTTGCGACTATCGACGTAATGCAGTTTAAGGATGAAGCGCAGGAGCAGCAGTTCCGCCAGCTTACCGAGCAACTGCGTTGTCCTAAATGTCAGAACAACAGCATTGCCGACTCTAATTCAATGATCGCCACCGACCTGCGTCAGAAAGTGTACGAATTGATGCAGGAAGGCAAAAGCCAGAAAGAGATTGTTGACTACATGGTGGCGCGCTACGGCAACTTCGTCACTTACGATCCGCCGTTAACTCCGCTGACCGTGCTACTGTGGGTGATGCCTGTGGTAGCGATTGGTCTTGGGGGCTGGATTATTTTCGCCCGTACTCGCCGACGCGTACGGGTGAAACAAGAAGAGTTTCCTGACGACATTATCCCGGATGGCAAGCGCGGTGGATTCGGACTCTTTGTGCCCGGCATCGTGGTGGCGCTGGTGGTTGGCGTGGTGAGCTATTATCAAACTGGGAACTATAAACAGGTGCAGGTCTGGCAGCAGGCCACCGCTCAGGCTCCAGCGCTGCTGGAGCGGGCATTGGATCCGAAAGCCGACCCGTTGAATGAAGAAGACATGACGCGTCTGGCGCTGGGGCTGCGCACTCGCTTACAGTCCGATGCCGGAAACGTCGAAGGCTGGATCATGCTCGGACGTATTGGCATGGTACTCGGTAACGCCAGTACGGCTACTGAAGCCTATGCCAATGCCTATCGACTGGCTCCTAACAACAGCGATGCGGCGCTGGGTTATGCGGAAGCATTGACCCGTTCTTCCGATCCTGATGATAACCGTCGGGGAGGGGAGTTGTTGCGCCAGCTGATAAGAGGCGAGCATGCTAACGTGCGCGTATTGAGCATGTATGCTTTTAACGCTTTCGAACAGCAGCGCTTCGGCGAAGCTGTTGCGGCGTGGGAGATGATGCTGAAATTATTGCCCGCTAACGATACCCGTCGGGCGGTAATAGAACGCAGTATTAAACAGGCGATGGAGCAGCTAACGCCGCAGGAGAAGTAAGAGTGGAAGGGGCCGGATGGCGACGCAAAGCGTCTTATCCGGCCTTGCGATGCTCGTGATTTGTAGGCCCGATAAGCGTAGCGCCATCGGGCAATATCTGGTTATTGCATTCCGCGCGTTTGCAAAAACAGAATAGTGGCAGCAACGCGAGAGCGCACATTGAGTTTGCGCAGCAGGTTGCGAATATGCACCTTCACCGTCTGTTCGGAAATATTTAATACCGAAGCAATCTGTTTATTCGACAGCCCCTGAGCCAGTTCGTGTAACACATCCAGCTCGCGTTCGGTGAGAATGCTGAACGGATCTTCTTGTGCGCCGAACAGGTCGCGTTCGCGCAGATATTCACTGACGCGTGTACTAAACGCTTTACCGCCTTTAGCGCCGCTGCGAATGGCCTCCAGCAGGACTTCAGGATCGCTGTCTTTGAGCAAATAACCATCCGCACCCGCGTCAATTAAGGCGTATACATCGCTGGCGGCATCCGAAACGGTCAGAATGATAATTTGTGCGGTAACGCCGTCCCGACGCAGCGCATTCAGGGTATCCAGCCCACTCATACCTTTCATATTGAGATCTAACAGGATCACGTCAAGGTCCAGACGGTTTGCCAGATCGATCGCACTTGCGCCGTCACCTGCTTCGGCCACCACGTTAAATGCGGGATCCAGTTGCAATAATTGACTAATTCCCCGCCGCATTAGTGGGTGGTCGTCGACAATCAGCACCCGAAAAGGCGTTGCTTCAGGCATACTATTCTCCTGAGTTTTATTAGTATCATTATTGTTTTCAGCGCATCAATCGTCCAGGTTCATCGCGCTGATGAGAGGGTAAATTTTACCCCAATTTGTGCATGGGTAAGTAGTAAAACCTGTGCTGAAAGCCGTGGTGGCGCGGAACATTGAATCGCAGGCATAAAAAAACCAACCACAAGGGTTGGTTTTTTTTGAGGATTTTTGGTCGGCACGAGAGGATTTGAACCTCCGACCCCCGACACCCCATGACGGTGCGCTACCAGGCTGCGCTACGTGCCGACGCTATGGCTGATAATACTACTGCTTTCCACCGCGAATGCAAGAGGATGGCTTGCTAACTGATTTATAATTAATCAGTTAGCAATGAATCGCTTCTCATCCGTCAGAACTTGCAGCAGCAGGCTCAGCTGCGGTTTCTGATCTTTTATCTTCTCACCGTGTAAATCATACGTCTGATAATTACCGTTGTTGTTAAGCACCAGCGTCATCTCTGGCGTGGTAATCGCCAGCGTGCTGCCGTCGGCGGCGGTAACCCAGTAATGGCGGCGGGTTGCATTAAACAAATCCTGGCCCTGCGAGTACTCGTTAGCTGGCGTACTGACGTGGAGCAGACGTTGCATAAGCGTCGTCATCAGGTCTGTATGATCGGTCAGGCTATTGATGCGCTGAGCAGGTGTTCCCGGCCAGTGAATAATCAGAGGAACCTGCAGATGGCCGCGCGACCACGCAAAGCTGTTCTCTTCCTGAGTCAGCGGCACGCCCCGACCAGCAGTAATAATCACCACCGTGTTGTTCAGTTTACCGGAGTCGCGCAGGGCGCTAAGGATCCGGTTAATGTTGGCATCCACATCCTGAGCGGCATTGGCGTAGCGTTTGGCAAAGTTCTTCTGGTTGCTGTCATCCAGGTTCGTTCCGTTAAAGGAGACCCAGGAGAACCAGCGGTTATCTTCCTGTGCGTAGCGGCCTAACCAGTTAATCCACTGACTTGCGGTTTGCTCGTCAGACTGCGTTTGCACGCTCGGCATAGAGAAATCTGACAGTAGCGCCTGGCGATAAAGCGGGCTGGTAAAGCCATCCGAGGAGAATAGCCCCAACTGATACCCCTGCTGGTTCAGTGCAGAGATCAGCGCCGCAGGCGTTCGGGTCGACAAAATGCCGTCCATGTAGCTTGGGGACACGCCATAGAACAGGCCAAAAATCCCGTTATCTGTGGTGTTGCCTGTGCTCATGTGACGCGTAAAGGAGATATTCTGCCCAGCGAATTCAGCCAGCGCTGGCATCTGTTTTTCAAAACGGGAGTAGTTCAGGCCGTCTACGGTAATCAGCAGAACGTTCTGGCCGGTTCCCATATCGCGGTAGCGCAGGTCGCTGAGCGGGTATTGTACGGAAACTGCTTCCGGGTTTCCCTGCTCGATCAGGCGGCGTTGATATTCTTGCGCATCCAACAGACCGTGTTTTTCCAGAAACTTACGCGCCGTCATCGGGTAGGAGAGCGGCAGGTTCGCGCGTTGCATGGTAATAGGGCGATAGAAATTGGCGTCTGCCCAGATGTACACCACATGCGAGGCGATAAAGGAAACGAAGAAGAATGCTGCTAAGGGTTTCGCAAAATGGCGACGACGCGTCAGGCTGCGCAGCTTTTGCCAGCTCCAGGTCGCAAACAGCATTTCGATTAACAGAATAACCGGCACGCTGATAAACATCAGTTGCCAGTCACGCGCCGCTTCATTCTGGTCAGGGTTAATGACCAGTTCCCAGACGATCGGGTTGAGGTGCAGGTGGAAGCGGGTAAAAACTTCGCTGTCGATTAACAACAGCGTCATGCCCGCCGTCGCCAGGATAGCTGATAAGAATCGCATCAGCCTCTGGGACATGACGATAAACGTCAGGGGAAACAGGATCAGCAGATAGGTGGCAAACACCAGGAAGCTAAAATGCCCGACAACGCTCAGGTAGGAATAAACGCGCCCTGCAAGCGTAGTCGGCCAGTCGGCGACAAACAGGTAACGGCTACCGAGTACCATGGCCAACAGAATGTTGAACAAAGCAAACCAGTGCCCCCAGCTAACCATCTGGGAGACTTTCTCACGGTAGCGCTGACGATGAGTTACCATAAACTGTTGTTCGTTTCCCCGGAGCAGGCTCTTAATGCGCTTGGTCGTCGTTTACCGAAGACTGCAATGCGCGGGCAAAAGAGTTGGCAATCGCCTGGCGCTGGGCCGGTGCGATGCTTGTATTGATAAGGTTAGTCACCATGTTTCCCAGTACCATCAGGGAAAGATCGGTCGGCGCCTTATGTTTTTCCAGTACGTTGAGCATCTCATTCAGCAGTTGTTCAACGTGTTCGTCACTATAGCGGGAAATTTGTGGCATAAATCGAAATCAGTCTGTTCATGAAAGGGCAACATATTACCGTACGGACAGTTTTTTTTCTGCTTTTTTATCTTCTATTGCGTCACTGCCCGGCAGGTGGTTGAATACCGCCCGGTCTAAAAGGAGAGTTTATCATGAGTCTGGATATCAACCAGATTGCCCTGCACCAGCTTATCAAACGTGATGAGCAAAACCTTGAGCTGGTCTTGCGCGATTCATTACTGGAACCGACAGCGACCGTTGTCGATATGATGGCTGAACTGCATCGGGTGTATAGCGCCAAGAATAAAGCCTATGGCCTGTTCAGCGAAGAGAGCGAGCTGGCGCAAACGCTGCGTTTACAGCGTCAGGGCGAAGAGGATTTTCTGGCTTTTAGCCGTGCCGCGACAGGGCGTTTGCGGGACGAGCTGGCGAAATATCCTTTTGCCGACGGCGGTATTGTCCTGTTCTGCCATTACCGCTATCTGGCGGTAGAGTATCTGCTGGTTGCCGTGCTGAACAATTTAAGCAGCATGCGCGTCAATGAAAATCTGGATATCAACCCGACGCACTATCTGGATATCAATCATGCGGACATCGTGGCGCGTATTGATTTAACCGAGTGGGAAACCAATCCGGAGTCCACACGCTATCTGACGTTCCTGAAAGGGCGGGTAGGGCGCAAAGTCGCCGATTTCTTCATGGACTTTCTCGGCGCCAGCGAAGGTCTGAACGCCAAAGCGCAAAACCGCGGTCTGCTGCAGGCGGTCGATGACTTCACCAATGAGGCGCAACTGGATAAAGCCGAGCGCCAGAATGTGCGTCAGCAGGTCTACAGCTACTGCAACGAGCAGCTACAGGCCGGTGAAGAGATTGAGCTGGAGTCGCTGTCTAAAGAGCTTTCCGGCGTCAGTGAAGTCAGCTTCAGCGAATTTACCGCTGATAAAGGGTATGAGCTGGAAGAGAGCTTCCCGGCGGATCGCAGTACGCTGCGCCAGTTAACCAAATTTGCCGGCAGCGGCGGTGGGTTAACCATTAATTTTGACGCCATGCTGCTGGGCGAGCGTATTTTCTGGGATCCGGCGACGGACACGTTAACCATCAAAGGTACGCCGCCGAACCTGCGCGACCAGCTCCAGCGCCGCACGTCGGGCGGGAAATAAAACCATTTGCCGGGTGGAGGAGGAAACGCCTTATCCGGCCTGCGTGATCTATCTTTAGCGCCAACAGAATCCCATAAAAAAACCCC